>CAMHMO010000001.1 GCA_946186275.1 uncultured Verrucomicrobiota bacterium
ATCGCATCTGATGGAAGCGATGCAGTATCGGTGCTTCGATCGGGCGTGGAGATAGGGGCAGCTTTTGTCGTAAGAATCGATTTGAATAAAAATCATGGGAATTAAAGATACGGAAGTTTCATTAAATACCACCGAATTTAAACTTTTTAAGAAAGAAAAACTGGTGTTCGGCAAAAAACCCGAAGATGTTAAGGGCGATAATACATTATGTCTCGATAAATCCGTGACCGTTATTTTCGGAAAAAACGGCAGCGGGAAAAGTACGCTGTCGAAAAGGATAAAAGAAACATTTAGTGACGAGTGTTATTTGTTTAACGGGTTTGACGGGATCGTCGGTGAGAAAGAAGAGCTGAATGCCGTTGTTTTGGGTTCGAAAAATAACGAAATCGAGGAACAAATTAAGCAAAAAAATTCGCAAATCGAGAAAATTGAAAAGGAGATAAAGGAAATCAATCGGGAAATTGAGGAATATGACGAAAACGGCAACAAATATGAGGATAATCTTTTTGCCAAACGGGAACAGGCAACGAAGATTTATAGCAACCAAGATGCGAAAATTAATAGATTTTACACTGACAGTGCTCGGGATATAAAAAACTTACTGAGCATTCCGAATTACAATGCGACTTGCTTCAAAAGCGACATTGAAAACAAAAAGCGGTTGAGTGACGAAGAACGCAACAATAACAAGGAACTGCTTAAAAATTCCACGCCGAGACATGCTCCTTTACTGGAGAAGACGGACTTTGATCCGAAAAAACTGTCGGATACCGTTGACGGTATTTTGAAAAAAGCGTAAAGGGGAAAATCATCATCGAACGGTTGAAGGATGACTCCAAAAAATGGAGGTTCGCAAAGGATGGTCTCGATATTCACAAGCGCGGTGAGGTATGCGCGTTTTGCGGCCACCCTATTGAAGATTCGGTTTTTGCCGAGCTGGAAGCATACTTTTCGGCAGACGAGGTGAAGGCGTTCGAGAAGGAAATTGAGGATAAAATTCGTGAAGTTAAAGCGTTGAGAGATAAGATCGATAAGATGGCGATCGATGACGATAATTTTTATCCGCAATTTCAATCAAAAATCGGGGAGTTGCGCGTGCGTTTCAGCGAAGAGAAATCAAAAGTTTTGTCTTTTTTAAAAACTTGTGCAGACGCATTGGAAAAGAAAAAAGGCAATTTGTTTAAGCCTTCGGATCTGTTGAAAGACGGGATTGAAATGAATTTTGCAAACATCATAAAGGAGTATAACGAAGCGGTAAAAGAGAATAATGCGATCGATGTAAGCCGTAAGCGGGACGAAGCCGTGAAAACTTTGAAATTGGATAAAGTGTGGGAATTTTGCGAGAAGTGGCACCACGAAGTGGAGGTGGAAAAATTAAAAGGTTTTCTGAAGGATAAAACAGATGCGGAAAATGCTTTCGGAGCAAAGAAAGACGAAAAGAAAGAGAAAGAAGAAGAGAAAAACGATATTTTGGAGGAAATCAGAGAATTGAGAGCAAAAACGGAAGATGTAAGTATTTTGGCACAACATATCAACGGCAAGCTTCGAGGGTATTTTTCGTTTGTTTTAGAGTATGTCGGTGACCGTGAGGAAAAGGACGGCTGTTACAAAATTAAAAGTGAAACCGCTTCGGGCGGCTATCGAAATGTAACGACGCTTTCCGCGGGTGAAAAAAACATCATCGCCTTTTTGTATTTTCTCGAAAAACTGAAAGAAGCCGACTACAAGGGGACGAGAGAAAATAAGATTATTGTTTTTGACGACCCTATGAATTCTAATGACGATGCGATGCAGTACGTTATGACGGAGGAGTTGCGTCGATTGTGTAGAGAACGCAAGGACGATCGTGTCGTTATCATGACACACAACGGGCACTTTTATATCAATCTGCTGTACGATTGGGAACATAACGAACGGATGAAGGATAAGGTTAAACGAATGCATCTGAGAAGATTGTCCTCCGACGGCGCGGAATTTAACGTCATTGAAAAAGCGGAAGATGACATAAAAACCTGTTATCAGGGGCTTTGGTTGGATTTATGTTCAATTTATGAGTGCCAAGAGGCATCTTCGAGGCTTCTGTTGAATCCGATGCGACGCATTATCGAAACATACGTTAAGTTTGAGGGTATTTCAAAAAAAGATTTTTATGATCGTGCTCCGGCTGGTCTTAAAAAATTACTTGATGTTAATCAGCATGGTTTGGATGACCTTGAGTACGAAGTCGGGTGCAAAGATAAAGGCACGCTTATGCAGTTGTTTAAAGAAGCCTTCGAAAACAACGGTGCGGAGGCGCACTTTGCTTGTTATTGGAAATTTGATAACAGGAAATCAGGCAAGGAGCAGAAACATTCGGATTAACAAACTGTAAGGTAATTTCCCATGTTCCAAGCGGTTGCTTTTTTACAATACGGAAAATCTTATCCCTCTCCGTTCGCCTTCGAACAACCTTGACACAACAAGGCATCTCTGCCCTAATGAAGAGGTAGTTTTTGAGAGGAACTTTTTATGGGACAGCCCAAGAGAAAACAATCCAAAGCCCGCAGTCGGTTGCGTCGCGGGGCGCACAAGACGGCGTTGCCGTTGTTGGCGCGGGAAGCCGACGGTACGTTGGTGCGTTGGCATCATGTCAATCCCGAGACGGGTATGTACCGCGATCGGCAGGTGTTGGACGTGAAATTATAGTTGTTTGCAATGTCGTCCGTCGAGAGCGGAGCGTCGCCGATGCGGTTGCGTATCGGCATTGATGCGATGGGGTCGGACGGCGGTCCCGAACAGGTTGTTGCAGGCGTTCGATTGGCGTTGCAAGCGGTCGACGGGGCGGTTGAACGCTTTGTGTTGGCGGGCGATGGAGCGGTGTTGCGACCGCTGTTGCGACGGAGCGGTTTGGAAAATTCGTCGCAGATTGAGGTTTTGCATACGCCCGAGGTTGTCGCCATGGATGAAAATCCGTTGTCGGCGCTCAGGCACAAAAAAGAAGCGTCCATGTTCAGGGCGATTGAGGGCGTTCGGGACGGGATGCTGGATGCGGTGCTCAGTTGCGGCAATACCGGCGCACTCATGGCGGGCAGTACGTTAAAGTTGCGGACGATTGAAGGTGTGGAACGACCGGCGTTGGCGAGCGTCATTCCGACGCGCACGCATCCTTTTATTCTCATCGATGTCGGTGCCAATCCGACAAGCGAAGCGCGGTTTTTGGTTCACAACGCCGTTTTGGGGTCGCATTTTGCCCGAGCGGTTTTGCGAACGGAGCACCCGCGGGTGGGATTGCTGACCGTCGGTACCGAAGAGGGGAAGGGCAATGAGGCGGTACATGCGGCGCATGCGGTTTTGAAGCAGTGCAACGGTTTGAACTACGTCGGGTTGATTGAAGGGTTTGATTTGTTCGGCGGTACGGCGGATGTGGTTGTGTGCGACGGTTTTGTCGGTAATATCGTTCTGAAACTCTGCGAATCGCTTTTTTGGGAACTCAAAACGTTTATAAAGGAAAAAATACTGGAAAATCCGGTGCGCAAGCTGGGTGCTTTGCTGTGCAACGGCGTTTTTCGGGATATGAAGCGGCAGTTGGCACCGGAAAAGTACAGCGGAGCGCCGCTGTTGGGGCTGAACGGTTGGGTGTTTAAGACGCACGGTTCCGCAAAAGCGGAGGCGGTCGCCGGCGGAATCGGCATGATGGTGAAGTGTGTTCGTTCCTACAAACCGCAGGAAGTGAAGGCGGATGTGGCACGTGCCAATGCGTTGCTGGTGAAGGCGGCGTAAAAGGTGGCGGTGTGTCGGGATTGGTGGCTTGTTGCCAATGTGTGTTGTAACCATCTCTCGCGTGTCTTTGAGGAATGCGGTTGTAAGAGAAGGCTTGATGGGTGTTAAGCGTGTGCGGGAGCATGTTTTTGGCTTACTTTGGCAGAGTGTCGGTATGTGTTTTCTCAAAGATTAAGGGAGGAGCTTTTTTATCAGGAAAGCTTCCGTAACGGAAAAACGAACGAATGAAGAAGATTACGATTGAAGGCGTCGGTTCTTATCTGCCGGAGCGTGTGGTTACGAATGACGATTTGGCAAAGGTTGTCGATACATCCGATGAGTGGATTCGGACGCGAACGGGTATCGGCGAACGGCATTTGGCGGCGGAAGGTGAAGCCTGCTCCGATTTGGCGGTTCGGGCGGCGCAACGGGCAATCAGAGATGCCGGATTGGAACCGAATGACATCGATCTTCTAATTGTTGCCACCGTAACGCCGGATCATGTCACGCCCTCCGCCGCGGTGCTTATTCAATCGAAACTCGGGTTACGTTCCGTGCCTTCGTTCGACATGAATGCTGCCTGTTCGGGATTTTTGTACGCTTTGGAGACGGCGCGTTCTTTATTGCGGGATGAACGCTATCGCCATGCGTTGGTCGTCGGCAGCGAAAAATTGTCTTCCATCGTTAATTGGGAAGATCGCGGTACGTGTGTGTTGTTCGGTGACGGAGCGGGTGCGTTTGTGCTCGGTAACGGTGTGTCCGATTTGCCCGCCGTTACGGATGGTTTGGCGGGAGCGGACGGTTCGGCGGCGAATTTGTTGTACGTACCTGCCGGCGGTTCGGCGCAACCGGCTTCCAAAGAAACCGTCGAAAAACACTTACATACCGTTACCATGAACGGTAAAGAACTGTTCAAGGCGGCCGTTCGTCACATGGCGGAAGCCACGGAGGAGCTTTTAAAACGGAACGGTTTGACGGCGGAAGACATTGCGTGGTTTGTTCCGCATCAGGCAAATATTCGGATCGTTCAGACATTGGCGCAACAGTTGAATGTTCCGATGGAGCGTTTTGTGTGCAACATTGAACACACGGGCAATACCTCCGCCGCGTCCATTCCGATCGCATTCGCACAGGCAAAAGCGGAGAGGCGATTTCATAAAGACGATCGTATTGTGTTGACGGCATTCGGAGCCGGATTGACGTGGGCGGCAACGCTGGTGGAGTGGTGAAAAGGTTCGGAACAAGGTGTTTGTTAAATTCCTGATGCCCTGAAAGCCGTTCGGATGGAATGAGTACAGGATGGAGCGGGAAATGAGTGGTTGTCTGAATGAAGTCTGCAACTTCGTTCGATCCGCTGACTGCCGCTTCGAAAAACATTTCTGCCGTTTCTTTTGAAATTTGAGCGATTTTGCCTTCCGGGATCGGTGGGATAGAGTTGAAATAAGACGAGGATCGTACCGCGATTCTGTGGCGTTTTTTGAGTTAAAAGTTCCGTAAAAGGGATCCAAGGATCGCTCTTGAAATTTTTTACCGCGTTGATTTTAGCAAAGCGTGTGATATAAGAACCGTTCTTACTTTTCTCAAAAATTCCTCCAACCATCCCCCCAAAAAAAACTTGCTACCTACCTACCTACCTACCTACCTACCTACCTACCTACCATGGAAGCATAAAGCTATGAAAAGCAGATTCTTGTTTACGGCAGGTATCGTGGGGATGCTGTCGGGTGTAGCATCGGGTGCGACGGACGGAACGGAGGTTGAATACGGTCGGGAGTGGAGGCCATACGTGACATTGAGAGGCGGATGGCTGTTTGGAGGGGATGTAAAGTGCGATTTTACCGCCAGCGATCATCCCGAAAACAACAAAAGTTCGAAAGGAAGCACCAAAAGCGCGTGGTCGGGTTCGGGAGAGTTTGGGGTATCCTGTTTTGACGATCGGGTTTTCATCGGGTTGGAATTGGGATATTTTACGGGAAAGGCGACATTTAAACCGCAAGACGGTGCCGACGAAGTGATTTTTCCTGCCGAATTCGGGAACGCGTTCGGTGCCTGCAACGTGACGCTGCGGCATTATTTCGGCGAACGCGGTTTTTGGTACGGCGGTGTCGGTGCGGGTATTGCGCGTGTTTCTTTGACAGCGGATCTTGTTGCGAAGCCCGGTGCTCCCGACGGTGTGGTGATATCGTTCGGTACGAAAGCATGGAGCTTTTTGGGGCAGGGATTTACGGGTTTTGGTTTGTGTTTGAATGACCATTGGCAGCTGACGGTCGGTTACCGCCTGCGGTATTTGTCCGGGAATGCAACCTTGAGGATGGTGGGTGGCGCAGATACGATGAGTTTTAAAATGAAGCAGGATCTGAGCCATGCCGCAGAAGTGGGAGTGACATATCGGTTTTAATTTTTATCGGGAGAATTTGGAACAGGTAAAGCGCGGAGCATAAAGATGTGCCTGCGCCGGTGTTTTGGATATCAAAAAAACACAAGCGACTTCAATAAATGTCAACAAAGTGCTTCAAACCGTCTTCAATCTGTTTTTATACATTTTTACACAGATTTATTTTTAAACCCGTGTTTCAACCGTTCCGAAAGGGTCGTTCTTCGGACGGTGCTGTCCAGGGTGCGGACGGCGATGGAATAAGCGCGCGCGTCGCCGAGCAAAAAGACTTTTTTGCGACCGCGCGTTACGGCGGTATAGAGTAAATTGCGCTTCAGCATCACAAAATGTTGCGTAAATAAAGGGATAACGACGATCGGGAATTCGCTGCCCTGGGATTTATGGATGCTGATGGCATATGCCAATTTCAAGTGCAGGCACGCCGAACGTTCCAAAATGTGCGGTTCGTCGTTGAATTGAACGGTTACGGTGTTATCCTCCTCGTTCACCTCCCGAATGATGCCGAGATCGCCGTTAAAGATGCCGTTGTTGTAATCGTTTTTCAGCTGAATAACCTTATCACCGACGAAGAACATTTGTTCGCCGATTTGTATTTTGCGCCGTTGCAGACCGGCGTGTTGCTGAAAAAGGTTGTTGATTTGTTCGATGCCGACCGAACCGCGGTGCATGGGGGCGAGAATTTGAATGTCGCGTACGGGATCAAGGCGGTACTGCTTCGGCAGACAGTCCCAACAAAGGCGTTCCAGCGTTTTTAAGCCCTCTTCCGGCTGATCGGCAGGAACGAAATACAAATCTTCTTCCAACGGTTGCGGATGTTCCGGCGAACAGATTGGTGCTTCCAATTTGCATTTACCTTCGAGGATGTTGTGCGCGACGGTTACGATGGAACTGCGCTTTCCCTGGCGAAAAATATCATTTAAATACGTGACGTGAA
This sequence comes from uncultured Verrucomicrobiota bacterium, assembly GCA_946186275.1. Lineage (GTDB taxonomy): Bacteria > Verrucomicrobiota > Verrucomicrobiia > Opitutales > UBA9783 > UBA3222. Next base: position 7,068 of record CAMHMO010000001.1, read on the forward strand.
AATAAGGGCTTTCAATGCAATCGTGCAGAACGTTGCCGGCACCCACCGACGGAAGTTGGTAAATGTCGCCGACCAACAGCAGGTGTGTCGCATCCGGCAGGGCGCGCAACAGAGAATGCGTCAGGGCAACATCCAACATGCCCGCTTCGTCGAGGATGAGAAAATCGACCGGCAAAGTGTTGTTTTCATCATAGGTAAAGCGACCGATGGAGGGTTCGTATTTGAGCGTTCGATGAACGGTGCGCGCCGTACAACCCGTCGTTTCGGACATTCTTTGCGCGGCACGCCCGGTCGGAGCCGCCAATCCCAATCGTACGTGTTTGGCGCCGAGGACGCCGACGAGCGCGCGCAACAGGGTGGTTTTCCCCGTTCCCGGACCGCCCGTTAAAATGGAAAGTTTGTTTTGAAGAATGGAACGCAGGGCGTTTTTTTGCACTTCCGACCAGTGAATGTTGAGCTTTGTTTCACTCCAAAGCAGTGCGTTTTCGATGTGAATGGACGGCAGGCGCGACGGTGTTGCGTAAAGTCGCTGAATGTGTTTGGCAATGCAGGCTTCATGGATAGCGGTTTTATTGCGCTGTACCAGTTGCGATGCAGGATATTCCGATAAGATGTCCGTTGCCAGCAACGCTTCCAGGCGCTTTTGAACAGTCGGTTCTGATAATTCCAACAGTGCGGCGGCGGTTTGCGTCAGTTGCGAACGCGTTGCTCCGGTATTGCCTTCGCTTTCCGCCTGCGACAGAACATACTCCAATCCCGCATCGATGCGAAAGCTGCTGTCGACGGTGAGACCAAGGTTGAGTGCGATTTTATCCGCCGATTTGAACCCGATGCCGTCGATGGCGTCGGCGATGACATAGGGGTTTTTCGAAATCACCTCCTTGGTTTGTGCGCCGTAATGTTGCCACAGGCGCAGACATTGGGAGTTGCTGATGCCGTAGGCTTGGAGGAAAATCATTGTGTCGCGAACGGCACGCTGTTCGTCCCATGCCTTTTTAATCATGGCGGCGCGTTTTTTGCCGATGCCGGGCACGTCCGTCAGGCGCGCGGAGGCTTCATTGAGGACGTAAAACGTGTCTTCGCCGAAAAATTCGACAATCTTCCCGGCATATTCCTTGCCGATGCCGTGAATGAGACCGCTGCTCAAATACTGACGGATGCCGTGAACGTCCGCCGGCAGAGTGGCTTCGAAGGCGGTACATTTAAATTGTTTGCCGAACTTTTCATGTTCCTGCCACTGCCCGCGCGCAACGAGGGTTTCTCCGCATTGTACGCCGGGAAAATGTCCCGTGATCGTGACGGTACCGCCGTTGTGCGTTAAATCCAACAAACAGACCGAATAGCCGTTGGTCGGATTGGTGAAAACGATGCGTTTGAGAACGCCCTTCAGCCGAACCTCTTCCTTACCGAGATCGAGAGCGTTCGCGGAAGAAGACGGCGACTTCACCGATTAAGCGTCGTAACGTTGGATCGATTGCACCGACGCGGTTTCGCCGTTCGGTAACGTAACGCTTTCGCCGACGGCGCGCCCGAGCATCGCCTGCGCCAGCGGCGTCTGGTAGGAAACGATATTTTTGTCGGGATTGCTGTCCCGAGCGCCCAAAATCGTATAAACCGTCGACGCGCCCGAAGCCTTCTTTAGGGTCACTTTGGTACCGATATTCACCTTGTCCGTTTTGACCGCATCCGCCATAATCACGCGCGCGCGGTTGATAAATTTCTCCAATTCCGACTTTCGCGCCAACAGAACCGTCTGATCCTGGCGCGCCATTTTGTATTCGGAATTTTCCCGTAAATCCCCCAATTCGCGCGCTTTGGCAATCGCCGCTTTGTTGGCGGGAATTTTTTCGTTAACGAGCATCGCGTATTCCGCTTTTGCGGCTTCCAAACCCGCTTGCGAGACCCAAAGCGTTTCGTCGGATTTCCCGGACGGATTTTCGGCGAACGATTGCAATTCGGGAAAAACGCGAATGAAGCGCGCCAACAAGGAGCGTTTTTTCAAATCATCTAACCCCTGATTGCTCATGAGCAGACGCGCCAAGTCGGTCGCCGTCGCCACGGTGGCATTCTTTAACAGATCGCCGATGAGCGTCGCATCTTTATTGAGCTCCTCCGCCAATGCGATGCGACGTCCCGGTGCCGCACCGAGCGCATCGCTTTCGATTGCCTGCAAAGCACACGTAAGAAATTGTATTCCGAAAAGCGGTTTCAGCAAATCGGCGTAGGGCGGTACTTTGCGGTGTCGGAGAATCCAAATCAATAACGAATTGCCGAGAGACTGTTCCCGCGACCACTTCATTAACGTGTCCGTTGTGAGTCCCTCTTGTTTTTGCTTTATAAGACAACCGAAACAGGCATCGATGAGACCCGACGAACCATTCTTTAAAAGCGAAAGCACAACATCCTGCCAATCGTCCGGGAATGCTTTTATCAACAACCGCATCAGGCGTTCGTGGTGTACGTGCGGTATTTTCTCCGCCAAATCGGGCAGTTTTTTAAAATCCTGTACCAGAGTATGAGCCGTCTGTTTGAACGGTTCCGCATCGACGTCGATCGTGCAGGCAATGTCACTGCAAATCCAACACGCTTCCAAACGTTGCGCCGGCGTTAAGGTCGCATGTTCCGTCAACGGCGAGACGACCTCAAGCGCCGACGGAAGTTCCTTGCGAATGCCTTCTAAACTCGGCAACTGACACAACTGCATACCGAGGGTGACTTTTTGCGCCGCCTGTTTGGCGGATAAAAGCGCATCCAGCAGCTCACGTTCGCGCGAAATCGGTTCGGCGCGCAGAGCAAAGACGCCCGTTTTGTTCTTCGGAACGCAAATCATCGGATTTTGAAGCAATGCCTTTTGAACCGAACTCCACCAGTATTTGAAGGCGGCGGATTTAAAAAGCGGCTCCAACGCCTGTCGCAACAGCGCTTCCAACGCCAATGGCGTCGCTTGTTGTTCGGGAAAACTCTGCAACGCCTTAACGACCCATTCGCTCGGATCGCTCTTCAGCAGTGCTTTCGCTGCTTCGGGATCTTTTCGAACCTCAACGATGACGTGAGTTTCGGGCAAGACCTGCAATTTTTGAAGGCAAAACGCCAAATCCATGGATTTCGGCTCTGCCTGCGATTCGAATTGAATAACAATGCGACTGTTTTCCGCGTCGACACTTTGAATGCACCCGACGCCCCAACTGCCGTGACAGCACCATGCACCCGCTTCGAGCGCTTCCAAAGTTGCCTGTTGACGTTTGAGTTGGGGATAGGCTGCCATGAGCCGTTGCATCGTGTCGAAACCCATAATCTATCTCAAACATGGAAAAATGAAAGACAAAAATCAAGCTTTTGAATTGGAAAGTGCTTCGAAAGGGCTGAAACGAATGTTTTTTGGGTTAGAAAAAAAGCCGAAAAACGTGTGTTTTTTAAAAGAAAATGTCGCCGTTTTTTGCGGATTGTGAGTGCCAAAAAGGCATTTTTTGATGAATTTTTTTCAAAAATGTTCGCTTCGGTTTTTTTTGATAAATTGTGAACGTATATCTCTTTGTATGACGGTGCGATATCAATAAAGATGCAACATGTTGTTGATTTTCACCCGTTCTTTAACAAAATTGCGTCGGGATCGATACCGTTAAAGTGATAATTTAAAATGTTTCTCAAAGTTTCTCTGAGGGAGGTTGTCGGTTCCCAACCGAGTTTTTCTTTTGCGGCTTGAACGGACGGCACGCGGCGTGCAATGTCCTGATAACCTTTACCGTAGTAATCATCCGCCGAGACGGTTTCGATTTTTACGGCATCCGCAAGTTCGGCATCGAATTCATGCAGTACTTCCTTTAAAATCTCCGCGAGTTCGGCGACGGAATAATTTTCGTTCGGATTGCCGATGTTGAAAATTTCCTTATCCGCACAGTTGTTTTTATTCTCGATAATGCGCAACAGACAACCGATACCATCGTCAATGTAGGTAAAACAGCGGCGACTGTTCCCGCCGTCCACCAATTGCAACGGTTGCCGATACAGAGCGTTGTGTAAAAATTGCGTCACAATGCGCGAACCGGCGTCGTTGCGAATATCATCCAGCTTCGCACCGATGAAATTAAACGGTCGGAAGAGGGTATAACGGAGATTTTTTTCGAAACCGTACGCATAAATTAAACGATCCATCAGTTGCTTACAGCAGGAATAGATCCAGCGCTGTTTATCGATTGGACCGAGGATGAAGGTTGTTGCTTTTTCCTCAAACGCCTCGTCGGTTGCCATGCCGTAGACTTCGGAAGTGGACGGAAAAACAACGCGCTTATCGTATTCCGCGCACCAACGAATAACCCTTAAATTGGCTTCGAAATCCAACTCAAAGACGCTGAGCGGCTTCGTGACATAAAGCTCGGGCGTTGCGATCGCGACCAGCGGGAGGATGATGTCGCATTTTTTTACGAGATAACGAATATCATCATGATGGATGAGCAGATCGCGTTCGTAAAAATGAAACCTTGAATGTCCGAGGCAAGGCGTCAGTTTGTGCGTTGCCAAATCGACGGCATACACGTCATGTTGCGTTTTCGCCAACAAATGCGCACACAGGGTACTCCCGATAAAGCCGTTTGCACCGAGGATGAGAATGTTTTTGCGTTCATCCGAAGCTGTCATTTTTTTACAAAGCACCGCTTTTTTTATATTGCATGGCGGAAGGAGAGGGATTCGAACCCCCGAAACCTTTCGGTTTAACGGTTTTCAAGACCGCCGCGATCGACCGCTCCGCCATCCTTCCGTGGCTTTATTTCGCGGAAAAACGGTGCAGACGTCAAGTCAAAGGCGGAAACATCGGGAGCATGGTCGCGTTGAAAACAAGTTTAAAACGGTACCAAACGAACTGAACGATGCGGAGAACCTTATGAGAGGTTAGGGCAAAACGGTAATTCGCCTTGGTGCTGTTATGTTTGCATCGATTTTAAGGGCGCAACGTCCCGAATGACGAATCGAACGCAACAAGCGCAAAATCGTTCCTAGAAGCGCAACCGCCGCGACGGTATCCTGCAAAAATTTGATGCGGTTAAGGGAAATCAAAACAGTTTATTCTTGTTCCTTCTCTTCGATTTTTCAATCACTTCATTTGCGTCGACCCCTCCGAATTTAAGACTACGGAGCACGCCGAACGACGTGTTCGAACGACAAAAAATGCAAACCGCATGCGAGATTTGAAAAAACACAACCACGCAACAACGTTTCGTAAAATTCGGCACGATCGATGAACACCGAAACCGACTTGTTTCTATTCTTCCTTTTGAAGTGCCTGCCGCTTCATTTTGTCCAACTTAGCTTCCTCCAATTCCAGGCGTTTTTTCTCCAACTGCAGGCGTTTTTTTTCGTTTTCAATCTCCAGTGTTTCCCGCTCCAGCCTCTTTCGCCTGACTTCGGCGCGCGCCCGTTCCAATTCATCTTCGGAACGGTAGGACGAAGGCACTTCCTCGACGGTTCTGCGTCGTTTGGACGTTCGGGGCTCTTCATCTTCGTTGTTGGTTGCAACGCCGACCGCTCCGCCGGCAATGCCACCCAACGCCGCTCCCGCGAGTGCACCGCCCGCTCCGCCGTCAATGGCGTATCCGATGCCCGCGCCGACGGCGGAACCCAGTCCGACGCCCGTCAATCCCGATTCCGTCTTACTGCAACCGCCTGCTAACAAAAAAAGGCAAGGGATGAATGTTTGTGAAAGTAATTCTGACGAAAATTTCATATCTTCTCTCATTCTGGAAAATACAGTGCCTGCCGTCAAATTAAAACCCGTCCGATGCCAAAGAGAATGCGGGCGGATGTGAGGGATTTTTGTCTGCTTCAATATGCTTTGTCTGCGTTAATATGTCCGCATCATAAATCGCAATGCAGATGTACTTCGGAGCAGTTTTTAAATTTTGGTGATTTTTTTCAAACGGCGGTCGGTTCGTACCGTATTGTATGCAAAAGTTGTGCGTACGGATTGGGCGCGAAGGCGGTGCGTGTGCGACAGCCAATTTGCTCCTCGCTTTCTTCTTTAATCTTCTTGCAAAGCACGACGATTAAAACGAAACGGCGTAGCGGTTGTTGTTGGCGTCCGAGAAGAAGATTTTTTTGTCGACCGGGTCAATGTCGCTCCATCGAATGCGGTATTCGGGAGAGACGATGTCGTTCAGGTGGAAAATTTTGTCGTTAAACGACAGGTGACTTTCGAAATTTTTGTAGGTGATATCCCGAATGTGCTGCGCCTGCAACCACTTGTAGACGAATTTTGTATCGTTCGGAAGCGCGAAGGCACCGTATTTGGGAGCGACGGTTTTTGACCGATCGTTAAATAGAACGTTTTTGCGATAGGAAAACTCCTGTCCCGTTTGACTTTCGATGAAATTTTCTTCCGACGTATCAAAAGCATCGCGGATGGCATCATTTTTTAAGTCCGCCAGTCGAAAGGGCTGTTTGGGAATGTTAAGCGTGAGATAGGGCGAGATGTTGAGTGGTTTTTGGACGGCTTCGGGCGCTTGATTTTGCGGCTTTTCGGATCGCTGTTGAAACGCCAGGCATCCGATAATGAAGAACAAGATAACGGCGCACAGCCATACGGAGGAGCCGCATGATTTCTTCCCGTCGGTATCGCAGGCGTTTCCGTAATCTTCCAAAGCTTCCGTCAGTGGCAATGTGCGCTTTGGGTGCGTTTCACGGATCTCGTGAAATTCGTTTTCGGTGTTTTTGTTCGGGTTCATTGCGAAAAATTCTGTTTTATTTCCGGATGGCAAGCGACAACTTCGGAGATTGTCTTTGCAAGCGGTTTTGATACGTATATCGGATAAATTTTGCGTTTTATTCGAACCTTTCCGTTAAGCCGAACGGAGGCGTTTTTTTAGGCGATGATGCCTGCATGAACAGATCGGAACGGACGGTTCATGTACGTACTTCTCTAATTTAACCTTGCCGTTGCGGGTGGTTGCGACGGAGAATATAACTGTCTGTGGTTGTGTCTTAATACTTCATGCGTTTCCTCAAAACATTCCTCAGACGACTTCCGGTGCCGTTGTTGGCGGCATACGTAGTTTATGCTCTTTGGGGACGTCGTTTCCTCGATGCGTGGCGTTATCACCGAGCCGTTCGCGCGCAACGGGAGCATTTGGAGATCGACGTCAAACGGTACCGCCTGCAGGTGGCGAAAAAGCGCTATTTTATCCGAAAATTAATGGCTGATGCCGATTTTCGCAAGCAGGTGCTTCGCGAACAAATCGGTTACGTCGGTGAAGACGAGTATGTGATTTACTTTCGGGAAGAAGGTGAACATGTGTCGAATACGGAGAAAAATGCGAAAAATTTTTAAAAACGGCTTGTGTTTGTGCGAAAAACCGTTTTTTATGGGAGCGTTGTTAACCCTTAACCCCTGTTATCCCAGGTTCTGAAGAAGAATACGGAGTTTTTATGGAATTGGATTACGAAACGATGTTTGAAGCCGGTGTCCATATCGGGCATCAAGTGAAGCGCTGGAATCCGAAGTTCGGATCGTACTTATACAAGCATATTCACGACATTTCCGTCATTGATTTGGAAAAGACGCGTGCGTGTTTGGAGAAGGCGGCGGCGTTTTTGATGGAGCAAATCAAAGACGGTGCGACGGTGTTGTTGGTGGGAACGAAGCCGCAATCGCAGGAGTTAATCCGCGAGTTGGGGCAGGCGACGGGGATGCCGTTTTGCGCCAATCGCTGGCTGGGCGGCTGTTTGACGAATTTCAAGACCGTCAAGGCAAGTCTGGCGAAATATAAGCGTTTTCTGGCGATGGAGGAGTCGGGCGAACTGGACAAGATGTTTAAAAAGGAGAGCTCGGTTATTCGTCGCGAGATGGTGCGCATGCATCGCGGTTTCGAAGGGTTGCTGGAGTTGAATGCCTGTCCGAACGTTTTGTTTGCGGTGGATGCGATGAAGGAAGCGATTGCCCTTCGCGAAGCACGCCGCCTGCAAATTCCGACCGTCGGTATTGTGGATACCAATTCCGATCCGTCGTTGTTGGATTATCCGATTCCGGCGAACGACGATTCGGTGAAGGCGTTGCGTGTGTTGTTTGATTATTTACGGGAGGCGATGGAGCAGGGCGTCGAACTGGCGAAACTGAATAAAGTGCATAAGTTCGTGCCGACGGATGTCGTGTCGTCTTCAAAGGCGAAAAGTTGGATGCGGCAACGCCCGCCTTTCGGTTCGCGACCGAACGGTTTCGATAAAAAGGACGGTCGTAAAGGCGCGGGTGACGGAAAGCGCGCGGGAATAAGCGGCGAAAAAAGGACGGATAAGGCTTCGGAAGCCAAAAAAACAACAGAACCCGTAAAGAAGGAAGCTTCGACCGCAACGGAGAAGCCGAAAATTGAGGCAAAGGTGGTTGAGAGTTTATCGGAGGCATCGGTTGCATCGAAGGGGGAACAATAATGGCGGAAGTGACAAGTCAGATGGTAGCGGCTCTGCGCGAAAAAACGGGCGCGGGGTTCATGGATTGCAAAAAGGCGCTGGTTGAGAGCAATGGCGTTGAAGCCGAAGCGATTGAGCTTTTACGCAAAAAAGGCGTTGCGAGTGCCGCCAAAAAAGCGGGGCGCAGTGCGCAGGAAGGTGTCATTCATTCGTACATTCACGGCGGCGGCAAATTGGGCGTCCTGGTGGAAGTTAACTGTGAAACGGACTTTGTGGCGCGCAATGAGGAGTTTAAGCAGATGGTGACGGATATCGCGATGCAGGTTGCGGCGGCGAATCCTCTTTATCTGACGCAGGAAGACGTTCCCGAGGCGATGATTGCAAAAGAAGCGGATATCGCGAAAGCGCAGTGCGTCGGCAAACCCGAGGCGGCGATTGCGAAGATCGTGGAAGGGAAATTGAAAAAGTGGTTTGGCGAAATTTGTTTGCTCGAGCAGCCGTTTGTAAAAGATACCTCAAAGACTATTCGTGATTTGGTGACCGAGAAAATCGCAAAAATGGGTGAAAACATCGTCATTAAACGCTTCGTAAGGTTTCAGCTTGGCGAGTAGAGGTGTTCCCCAAGACTGGGTGCGTTGAGCGAAAGGTGGCATTCTTTTGATGCACATGCAGGTTTCGCCTTGAAGCGGATGGGGTTCGCTTGGGCGTTGTTTTGTCGGATGGGAGCGGGTGTTTCGGGTAAATTAACGAACGAAAGGTTTTTTTATGACAACAAGCGACCATGCACCTTTACCGTTGCTTCCGGTTCAATCGCTGGAGTTATTGGATCCCGAAATTGCCGAATGTATCCGATTTGAAAAACGTCGACAAAACGACGGATTGGAGCTGATTGCATCGGAAAATTTTACTCTTCCCGCCGTGATGGAAGCGGTCGGAAGCATTCTGACCAACAAATACGCGGAAGGGTATCCCGGGAAGCGTTACTACGGCGGTTGCGGTTGCGTGGATCGGGTGGAGCAGCTGGCGATCGATCGCGCCAAACAACTGTTCGGTGCGGAACATGCCAATGTGCAGCCGCATTCGGGAACGCAAGCGAATGTTGCCGTTTATCTGTCGGTTTTAAAACCCGGCGATAAATTGTTAACAATGCGATTGGATTGCGGCGGGCATTTATCGCACGGTTACGAAAAAAACATCAGCGGAATGCTGTTTCGGGTCGTGCATTACGGCGTCAATATCGCGACGGGATACATCGATTATGATGAGCTGGAAGAAGTTGCCGTGCGCGAAAAGCCGAACATGATTACCGTCGGCGCATCGGCATACCCGCGTATCATTGACTTTGAACGCATGGGAGCGATTGCAAAAAAATGCGGTGCGTATTTAATGGCGGATATCGCTCACATTGCGGGATTGGTGGCGACAGGGTTGCACCCGTCTCCCGTTCCGTATGCGGATTTTGTTACTACCACCACGCACAAAACGCTCCGCGGACCGCGCGGCGGTTTAATTCTTTGCAAAGAACGTTACGCGAAGGCGGTCGATTCGACGGTGTTCCCGGGAACGCAGGGCGGACCGTTGATGCATGTGATTGCCGGGAAGGCGGTTTGTTTCAAACAGGCGTTGCAACCTTCTTTTAAGCGCTACCAACAGCAAATCATCGATAATACGCGCTATTTGGCGTCTTGTTTGGAACAAAAAGGTTACACATTGGTCAGCGGCGGAACGGACAATCACTTGTTCTTGGTTGATTTGCGACCGTCGCATCCGAATTTAACCGGCAAACAGGCACAGGAATTGCTGGAAGCGAACGGTATTACCGTGAACCGCAATACGATTCCCGGCGAAACGCGCAGCCCGTTCCAAACAAGCGGTTTGCGTATCGGAACGGCGGCGGTTACTTCGCGCGGTATGGGTTTGGATGAGATGGAGGTTGTTGCCGATTTAATTCATCAAACGCTTTCGGAACAACGCGCGGGTGGTAATTCGGAAATTCGAGAGAAAGTGAAGAGATTGTGCGAGGCGCATCCGTTGCCGTATTGAACGGAGAGGTCGGCTGTTGTTGAAAAGTTGTGTTCGTGTTCACTCTGAGAGGCAAGGGAGTGTGTGACTTAGTGGAGTATTTGCGGCGATTGTTGAGTTTATGGAGAGATAAGCAGGTATATCGACAAAATAACAATGTACTCCGAGTGTTGATAAAAGTCCCGTCTGCGGATGTGTTTATCGATGGTTTTTATGTAATTTGATGCAAATTTTCGGATTATTTTTGGAATTTTCCATGCCTGCATGCAGAGCACATGATCTTTTTTGGCAGATGCGGTAAAATCCCTAAATATCTCAATTGACTGTCTCTACTCTGTTGTCGACTTCAAAATATTCACAAACGTTTCCTGCGGGATGGAGACGCGACCGATTTGTTTCATGCGCTTTTTGCCTTCTTTCTGCTTTTCAAGCAGTTTGCGCTTGCGCGTAATGTCGCCGCCGTAACATTTGGCGGTGACGTCTTTGCGGTAGGCGCTGAGGGTTTCGCGCGCGACGACTTTTCCCCAAACGGCGGCTTGAATGGGGACTTTAAACATCTGCTTCGGCAACAGATTCTTGAGGCGTTCGCACAAAACGCGCCCCTGTGCTTCCGCTTTGGTTCGATGTACGATGCTCGAAAACGCATCGACCGGCTCCGAATTGACCAAAATATCCATTTTAACCAAATCCGAGCGTACGTAATCGCTCAGTTCGTAGTCCATGGAACCGTAGCCCTTGGTTAAACTTTTCAGGCGGTCGTTGAAGTCGAGGAGAATTTCGTTCAGGGGCAAAACACACGTCAACATGAGACGTTGTTCGTCCAGGGTTTCCGTGGAAAGGCATTCGCCACGCTTTTCGCGGATGAGCTCCAAAATACAGCCGACGGCATCGTTCGGGATATGAATGGAAGCTTTAATGGTCGGTTCTTCGATGTATTGGATGTGCGACGGCTCCGGCAGACGCAACGGATTATCGACGTTGATTTGCGTGCCGTCGGTTAAATGAACGTGATAAACAACGCTCGGATAAGTGGCGATTAAATCCAAATCATATTCGCGTCGCAGGCGTTCCTGGATGATTTCCATGTGCAACAACCCGAGGAAGCCGCAACGGAAGCCGAAGCCCAACGCCGTCGAATTTTCCGACTGAAACGTCAATGAGGCATCGTTGAGCTGAAGTTTAAAAAGACCCGTTTTCAGGCGTTCGTAGTCGGCGGTATCGAGCGGATAGAGACCGCTGAACACCATCGGCTTGATTTCTTTGTAGCCCGGGAGCGGTTCGGCGGCGGGATTTTGCGCGAGCGTTAACGTATCGCCGATTTTAATATCGGTGAGAGTTTTTAAATTCGTGATAATATAACCGACTTCGCCCGTTGCAAGCTGTTCCGTCGGTTGCATGCGCGGCGTAAAAATACCGAGTTCTTTTGCCTGCAAATGCGTTTCATGGCGCATCATCATCAACGCCTGACCCGCTTTTAGCGTGCCGTTGAAGATACGAACATAGCAGATAAGCCCCTTGTAGGTATCGTAGACGGCATCGAAAATCAACGCCTGCAAGGGTGCATCGGCGTTGCCGTTCGGTGCCGGGATGCGCCGAACAACCTCATTGAGAAGCTCCGGGACGCCGAGACCCGTTTTACCGCTGACGTTCAGCGTTTCTTCGGACGGGATTGCCAAAATATCTTCGAGTTGTTTTTTGACTTTTTCGACATTCGAACTCGGAAGATCGACCTTATTGAGAACGGGAATAACAGTTAATTTCCCCTGTATCGCCAGCAAGGCGTTGGCAACCGTCTGCGCTTCAATGCCTTGTGAAGCGTCTACCAACAAAATCGCGCCTTCGCATGCCGCCAGACTGCGCGAGACTTCATAGGAAAAATCGACATGCCCGGGAGTATCGATGAGATTGAAAGTGTAATCGACGCCTTCAAAAGGGTAGTGCATGGTGACCGGATGCGATTTGATGGTAATGCCCTTTTCGCGCTCCAAATCCATCGAATCCAGCAACTGATCCTGCATTTTGCGCTTTTCGACCGTTTGCGTCATTTCCAACAACCGATCCGACAGGGTTGTCTTCCCGTGGTCGACATGTGCAATAATGCAGAAGTTCCGAATGTGCCGTTGCATGGCAAAAAGATGCCTTTATTCTCGGAAAGAAAGGAGGTATTGGCAATGTTTTGTTTTTGCGAATAAGGGAAACGAGTCGTACGGAAGTTCCGACGGCGATCTTAGAATGCGAAGCGTTTGTATGTAAAGACGAAGCTTCCCGTTCAAAAAAACACTTAAAAACAGCGCCTTTGTTGCTTTGTAATTACCGGAGCATCCGGGGCCGGCACGAAGAGAGTAGGGAAGAGCGTCATTGCGGCTTTTACGCTTGCCGCTGTATCCCTGGCGTTCCGTTACTCGATTTCTTCAAGGAGCTTCCGGCCATCTTTTTCGCCGATGAGATTTGCGGGTTTCCACCAGTTGTGGTCACCGTACGTCTGCTCCGACGCGACAGGTTCCCATAGGGTATGCAACTTGTTTCGCATATCCGTCGATCTTTCTTTCATGCGATCGATAAAGGCAATTTCTTTTTCGATTTTGCCTTTAAGTTCATTGGGAAGCTTTTTTGCGGAACAATTGCCCGACGGCAACGATTTGAAATGAGCTTTCTTTAAAGCCGCTTCCGCGATACTTACCATCAAGTCGCGTCGACAGCATATTTCTTCCGCCAGTCGATTGAAGCGACCGACAAGCCGATATGTTTTATTGTCAATCGTTTTATTTTCGATATCACGTTTTATGCGTTCATACCGCAGGAAAGCTCGGAATACCTCTTCTCCGTAAAAAAGTGCGGCATCCGTTTCCGGAATTTCTTTATCAAAAAACAGAAACATACGGTGATACGTTTGGACTTTTTTGGAACATTTTCGGAGGCATTCCGCATAACATTCCGCATACACATCGTTCGCCAATACGCCCGCCAGATCGCCGAAAAAATCAGGTGCTTTGTACCCGTCGGTCGTCTTTTGAAGAAGATTCTGTTCCTTATATCTTTCACATTGGTGTTCCGGAAGCTTGCGGATTTTCCAAAGACTTTTTACAAGTTTCAAAACTTTCAACTCCTTTGTTTTTTCTTCTTCCGCTTTCGAAGGGTCGGTGACGAACAGATCCGAAAGACAATCTCCACAAACACCCTCACAATGCTCGAGGAGGCGGAAAGTGGTAACGTTCTCACGCAATCCTGCCGATGCATCGTCGCAACGGTTCAGCCGTTTCGTCACTGAACTTATCAGTACAGAAGGAAACGTATCCAGCAAAGCGCAGGAAGTTTCAATGTCCTGTTGCAATTCCGTATGGGATAGATCGCATTCTTTCACGCGCACATCAGACGATCCATTCATTTTTCTCACAACCTCATAACGGGGCACAAAACAGGTTTCGTACCTCTGATAGAGCGATTTGAGTGTTGCGACGATAACCTTTCGTGCATTTTCACGTCCCCGAGGACTGAGTTTCGGTATCGCGTATTCCGTTGTCGGCATGCCGATCGCGACAATCGTTGCAATGAATATAAATTTAACGGAATGTCTCATAATTTCCTTTCTTTGGAAGAGACTGAGAAAAATTTCCGTGCTTTGCAAGTATTTTCTTAAATTGGTGCCAGCCGAAACACGGATTTTTGTTTAATTTTGTCCATTTTAACGTACTGCCCGAATTAAATGATATGTTTTAGTGAGAGAAATACTTTGCGTTTTCGTTAATTTTTCAAAACTTCCAAATCCTTCGGTTCCGCCATGGATTGAATTTTTAAAGTCGCATCCGTGCGTTTCGCCAAACCCGCAATGACGTTTCCGGAACCGCATTCCAGTCCGATGTCGAAGCCGAATGCGGCGCATTTCCGCAGGCATTGTTCAAATTGAACGGTCGAGGTTAACTGCCGACCGAGTTCCGATCGAATGACATCGGGAGCGGTTAAAATCTCGCCTGTGGTATCGGAAACGACGGGCAGGGCAGGGGCGGAGAAAGGAATATCTTTTAGGAAAACTTCGAATTTTTCGCGCGCCGGTTGCATCCAACGGGAGTGATATGCGCCCGCGACTTTCAGCGGAACGGCAAGTTTAAAGCCGCGTTCTTTCGCAACCGCCTGCATGGCTTTTAAATTTTCGCAAACACCGCCGACCACCGTTTGTCCCGGACAGTTTCGGTTGCAAACATCCAAATCAAATTCTTTGCACAGTTGTTCAATCGCTTCCGCCGTTCCGCCGATAAGTGCCGTCATGCCCGTCGATTGCAGTTCACAGGCTTCCTGCATCAAACGCCCGCGTGTCGCCACCACACGCAGAGCGGCCTCAAAATCCCAAACATCGGCGACCGCCAATGCCGTCAACAGTCCCAAGCTGAGTCCCGTTGCGCAAACGATGGTATGACTTTTAAACATTTCGCTGTTTTTCAAATGTTCCGCAACGGCATACCCGAGCATAAACAATGCCGGCTGACACACGCGCGTCTCCTGCAAAATTTCATCGGGACCGTTAAAACAGAGCGCGCTCAGTGTTTTCTTAAAGCCGAATTCTTCTTTTAAGATGCGATCGGCGGTCGCAAAACGTTGTCGGACGGATGCATGAGTTTCGTACCAAACGTTGCCCATCCCGACCGTTTGCGACCCTTGCCCGGGGAAAAAGAATGCGAGTTTCATGAAGGCTGTGTTGACCTTAAGTAAACGACACCAGGGTATCGCATGGAATGGGGAGAGTAAAGATTGAAAGACACACCTTTCATGGGAAGAAGAAGCGTTTTTTGATAATTCGAAGTTATGAAACAATTGCGTGTTTTAGAAGAACTTGATCCTCTTAATGAGAACAGTGCCGTGTTTGCCTGATAAAGTTCGAAATGTCTACGGCGGTGTTTTTTTTATTATGTCTTCCTTTTTTTCTGACCTCTTGCTCTTCTCTCACTTTTATCCTTCAATAATCACATATGCCAACCGTCCCTTCAACTCTCCCCTCCACCGCCCGCGGACTCTGTTTCGACATGGTTTCGCAAGCAAATTCCGGGCATTTGGGGATGCCGCTGGGGTGTGTCGAATGTATGGCGGTGTTGTTCGGGCAATTTTTGAGGTTTTTGCCGAAAAATCCGCGTTGGATCAATCGCGATCGTTTTATCCTCTCCGCGGGGCACGGAGCGCCGCTGTTGTATGCGTTTTTGTATTTGAGCGGTTACGATGTTACGTTGGAGGATTTGGAAAAACTGCGGCAGTTCGGCAGTAAGGCGACGGGGCACCCCGAGTTCGGTGTGACGCCCGGGGTGGAAACGACGACGGGTCCATTGGGGCAGGGCATCGGGAATGCTGTCGGGATGGCGTTGTCACAAAAGAAGTTGGCGTCCGAATGCAATACTTCCGAGTACACCATCCTTGATAATTGTACCGTTTGTTTGTGCGGAGACGGGTGTCTGCAGGAGGGCATCGGGCAGGAAAGTATCGCGTTGGCGGGGGGGTGGAAGCTCGATAATTTAATTCTTATCTACGATTGCAATTCCATTACTCTTGATGCGGATATAACGGTGTCGCAGAATGAGGATACGCGACAAAAATTCGAAGCTCTCGGTTGGGAGGTGTTTGAGGCGGACGGGCATAACATCGAAGCGATTTCTGAAACATTGGATCAATGTCGGGCGTTGAAAGGCAAACCGAAGGTCGTGTTGTTAAAGACCGTCGCGGGTTACGGATTGAGCGTCGAAGGTACCGCCAAAGCGCACGGGGCGGCGGGGTTAAAGGACGGGGTGGAGGCGAAGAAAAAATGGGGATTGGACGGGAAAGAACCGTTTTTTATCTCCGAAGAAACAAAAAGATTTTTCGAGAAGCGCATTGCAAAGTTGCAAAAAGCTTACAATGCCTGGGCGAAAACGTTCGAGGCGTGGTGCGAGGCGGAACCCGAAAAGGCGTTGCGTTTGGCGAAAAAAACAGCTGTTGATGAAAGTTTCTTCCAATCTTTAACGGGCGATACCCAACCGCGGGCAACGCGTATGTGTGCGGGTGAATTGTTGAATGCGTATGCGCAAAAAGTTGCGACCGTTCTTACGGGAAGTGCCGATGTATTCGGATCGGTCGGGAATTATCTCAAAAATTGCGGCGATTTTTCGGCAACGAACCCGAGCGGACGCAATTTGTTTTTCGGTGTGCGCGAGCATGCCATGGGGGCGATTTTGAACGGTATCGCCTATGACGGGTTTTATCAACCGTCCGGGTCGGCATATCTGGTGTTTTCCGATTATCTGAAACCCGCTTTACGTGTAGCGGCATTGGCACGGTTGCCGGTGTGGTATTTTTTCTCGCACGATTCATTCGCCGTCGGCGAGGACGGTCCGACGCATCAGCCGATCGAACAGCTCGCAGGATTGCGGGCGATGCCGAATGTTCATGTGTATCGTCCCGCGGATATCGACGAATGCGCCGCGTGCTTTCAATGTGCCGCCGAAGATTACGAAGGTCCGAGTGTGTTTGCGTTGTCGCGGCAGGAGTTGCCGTACGTATCGGTTTTATCCAAAGAAGAAAAATTTCGTGGATCCCTTCACGGCGGATACGTACTTTTGCGCGAAACCAAACTCTTGCGGTGCATTTTGATTGCCACGGGGAGTGAGGTCTCTTTGGTATTGCAGGCGGTGGAACGTTTGGGCGGATTTGTGCGCGTCGTTTCCATGCCCTGTTGCGAATTGTTTTTGGAGCAATCCGACGCCTATAAAGAGGAAGTTTTGCCGAAAGCCTGTACCCGTCGGGTTGCCGTCGAAGCCGCCGCAACGCAACCGTGGTACCGCTTTGTCGGTTTGGACGGTTTTGTATTTGGCTTGGATCATTTCGGTGCAAGCGCACCCGCGGAGGTTTTGAAGGAAAAGTTTGGGTTTTCGTCGGAAAAGCTCGTCGAAAAAGTTAAGGAAGCGTTCGGTTTTTGAAGGTTTTTGCAAAATTTCCCCTCCAAAGGTTATTTTTTCAATTTATCGGTTAAAGTTTTCATTCTTACGGGCTCTGGAAACGCTCCGTCCGAAGCATTAAAAAAGACCGTAAAACCAAAAACGCGAAGGCACATGAACCTCCGCGTTTTATCCTTTAAGCGCCGCCGTCGCGTATCCGACACAGCGGTCGGAATGTGTCCTCAACACTTAACGTTTTGCTCGATATCGAGAGCCGTCTTCATCATTTGCGATATCATTTGTCCGACTTCCTCTTCGTCCTGAAAGAGATCTTTCATGAAATTTTGGATCGAATTGGCTATTTTATCGATCATGTCCGATAAAAGATCGATTTGCTGCTGCAGTTTATCCAGGCTGATTTTCGCATTCGCCAATTCTTTTTCGGTTTCCGCCAAATCCTCTTGAGCGAAACCGTTGACGATTTGACCGGTACTGCTCGTCACGCCAGCTGCGGCACCGGAAACAATGGACAGGATTTTGAGCAGGTTGGAGGCGTGCTGAGTGGCCGCCCATATCGAACCGATACCGGAGCCGAGAGATAACACGCCGCCCGCAACGCCGAGCCACATGCCGGCTTTCTGCAGATCTTCGTTACCGGTGGCAAGACCCGCAATCGTCAATGAGGAACCGACGCATGTTGCAGTACATCCGATAATGGCAAGCGTTGTCATGGCAATCGCGAGCGGAGCTCCAAGACCGCACGTTGCAACGGTGAGAGCACATGAAGCAATCGCGGCAACAATTGCAAGAGCGGCACCCAAAATTCCCCACACTTTTTGTTTGGCTTCCGCTTCTTCCTGTTGTTTGACAACCTCCGCATTTTTCTCGGCGACATCGGTATTTTTATCGATCAGCTTTTGGTTGGTTGCCGACCGATCTTTAATTTTTGCCTGTAATGTATTTTTGAGGGTTTCGATCAGGTTGGATTTGGAACCCATGGTAAGGAGCAGTATCAGGCAATCCAGCATTTCGCTGTCAAATTTCCCATGGGCACCTCCGGCTTCTCTGACTTTGTCATCCGACGCCGACTTTCCGATATTGTCGGTCAGCTTGCCGACGCATGAAGTTACAAATTCACCGACGGTTGTTTGTGTGTTTAAATTCAGCATTTTGGCAACTTCCGGCGCGAGGGTCAGAGTTTGATCAACAAGCTGTCCAACGGATATTTCGGGTTCCCGCAGAGAGGGCTTCGGAGTACCTGAAAATGTTGTGATAAAATTATCTTCCGTACTTGAAACGTCCGTAATGCCTTTGGTGTTGTTGACGGGATTCGGCTCGACGGTTTTCGTCGTTGCGGAGGCGTTGTTCACGTCCGAATTTCCAAGGATATCGCTTGGATTCTTTATGTTGAGATTGGTTGTATTATCAACGGGCATGGGGTTCCCTTATTTTTTTGAGGTGAAAGCTTTGCGCAGTGCGACGACCTTTTTAATCAGGGCATCGAGGTCTTTGTTTTTGGATTTGAACGGTTCCTCCTTTGACAGTTTTTCCACCGCTTCACAACATTTGACGGCCGCTTCCGGCTGTTGCAGTTTATAAAGCATTTCGGCAAGATCGGGATAGTAAGCAAGGTTGATCGGATCGACCTGCGTCAGCGTGAACAGAGCGACCGTCGCCTCCCGGTACTTTTTAAGCAGTTTGGAAGTCGTCGCCCAGCCTTCCAAAAATTTGATACATTTCGGATCGTAAGCGCAGAGCGCGGCGAACAGACAATACGCCTTCTCGATTTTGTTGTTTTGATAAAATTCGTAGGCGGCGGCATAGAGTAGCTCCGCGTGTTTTTCCGCCGTCGGTATCAGTTCTTTCAGGGTCATTTCTCCCGTGGAGAGCATATGACTGACCAGCAGGCTTCTGCCGATCTCTTCGTTACTGACGGTCACTTCGGAACCGAATGCCTTTGTGAGTTCGTTTCTGATATATTGTGCAACGGTAATTGACATAATTATTCGATGTTGTTGACGGTTTTGTTGTAAATGGTATATGCCTTGTTGCGGAAATTCACGGCAGATGTATCGAAGGTGTTGATTTTGTTCCGTAGCGATTCGATCGATTTGTTGACGCTTTCCAGTTGTGCCTGCACGTTGTTGATAACTGTATCGTAAGTTGTTTTCCAACCGGATACGATCGACGGAAATACGCTTTTCCCGTAGTCGTTATCCTGATAGTTGTTCCATGCAATCCCACGGTAATTTTCATCCAATAACTTCGTAATGTTCATGCGACCGGTTTCCAGTTCCCGCGGAAGTTTGCTTTCGTCGGGTTCAACTGCGATGTGCAGAGGGGAGATATCGACCTTTTTGGTTGCATTTATATCATGGCGTACATCTCTGTCTCCCCAATGATAATAAACCCATTGATATCGATACCCGAGTACCAATTCTCCGTCTTCTGTTTCATAACCGCGGATGGAGACGTTTTCGAGTTGTTGATTGAGACCTGTCTGAGTATCCCATTCCGATTGATTCATGAAACCGAGATGGATCAGTCGACTTCCCGCATCCCAACCGTTGCCGGCATAAATCCCGTCTTCCGAACCGAAGATACGGTCATAGCAATAATCAAGACCCGGATAATCGGCGTACTTTATAAACGCCTCGATGCCTTCGTCGTCCGCCGGAACCAACATGTATCTGTTATTGTTGGTGGTATGGTAACTTGTACTCCCATCATTACCGTTCCACTGCAAAACAAAGTAATCTTTACCGTGTATGGTTTTGAGGCATCGCGTGGGATTGCTGCCGACCATGGTAAGGATTTCGTACGCGGAATTCGGTATGCGGGCATTGCCGTTCGATTGGCTTTTGTTCACCTCTTCCAAACCGCGATTGACGAGGCGAAGATAATAACGGAGAGCTTTGATGCGATAACCCAAAACTTTGATCTGTTCGCCGATGGCGGCGGATTTAATCTCCATGAATGACGCCAGAGCGTTGACGGGACCGTCGCGATCGACCAGAAAACCGATGTAAAACGGCTCCAAGCGTGCGATTTCGTTGACGTCATCCGTGTATTTTCGACTTTGTCCCGTTGCAGGATTGGTACTGTCTGCCACGGCGGGGTTCGGCAGGCACGGAAAACCGTTTATGGCATCGTTTCCCGGGAAAGTGCGGCGCGTGCCGTCTTTGATGTAGTACAAAATAATGTATTTTAATTTATCAAGCAGCGTCAGTTCGCCGAAAAAAGAGAGCGGGGATTTGTCCGTTTCTTCAATGGTATCTTTCGTAGTATAATCCACATCGGCACCCGAATCGTAGCGGTCGGTCAATTCCGTGGTGGAGCCTTTTTTAAGGTAATACGTACGCACAATGCGACTTCCTTTCAGCTTGTCGGTTGTGATTTTCGTGCGCAGATCCTCGATGGAAGAAATGTCGTCCGGAATGCTTGAAGGAAATGTTAATTCTGTTGTTTTTTTCCCTTTTTTCTCTTTATCCCAATCAATCTCTGTTGATTCGGGCATGGTGTACGCTTCCGAATCCTGTGCGGCGCTTTTGGCGGTTGCTGCCGTTTGGGTTTGTACCGGTTCCTCGTTGTACCAATAGATATCTATGTACGTGATATCGAAATTTTTCGGCACCATATATTCGGAAAACGTTTTCTTAATCGCTTCCCCGTCGAGTTCCGCAAGACGCAACTGCGTTAACAGTTCCTTCATGGCGGGATTTTCAAAATCTTCCGTTCGGATTAACGTTTGCAGTCGGGATAAATTGCTTTTGGCACTTGCAAGGACTTCGTGCAGGTTGTTCAACTCGGAGACGATTTTTCGTACGTAAAACTTGTAGGCTTCGTTGCCTTTTTTGCAAATTTTGTCCTTGTGAAGCGGGTTTTCGTCGAGAATTTTGGCGATATCGAGCGGAAAATCATAGGTTCGTTCGGTGAAAACCGACGAGTCGGAAATCAACGAAAAGACGGCATTGAGTTGATTTTTTAGCAGCCCTTCAATCGTCTCCAGACCGACCTTGTCTGAATTGCCGCTAAAAAACAAGTCGTAAGCATTATAAAGTTGCTTCACATACGTCGGGTCGACGGCATTGGTTGCCGAATCGACGGCGTTAATCCCCCGAGTTGCGAGCGAAGCTTTCCGCGCTTCCCGTACCTGCGCCAACAGCGACGCCGTATTCAACGGCTGTGCATTGAGGGACTTTGCCGATGAGACGGAGGACAGCATGTGCCTTTTACATGAAGCAGATTTTGTGCCAAAGGAGGGAGAAAGTGGTGGGTTGGAAAGGGAAAATTTGGGTGTTTATTGTGTGTGATTTGGTGTGAAATAAATTTTTTCAACGACTGTTGTATAAGCAAATAATAACCACATTGATAAAAAAAGCGTGAATTTCCGAAAAATTTTCATTTAAAACCGAAAATTTTGAACATTTTACCGATCGGAGGCGGTTGCGGTATGCGGCTGACGGTGCTATAAAGTTAGTGTGCGAAAATGCCCGAATAGCATTGGAATATATTTGACAACGGTCGGTTTTTGGAGTCAAATGGGTAAAATGTTCATCAACGTTCTCATCGATGGTCGGCTTTCCCAAAAAATCTAAGAAATCGTCGCCGTTTTTCAAAAAGCAGTTTTCCAATTCGCCGCGCAAGAATAAGCAAATCCGTGCGCGTGAGGTGCGCGTGATTGGTGCGGACGGACATCAAATCGGGGTTTTACCGTTACAGGATGCGTTGGAAGCGGCACAAAACGCCGGTTTGGATTTGGTGGAGATTTCGCCGAACGCCCAGCCGCCCGTGTGCAAAATCGTCGACTTCGGCAAGTACATGTACGACGAAGGGAAAAAATCAAAATCCAATAAATCGGCATCGGCGAAATTGAAGGAAATTAAACTCGGAGCTCTTATTGGTGACGGGGATTTCGAAACGAAACGTCGACAGGCGGAAGGGTTTCTGTTTAAGGGCAACAAATTAAAAGTTTTTCTCAATCTGCGCGGTCGCCAGATGGGTAATCCGCAGTTGGGCGTTGACGTGGTGCAACGGATGGCGGATGATCTCAAAAATGTCGGCATGGCGGACGGGAAGGTAACCTTAAGCGGTCGCAACGTGTTTGTGATGATGTCGCCGTTGCCGACCGCAAAACGCGTCTTAATTTACGGCAAACCGACTGAGGATGACCGTGACGCGGATCCGATGTAATGTGCTTGTTTAGTCGCGTTAAGAGGGGTGCCCGTTTCGCTGATTTGATGGTTCGCATCGGGATTTGTTTGTCGGGTTGTGCGCAGGCGGGATTTTGTGCGATTAAAAAGGTGCTTGTTTATTCGATGAGAGTGGTGTTGTAAACGATTGATGCCTTTTTACATCAAAACTGTTGTTTTTAAAAACGGAGCACGTTTAGCGGCACGATCAATCGACGGCAGGCGGTGTTTGACGGAGGCAATTCGTTTTTCGGTCGCAGTCTGTGTCTTATGGCTGAGTTTTCCGAATGTTGCATTTGCGGGACAATCGGTTGTTAAAAATGCCGTCGGTACTCAGAAACAAACAGCAGCGCATTCGGGTAAAGGCTCTTTAAGAGTTTCTCAACCGAAGCCGAGTGCTTTGAAAGTACCGACGAAGAAGAACATTCCCTCACAATCGTCATCTCAATCAGTCGCTTCGAAGTCGGTTCGACAAAACACTGCGACGAAAATCGTACCGCAAAAATCTCAGAACGCAACGAAAACTTCGACGACGGTTTCGAAGGCGAGTGTCCCGAAAGTTTCTTTGTCGAAAAACCAAACGACCGCATCGAAAGTCATAACCGCGAAGAGTACCTCAATAACTTCCAAAAAAAGTGCGGTGATTGCTGCCTCGAAGGCGTCCGTTCAAAAACCGCCTGTTCCGTCCAAAGTCAAAGCACAAGCGTCTTCGATCGTTTCAGGTACAAAGGTATCGCCAAAAACTTCACCGCAAGCGGTTTCTTCAAAACAAAGCGCATTAAAAGTTACCCCAAAGCAGTCTGTAATTCACCCGAAACCTTCGATTGTAGGTACATCGGGCGGTGCCTGTAAGCCTTCTCCTGCTTTACCCGTAAAATCTACACAACCTGTATTTTCGATGAACGCCTCCGTCCGTTTGTCGGACGTGGCGAAGCAGTTGCGTTTAAAGTATTCCGTAAGCGGGCAGAGTATCGTATTGTCTGACGGGCGGTATCGTTTTGAATTTCAAAGCGGCACCAAAGAGGCGAAGGTTAACGGTATCAAAATTTTTCTTTCGTATCCGATTGTGATGCCGTCGATGCCGACAACGCGGCTTAAAAAATTAGCGCATCAACTGCGATTGATTACCTCCGAATATCATATTCGCACGGCGGATGTCGAAAGTATTCTTAAACCGCTGTTGTTCCCGCAAAATTTTGTTAAAAGACGGGCGAAAACAATCGTCATCGATCCGGGGCATGGCGGGAAAGCGGAGGGTACCGTTCAAAACGGTCTGAAGGAAAAACTTTTAACGCTTAAAACCGCGCAATTATTGGCAGGTAAATTGCGATCGATGGGGTATATTGTCCATTTGACACGGACAACCGATATGGATGTTTCACTGAGCCAACGGTCGGCGTTTGCAAATATGAAACACGCGGATTTGTTTATTTCTATTCATTATAACTCGGCACCGTCGGAACAGGCGCGCGGGATTGAAGTGTTTGCGTTTCCGTTGGCGGGTTCTCCTTCAAGCGATCAGGTTGTAACGAAAGAATTCAATTCGATGCCGATCAATGCATTTGACGGACAAAATTCCCTTTTGGGTTGGCAGATGCAAAAGGAAATCATTCGAAGTACGGGAAGCGTTGATCGCGGTGTAAAGCGGAAACGCCTGGGGGTTCTGCGGGAATTAAATTGCCCCGGGATCCTTATCGAATGTGGCTTTTTAAGCCATCCGACGGAAGCAAAAACCTGTAACAGTTCCGATTATCAGGAAAAACTGACGCGGGCGATCGCCGACGGCATTCGTGCGTATAACGGGGATTGAAAAAAGAGGTTCGGTTGTTTCAAAAATTTTAAAAGGGACATCCTGTGCATGTTTGTCGGATGCGGAAGGATACCGTTTGCATTCTTCAGGAAAATGAAGATGCGTAAAACCCAAACAACTTATGGTCTCCGTACATTTTTGAAAGATGCTTCGGTGTAAAATGCGAAAGAAAAATCCCGTACTGTAATTATGGCAGTAGAAATAAAGGCGGTATTTCTTACTTATCCGCAGTACTTCGCGCCATCACGTCACCTATATGGGCATACAATTCCAAGCCTTTTTGCGTGCAGTCGATTAAATCCTGCGCCAAAACAACGAGATCGGGTTCGAAGAGCGTTATAACGGTGGAGCCGCCGAAGAGGAAATAACCTTTTTCATCGCCTTTTTTGACAAAACTTTCGGGTGTGAACGTTTGTTGAATACTGCCGACACAGCAGGCACTAACTTCGATCAGGGCGATTTTTCCGAAGCGTTCGGACTGCAAAACGGTTAACCAGCGTTTGTTTTCGCCGAAAATTTTCAGACTTCCTTTCAGTGCCAAAGGACTGACGGAGTACAAAAAACCATTAATGAGATGTGTTGCATTCGGGATACCATCACACGGAAAATGGAAGCGATGATAATCGACAGGCGCCAATCGACTGATGATGCAGGTTCCGTTTCGAAAATGTCCTGCGAGTGTTTCGTCTTTAAGTAACTGTTGAAGGTTGAACGTACCGCCTTTGATAAAAAATTTTTGTGTATCTTCGATAGTCTGAAATCCTAAATGGCGCCCGTCGCACGGGAAGCACAACGTGTTAGGATCTTCACAAATCGGTCGGAAACCGGGCTTGAATTTTCGATAAAAAAAATCGTTAAAACTCTTGTATTTCTGTGGTTGTTTTTCGAATTCATTCAAATCGATGGCGTATTTTTCGGCAAACGGTCGGATATTTCTTTTGGAAAATCGCATATTCATCCACCAACCGATGCATTTCGAAAACCATGCGCGCTTGAAAAGAAGTTTCAACCACAACCGACCGAAATGCGTGTCGTACAAAAACCGCAACCAACGATGCCCTGGAATGCTTTCGGTTTCAAGGGTTTGGCGGTAACGATGAAAGTAGCGGATATCGGTATGTTGCATTGCTGTTGATTTGCTTTTCAATGCCGTGAAAAACAAAAGAATACTTTACGCATGCCTCTGCATCTTCGCACTTAAAGCTTTTTCAAAACGCCTTGCAAGACGTGTGAACGGAAGCCCCATCAATAAGTAAAAGAGTGATACCAAAATTCCGAATCCGAAATAATTAAAATTCGCCGCCGCAAAAAGTTGGTAGGTGCGGCTGAGTTCCACAATCGTAATCAGAGAGACCAGTGAGGAATCCTGGAGCAACATAATAAAGTCGTTGGTGAGCGGCGGCAGAACCGTGCGAACCGCCTGCGGGAAAACAACGTGCCAAAGTGCCTGTGCGTGAGTCATGCCCAAAGCGCGTGCCGCCTCCGTTTGCCCGACGGGGACGGATTGGAAGCCCGAACGGTAGATTTCCGCTTCGTACGCCGAATAGTTGAGTCCGAGTGCCAAAATTCCGGCAACGAACGGGTTCATGCACACCCAACTCGCAAGCGGTTCCGACAGATAAGGCGCGAGGTTCGGCAGTCCGTAAAAGATGAACAACAACTGTACCATCAACGGCGTACCGCGAATGATTTCGATCCAGGTTGCCGTTAAACATTGTAACCAGCGAAAACCGTAAGTGCGAAATACGGCAAGGACAAAGCCGAAAACGAGTGCCAGCACCATGGCACTGATGGAAATTTCGAGGGTTACGGCGGCGGCCTTTCCGAAACACGAAAGGCTGTTCAGGTAACAGTTGCCGCTTTCCGTTTCCGATTGAACATCCGCAATGTACCGTTCAAGTTCGGTTGCGGGCGTCTGAGGAATTTCGGAAGCTTTAAAGTACATTGCGGTTTCGGCATTCCAAAGTCCCCAACGTTCGTAAATTGCGCGCAACGTACCGTTGTTTTTTAAATGCTCCAAAGCGTTATTTACTTGTCTTAACAAATCGGGATGATTGTCGCGAACTGCAATGGAAAATTCAATACGATCAACGGGTTCCAACATACGGATGCCGTCATCGACAGAAGCGTAATAGAAGGTCTCCGGGTGATCGGTCATGACACAATCCAGGCGTTTGTTGTTTAAATCCGCATAGGCTTTTACTTCGTCATCATAGATCACAAAATGTGCCCCTAGTTGCCGAACCGCCTCTTCGGCATGTTCGGAACACTTCAAAATACCGATTTTTTTGCCTTTAAGCTGCGAAACGGTCTTTATGTCGGAATTTTTCAGGACGACCGGTTGCAGATGGGTAACATAGTAAGGATCGGACAGCAAAATACCTGCTTGTTTTGCATGCTTTTGCCATACGTTACGAACGATGGCGTTCATCAAAATATCGTATTCGCCGCGCTTTAGTCCCGAAACCAGCATCTCGTAATCATTCGGACAATACTGCAAATCCTTACCCGTGAAATCAGCGATGTTTTTCGCAACTTCGTACTCAAAACCGGTGAGCCGTTCCGGATTTTTCGGGTCGTAAAAGACGTGCGGCGCACCGCCCTGACCGTCGGCGCCCCAACGCAGGACTTCCATTGCCTCAGCGGTTGCCGAGAGCAATAAAGCCGGGAAACACAAAAA
Organism: uncultured Verrucomicrobiota bacterium; assembly: GCA_946186275.1. Taxonomy (GTDB): domain Bacteria; phylum Verrucomicrobiota; class Verrucomicrobiia; order Opitutales; family UBA9783; genus UBA3222. The sequence continues at coordinate 34,053 of CAMHMO010000001.1, forward strand.
AATGCTCCGATAAAATACCCTTGCTAATAAGCGGAAAGCGTTCATTTTAAGCATTTATTGCGAAACCGACTCTCATGCGGACGTTTCTACGAAATATCGCGAAAGCAGTTTTGCGTTCATAAGAAGTAAGAAACGAAAGAACGAAAAAAGGGATTGGAACATTTGTTTTGCTTTGGATCTACATAAACTTTTTTAAAAATTTACGCGTTCGTTCATCTTTCGGAGCGATAAAAATCTCGTCTTCATCCGAAATTTCCACAAACTCTCCCTGTTCCATGTAAATGATGTAGTCCGATGCGTCCTTTGCAAAACGCATTTCGTGCGTCACGACAATCTGTGTCATGCCTTCCTTATCCAAATCGCGCATGACTTCCAGCACTTCGTCCACGCGCGTCGGATCGATGGCGGAGGTGGGTTCGTCGTACAGCATCACTTTCGGCGACAACGCCAGCGCGCGCGCAATGGCACCGCGTTGTTGCTGCCCGCCCGACAGCTGTATCGGATAACGGTGCGAAAACGTCTTTAAACCGACCTTGTCCAAAAATTTAACCGCAATCGCTTCCGCTTCGTCGCGCGATTTTTTCTGAACAATCATCGGTGCCATCATGACGTTTTGCAGAAGGGTTTTGTGCGGGAATAAATTGAAGGTTTGGAATACCATCCCGACCTGCTGACGCAACGCATGTGCCTTTGTGTTAAAATCCTGCATCGGCGCGCCGAGCGTTTTGCGCTGAAGCGAAATACCATTGATATTGACGGAGCCGCAGTCCAACACCTCCATGCCGTTTAAACAGCGCAAAAACGTCGACTTCCCGCATCCCGACGGACCGATGATTGACACCAAATCTCCCTCCTCGATATCAACGCTGATATCCTTTAAAATCAGCTCTTCGTGATAGTATTTGATGAGGTTTTGAACCCGAATAAGCGGTTGACATTGACCGTCGATACCCGCTACCGCTTCCCGCGATGCATTTGCTCCCATAGACTGCCGCCCCTTGGTTCCATTGTTCAACTCGTGTTCTACTTAACAAACCTGGAGCGAGCGAAGGGGTTCGAACCCTCGACATCTACCTTGGCAAGGTAGCGCTCTACCTCTGAGCTACGCTCGCAAACAGTTTTACTGTCAGAGGATTTATAGGGGGCGTCAAGATTGTTTTTTTTGGAGGGGGGAATTAAAAGAATGTGTTTTCGATGCAACGATAAAATTCTACGGTTCTTCGACAGACATTTTCTCTTTTTTCAGTTCTGGGTGCAGACTTTCTTCGTAGGCGACTAATTCTTCGAACGTGGTGGGGCGATCGGGGTAATCGGAAGGGTTGAAAGATTTTAACACATCAAGGACGTGTTTTTTGTAAGCATCGTAATTTTTTGCGGTGATGGTGTGCAGACTATGTTCAATGCAATACGCCATAAATTTATTAAAACCATGATGGTAATGACTAGGATCTTTCCAATTATTTGAAACATAAAAGTAGGGTACATCATGAAAACCGTAAATTTTGACATTTTCGAGATCTTCCGTGTTTTTGAGGTAAAATGACATAGATCTTAGGTCAAGTATGGGAGCCTCGGAACCAATGACACTGACAGGTGGGAACAACAAATGAAACGTGATGTTCGGATGGTTTCGAATGATGGATACCAAGGGATTATCAGGCACATCAAGTGCTGTATCAAAGAATGTAGGGCGAATCGTTCTGCTCGTCTTATTTTTAATGGATATCTTGGAAAATTCCTCTAAATCTTCATATTTGGCGTAATAATCCCCTATTTTGTTTAGCGGTCGGAATCGCCATTTATGAAACCATGGAACGAAATAACCGAGAACCAAGAACAGTGAGGTAGGTACACTGCCAATTTTAAAAATAGCGCGTTTGGGAGATTCAAAAAGCAGTGGCATTGTTACTTGTTGAAATGATGGTTGAGCATCCATGAAAACGGCATGTTTGATTTTCTGTGATTTTACAGCCTTAAAGAGCATTTTTACTTGGTACTCCGAAGGCAGTCCTCCGGCATATAAGTTTGCTCCTTGTTTTCCTTTTAGGGCTTTCCTTAAATCATTGCTATCGAAGGACTGCGATCGAGAATTTCCAACTAGAACCCAATCAAAATTATCAGTCGAATGTAAATATTTCAACTGAAGCGCATTGTTAAGATCTTGGCTAAACGAGGGGTATTTCCCTCTATTCAACCACGTATCCCGATGATACACATGAAACGGATCGACGATCCAAACAAACGCAGGCACTGAAAGAAAACCACACAGCGTGAAAACAACGATAAAAAGGATATTTTTTCGGTACAGCTCCATTTTTAGAAATTCCAATATAAAAACTCCGACGACTTGTGATAAGATCCCCAGTAAGAAATACCGACGACAAACAGTATGAAGAAAAAGGATTTAAGCAAATGCGGATGTTCGTAAAACCGACGGCTTGATCGCGAAGTGTTACGGAACAACAAAGCGATTATCGAGAATAAAACGATATATGTGCCGAACTGAACAGGGTTTTTTATAACCGGAAGAACAAGGGTTGAGACATTTGGCCCAATACCGAACGCTTTCCTAATCATCATCCACGCCCCCTTCAGACTTGGTGCCCTGAAAAAAATCCAGGCGAAATTGACAAATGTAAACGTCAAAAGCCAGGCGGCGAAGGCATTCAAGCGGTGATTGGTTTTGTGCCACAGGCGATGAATAACGATTGCGAGACCGTGGAGCGTACCCCAGATAACAAACGTCCAGTTCGCACCGTGCCAAATGCCGCCGATAAGAAAGGTAAGAAAAAGATTGATACAGGTGCGCGGAAGCGGACAGCGACTGCCGCCGAGCGGGATGTAGACGTAATTTTTCAACCAAGCAGAAAGTGTCATGTGCCAGCGACGCCAAAAATCCTGAATATCCAACGCCTGATAGGGAGAGTTGAAATTTTCCGGCAGACGGATACCGAAAATCAAGCCGCTGCCGATTGCCATATCGGCATAACCGCTGAAATCGAAGTATAGTTGCAACGTGTATCCCAAAACGGTCATCCACGCGCCGAGAAACTGCAACTGATCCACGTTGCTCCAACATTTATCGACATACGGTGCCAAAGTGTCGGCGAGAACAACCTTTTTAAACAGCCCGAACGCAAACACCCATAATCCGCGGTACATAGAATCCCACGCGACGGTTCTTTGCGCACCGAACTGCGGGATCATGTCCTTGTAGTGTACAATGGGACCCGCCACCAGTTGCGGGAAGAAGGTTACAAACAGCAGATATTTTGGAAACGAACAGAGCGGAACTTCCCGTCGGTAAGCATCAACCAAATAGGCGATTTGTTGAAACGTGTAAAAGCTGATGCCGAGCGGCAGAATGATGCGCCCGACATTCCAATGCGTTCCGAAAAGCGCGTTGCAATTATCGAGGAAGAAACCGGCGTACTTAAAATACCCCAGCAATCCGAGGTTGAATAACAGCCCAACCCACAGCCAAGCCTTTGAGCCTTTCCCTTTCACTCCCGGCTCCCGGCTCCCGGCTCCCGGCTCCCGGCTCCCGGCTCCCGGCTCCCGTTAGCATTATACGCCCGATGCGGTAATTGACAAGCGCAGAAAGCAGAAGCAGAAAGAAAAACCGCCAATTCCACGTACAGTAGAAAATTGCCGAGCCGATCAGCAAAACGGGTACCGCCAAATGGAATTTACCTTTCGCGATCACCCGCCAGTAAATCAAAGCCGTCAACGGCAATAAAACGAGAAAGTAAATCGGATCGCAGAATAACACTTCATTTATCAAAGAGATATATAGAGATAAAGAAAAGAAAAAATTTTATTTGCGACTTTGTGTGAGATTGAAGTGTTTTTGCAATCTTCAAGTATCGGTATTCTTTAACACCAGAATTTGGAATCGTTCATTATCTTCAATAACCTTCCGTTTGCATATCTCTCAAAAATCTCTTATCATTAAATTATGGAGACTACTAAGTTGCTGGTTTGCGTGGACGGATCAATGCCGTACATGGAGAGTTGTTTGCAATATGCCGAATGGATCATCAAAGCGATGAATGCCACGGCGGATATTCTTTATGTGACGGACGCGCATCAGTTTAATTTTGCCATGATGGGCGATTTTTCGGGGGCGTTGGGCGCGCAACCGTACCAGCGTTTGTGCGATCAGCTGAAACAAATTGAGACCGAAAAAACGCGCGTTGTGAAGGAAACGGTCGAGAAGTTTTTCGAAAAAGTCGGGTTATCGGATAAGATTACCTTTAAGCACGAACGCGGTTCGTTGGTAGACAGTTGCCAAGGGTATGAGCACAGCGAAGTGGGCGTGGATTTAATTTTGATGGGGAAGCGCGGAGAAAATGCGGCGTTTGCGACGGAACACCTCGGTGCCAATTTGGAGCGTGTGGTGCGCGCAAGTTCAAAGCCCTGTTTTATTGCCTGCCGAAAATTTACGCCGATTAAGAAGTGCGCATTGGCGTACGATGACGGTCCGAGCACGCGCCATGCGTTGCAATTTCTCATTCGTTCGTCTTTTATGAAAGATATTCCGATCGATTTACTGTACGTATGCGACGAAGAAAATCCGCCGGAAGAAGTTACCGAGATGATGGCTTCGGCGGAAAAAACATTAAAAGACGCGGGGTACCGGGTAAATACGGTCTGTTTGCACGACGACGTCAGCGACGGCATTGCCAATTACGTCGCCAACCAAGCGATTGACTTGCTGATCATGGGTGCCTACGGACACGGAAGAATTCGCAATCTGTTCATCGGAAGTACCACCACCGAACTGATGCGGCGTTGCAAAAACTCGGTTGTACTGTTCCGTTAAACATTCCTTTCGACGCGTAAAGTCTGCTTTTTCATGGGTATGAGTTTAATTTCTGAAATTATCGGCAGAGAAATTCTGGATTCGCGCGGTAATCCGACCGTGGAGGTTGAGGTCATTCTCGATGACGGAACCGTCGGGCGCGCCGCGGTGCCTTCTGGAGCCAGCACGGGTGTTCACGAAGCGTTGGAATTGCGTGACGGCTTCGTAAAAAAGCTCCCGAAGTCGGTACGCGATCGTTACAACGGCAAAGGCGTGACGCAGGCGGTCGAGAACGTCAATACGGTGCTTGCAAAATTACTCAACGGTTTTGATGCCCTGGAACAGGGTGCCGTTGATGCGGAAATGATTGCCTGTGACGGAACACCGAATAAATCCAATTTGGGAGCCAATGCGATTTTGGGCGTGTCGCTGGCGGTTGCCGATGCCGCGGCGCGTTATTTGGAATTACCGCTGTACCGTTATATCGGCGGCGTTCATGCCCGCACATTGCCCGTTCCGATGATGAACATTATGAACGGCGGTGCGCATTCGGATGCTCCCGTGGATATACAGGAGTTTATGATCGCCCCCATCGGAGCGCCGACGTTTCGCGAAGCGTTGCGGTGGGGCGCGGAAATTTTTCATGCGTTGAAGGAACTTTTAAAAGAGAAGCATTATTCGACGGCGGTTGGTGACGAAGGCGGTTTTGCGCCTGCATTGAAAAATAACGAAGATGCTTTAAAGTTCATCGTTCAGGCAATTGAAAAAGCGGGCTATCGACCCGATGAGGACATCAAAATCGCATTGGATGTGGCTTCGTCGGAGTTTTACGACGAGAAAAAGAAGTGCTACGTCTTTAAAAAGTCGGACGGTTCCGTAAAAAACATCGACGAATTGATTACTTTTTATCAGAAATTACAAAAAAAGTACCCGATTTTTTCCATCGAAGACGGTTGCGCCGAAAACGATTGGAGCGGTTGGCAGAAGTTGACGAAGGCGATGGGTTCGAATATTCAGCTCGTCGGCGATGATTTATTTGTCACAAATGAGGCTTTTTTGCGCAAAGGTATCGAAACGCAAGCCGGAAACGCGATTTTGATTAAACTTAACCAAATCGGTACCTTGACGGAAACGTTGGAAACCATCGAAGTAGCAAAACGTTCGGGTTACAAGTGCATTGTGTCGCATCGTTCCGGCGAAACCGAGGATACGACCTTGGCGGATTTGGCGGTTGCGACCAACGTCGGGCAAATTAAAACCGGTTCCCTCAGTCGCACGGACAGAATTTGCAAATACAATCGACTGTTGCGTATTGAAGAAGCGTTGGGCAAACAAGCCGTGTACGGATTGAAGTAGGGTAGGGGGAACATTTCTCCTGATTGCCGTGCCTGAAAATGCGCTGTTACGAAGCACATGTGCTTCTATCGATTTGTAGTGTGTTTTTTTGGTGTTTTTCAAAAAAAGGCGACTTGAAGTCCGTTTCCTTCTGCCAAAATAAGCCCCGTCGGTAAGCCTAAACGTCGCGAATGCTTGACGTTGATGCAATTTTGAAGCATATATAGGGCATATGCAATCCATGCGTGCGAGTGTTTCCCTTCGTCCGAAGCTGTATCAGTGGGTCAAGGAACAGGCGGAGAGCCGTCAGATGTCAATCAGCCGTTACATTGAAAGATGTGTTGAAGAAAAAAGAGGTGATGATGACGGCTTGGAGTATCCCATTGAAGATCTTTATAAGGATATTGATAAGGCGGATGCGGATTATAAGGCAGGCAGAATGAAATTTTACGAGAATACGGAAGAGATGTTTGCCGTACTGGATGTATGAGGGCATCTTTTGAAAATTCATTTTACGACGATATCGAAAAAGCAAAATACACGCCTTTGTTGCCGAAGATCAAGGAGTTGATACAGTTGGTGCGCGGCGATCCGTTTCAAACACCACCACCGTATGAGAAGTTGGTTGGTCGTGAGAACACCTATTCGCGCCGCATAAACCGACAACATCGACTGGTATATAAAGTTTATCCGCATGGTGTTGCGTTTTTACGTTGTTGGGGACACTACAAATAATTAAACGGGTTGCCTGTTTTTCAGAACATTGTTTCCGCTAAAGATATATGGTCGTCCTTTTACCGAAATTCGCCTGGTGTATTGCGCATCTCGGAAGCGACGGGAATTGGTGGATTAAGGAGGTCAGCGAGGATCGAAATTGGGACTTTGAGATACCGAGCCTTTTGTCGCCCGCTCAGATACAAAAGGTTTTAAGGCAATCCAAAGCGGAACTTGAACCGTATGGGATTTCGACAGACGATTGGAATGAGGCGTTTTATCGTTTCAGAGTCGATAAGCGTTTGAATGACGGGTGTGTTCGGCTGGTTCGTACGGTCGAACGGCTTGCGAGCGAAGAAAACAAAAAAGGATCCGAAAAAAACGAAGAAAAGCTCTTGTTTGCATTGCCGAACGAGGTTGAAGAAGACCGCCATCCGTATGTTGATTTTTTGGATAAGCTCATCAAAGCGCGCGTCGCACTTTTAAACGAGCACATAAATTTTGTCCAAAAACTTTCGGCGGATGAAGTCAAAGAAATGCTGGATGATGCGCATCGTTCTTTATACTTCGAAGGCGCAAGTTTGCATGTGTTTCGGGAAATAAGCGATATTTTGAATTACATTCCGAGCGGCTTTGAGTTGCGCAATATATAATTTTTTCGTCAGATGCGGCGAAACGTGCATGAAAACGCGCTTGCGTTGCCGTCATTTTTTTGAAAAAGTGAAAATGCTGGCACGGTAGTCAAGTGGTAAGGCCGAGGTCTGCAAAACCTCTATGCGTCGGTTCGATTCCGACCCGTGCCTCCATCGGTTTTTGAGAAACCGTTTAGATTCGTTTTATGGAGCCGTTTAAGCAGGAATGGGAAGATTTTCGTGCGCGGCGTTTTCGGGTTGCCAAAAAGTGGTTGCGTTACCTTCCTTCTCGCGTAACTCTTCGAAAGAGTTTTATTTTCAGAAAGTTCGGCGGTTTGTTTTTGAATAAAGTGCCACAGTTGTGGTCGTTCTCCTACAAACCGATGCGTAATGCCTGGTATGCCGGTTGGATTTTGACCTGGTGGCCGGTGATGGGCATTCAAATTCCGCTTGCGACGATTCTTGCCGTTCTTTTTAGAGCGAATTTGTTGCTGACGGCGGCGTTGCAATTTGTTTCGAACCCCTTGACTGTTCCGTTCATGTATCCGCTGGAATTTTACGTCGGCAAGCGAATTGCGGATATGCTTCCGTTTCAGGTTGAGTGGATTGAAAAAGCCAGTCTGAAGGAGATGTTGACCGCTATCAAAAGCGGTTCTTGGGAGCAGTTGCTGTCGATCGGTTGGGGCGGTTTTGTGCTGTGTTGCATCGGCGGAACGCTGATCGGTTGTGTCTGCGCCTTTGTTTCCTGTAAAATCCACAAACGCCTCATTCGCAATTCCATGATGAACTATGAACAGTTTGTGGCGATGAAACGCAAACAAATCAAAGAACTTTCGGAGTGGCAGTAGGGTAGGGGTGTGTAACTTTACACCCATGCCGTACACTGCGGTTTTTATCCCTGATTTATTTTTACTTGACAAGTCTCTCTCTCTCTCTCTCTCTCTCTCTCTCAGAGATACTATGAATATGAGATACATCAAGTCATTCTTAACAGGCACGACATTGGTCGTTGCATCAACAACCGGCATCATGGCTGATCCGCCCAATGGTATCAAACTGATTGACAAGGCAAAGATTAAGCATCCGGTATTCGCAGCAATGAAGGTCATATCCCATAAGGAAGATCTTGATTTTTATCATCAAAAGGTAAAGGATCCGAACAAATCTCTGTTTGAAAACGAATATGACGAAGGAGTGTTGGCGGAGAATTTCATAAAGTATGTCCTTAATACGGATTCTCTGCAACAGGCAAATATCCCGCAGAAGGATATGGAGAAGTTTGTGGTTGAAACTTGTAACTCTCAAGCCGGTATGGCAACGTTAAAAGTCATCACGGCGAATTACATGCGCGAGTACGATCGGATCAAACAGTTTTGCAAAAAGCATGAAGGAGAGCTGAAAGAGTGTTACGATTTCAGTCAGACGGAAGAGGGGAAAGAGCTTTATGAGAAAGAAAGGCAGATTTTTGAGTTGGAAGAAAAATTGAAGGAATTATTCGATCTCAAAACCGACCTGCATAAACACAGTAAGGTAAAAGTGGAAATCTCCCGAGAGGATCTTTTAAAGTTATCCAAGTGGTGCTATGGTCAGAAGGATGGAAATTTGTTCGAAGGTAAAATACCCCTTTCGGACGAAATTATCAATTCTCACAAACGGCGGGAGCGCAACATCCGAAAGTATTTTGGTCCTGAATGTAAGGATGAATTGAAAGCACTATCCGATCTGTGCAAAGAAGCGGAACAAGAGAACAAAAACTCGGATTTCGACAAACAGGAATTTATTAAGTTCGGAAAGACGTTGGAGAAAGCGTACAAAAAAGAAACAGAGAAAGAAAACGAAAAGAAATTTTCCTGCATAAGGCGATCGGTCGTGCCCGCGTGTTATTTCCCTATTTTGTATCGGTATTTTTTTATAAAGGATGATTCGGAATACGCAAACATCCAAGCCGTTAATAAATTTTTGTACCGTGCTTTGAAGTTGAAAAATGATGATGAATTTTGCACTTTTGTGTCGGAAACATTATCGATCGGTCTGATGAAAGAGACCGAGAAGATCGGGAATTATCATGTGAATTCCTCTGGTAAATTTTCGGCTTTTACAGGAGATCGATACGGTTCTCTTTTGCATGAATTGATGCATTTTATGAATGCCATCGATTGCTTCGAAGCGGCAGAAAATGCACCCAATATCAGCCTGTTAACATTCAAATCCAAAATTATTGAAAATATCGAAGTCGTTTCAAAATTGAAGTTTTCAAAGGAGGATATTTACCCAAAGAAAGAAAAGAAGGAAAGTGAGGAAGAAGAAGAAGAGAATGAAGAGGCAACGCAGAAGTCTAATGAGGAATTGGACAACGAGAAACTTGAGGATATACGTAATGAACTTGAAAAAACATTGGGGATTTTATACGATAACGCTTGCGAGGTATGGACGATGTACGGGATTTTTATCTGCAAAGATAAGCAGCCGGGAGAGTATGAATTCTACTACGATCCAATCAATGAAGCTGTTTCGGATGCCGAATGCAAAATTATCGGCGAAGCACGAAAGCAGGTTGTAAGGACAGGGCACTGCCAGTTTGTTGGAACGGAAGAAGAACATATAGATCCTGAATCATCGTTAACAATAGAAGTACTAAACAAAAAAGTAGGTATATATCAATTCTACTTCGATAAGGGCGAAGACTTAAGAAAGCTGATAGATAAGTAGAACACATAAAAAAGTGCAACTCTTTCGTTAATGCTCTTCAAGAGTCGAACAAATGCGTCTCCTTGCACGCATTTGTTCGGCTTTATCAGCGTTCTTCTCTAATATGTTATTATCTGTTTATTGAGGGAACAAATCATCCATAACGGCTTTCACGGCTCCCTGATGAGCGTGAATCCATTGCCGAGCCGCCTGACCGCAGGAAACGGCATTTTCCGGATGCTTTAACAAAAACAACAACTGTTGTTCCAAATGTTCGACATCGGCACAACGAACCGCCGCGTGCAGGTGTTCGAGATCGGTACAAATATCGACGAAATTTTCCATATGAGAACCGTACACCATCGGTTTCCCGAAAACCGCCGCTTCGATGGGGGTTTGCCCGCCGTAGTGCGGCGGAAAGCTTTTGCCGATAAAAACCAAATCCGCCGTCGGGAGGAAGGAACGCAATTCACCCGTGGTATTAACGACATAAATATCGGCATTTTTTGTCGGTTGCGTTCGAAAACAAAACGTAACGGGATAAGTTTGCAGTAAAGCTTTAACTTCGTGTATGCGTTCGACGTGGCGCGGAACCAGAATGAGCCTCAACTGCGGAAATTCCTTGCGTGCTTTTAAAAAGAATTCAACCAACATTTTTTCTTCGCCCGACCAGGTGGAAGCTCCCAATAAAACGGTTGCGTTTTGCCATTGATCGCCCAATTCTTTTCGCGAAATAACGGAAATACTCGCGGTTGCCGATTGGATGGCGGCATCGATTTTTAAATTTCCCGCCTGGATAATCGGAATATCCTTCGGACATAACGCCCGGAAGCGCTCCGCATCGGCATGACTTGCGGCAAAGATCTTTGTAAGAAAACCGAACAGTATGCGTGCGATTGGCAAAAAGCGTTGATAACGCGAAAACGTTCTGTCGGAAACACGACCATTGATGAGATAAACGGGAACGGAGTGCTTTTTTGCCTGAAAGAGATGCTCCGGCCACAGTTCGGATTCCGTCAGAAGAACGGCTCTCGGACGAATGCGTCGCCAAGCGGAAGCAGAAAATAGCCAAAAATCGAGCGAAAAATAACCGAATGTATCGACCAGGGAAGCGTATTTTTTTTCAACAATCCGAAACGCCGTTGAGGTTGTAGTCGTCAAATAAACGGGAATGTTTCGTTGTTTCAATGCAACCAAAAGCGGTTGCAACGATTCGATTTCACCAATGCTTACCGCCTGTATCCACACGGGAGACGGTCGTTTGGGTTTCGACAGCCAACCGAAGCGATTAAAAAAGTGCCTCCCGTACCCGCCGCGTTTCCGCATGCGCAGTAAGTAATATGGCAATACGCACAACAGTATCGGCAGAAATAGTAACCGATAAATGGCAATGAAGATGTAATGTCTGAGGCGCAATTTTCTTATTTTTTAGACGTTTGACAGCGATAACAGATTCTATCGTGGAATTTTTGGGGTAAAAAGCAACCCGATAACAATAACAACGAATGGGAAGACCTCTGCGGTTAAAAATTTACATTTATTGAGTATCTTTAGATATTGTTGAAGTATATAAAATACCGTTTTGTCCCAATGCAGGTAGAGTGGCGGAAAATTTGAAAATGTTAATAAAGATTAGACATAATATCCATTGTGCGGCGTTCCGAAACCTCTTCTTTCTTTTTTTTCTTTCTTCTGATTTATTTAAATTTTTAACGTTATTCTCTATAGTATTGCGTCCCGACGCATGTGGTCGGGTTAAATCCGACAGGTTGTGTCAAAAAATACACTGAATAATGTCTTACTGAAATTAAAGGATATTGAAAACTTTTGCGATTTGGTAAAATCCGAAGCCTTACGTCGGGCGAAAGAGGGAACGAAGTTTTTCGGGTTCCGCCTGCAAAAAGGCAGAACGATGCGGACTTTCGGCGATGAAAAAAAAGTTGCGGAAATTTTGGGAAAGAACGGTATCGACCCGTAGGTAAAACGTTTGCGCAGTGTTACGGATATCGAAAAAGCGTGTCCGCATTACAGTATCATGGCGGAATTAGAACCGTACATCGTGACGAGAACCGTACATCGTGACGGAAACCAAGTCCCCTACCATTGTGGCGGTTAAGGCATTTCCATCACTTAATCTTCATCATTGTATGTAAAAATATATCCGAAATTCAACTTTAATTTTATTTAAAATGAAACGATTTTATGAAAAATTATATTCTCGTTTGAGAAATGTTTTCATGGTTTTTTAAGTTTTTGTTTCGATTTTAAATAAATCCAAAGTCGGATTTCAAACAAAACAACACAAATGTAAAAGTGGTTTGAATTTATAAAGTTCCAGGCTCTCGGCACAATTTTTAAATATAACTCCAAAGATTTAAGAATTCTTAAACTCTGGAACCCATCCCCGAATAAACCTCAACGCATCCTCTTCGCTTTTCAACCCCTGAATGACATCCAAATAACTTTCCACAGGTTCCAATTTTGAAACATACGACGTATTTTCTTTATGGATATTGACCAGTTGATGGTTTGTGGAGATGAGAGAAGTTGCATCGTCAATCAATTCTTCATGTAATTTTTCGCCCGGTCGAATACCGGTAAAAATAATAGGAGTATCGGTAGCACCGCTCAATTCAATCATGCGTTTGGCGACATCCAGAATTTTAACCGACTGCCCCATATCCAGGATATAAATCTTCCCGTCGCCGTCTTGGAATGTGAATGCTTCTAAAATTAAACTCACCGCTTCGGGAATGGTCATGAAGTAACGTGTCATATCCGGGTGCGTCACCGTGACGGGACCGCCACGGGCAATCTGTTCTTTGAACGTGGGTAAAACGCTTCCCGCGGATCCGAGCACGTTTCCGAAGCGAACCGCCATGAATTGTGTTATGTTTCTCGAACGCTGTTGCAATGCCATACAGAGCATTTCGCAAATGCGTTTCGTCGCACCCATGTTGTTGGACGGATGCACGGCTTTATCCGTCGAAACCAAAACAAATTTCTCGGCACCGTATTCGGCGGCATAAAGTCCCAACAGAAGGGTTCCGCCAACATTGTTTTGCACGGCGGTCAACGCCTGATTTTCCAACAGAGGCACATGTTTATAGGCAGCGGCATGAAAAACGTAATGCGGTTTAAATTTCTCAAAACAGGCGCGTAACGGTTCACGATGCGTAATATTCAGTAAAACGGGTTCGCAGGCGTAACCTTGTGCCAATAACGATTGTTGTATTTTAAATAAATTGTATTCGCAATGATCGATAAGAACCAAAGTTTTCGGATGTTTTTTGGCAATTTGCAGGGATAATTCACTTCCGATGGAGCCGCCGGCACCCGTTATGAAAATAACTTTTCCCTCGATTTGCCTTGTGCTTTCCGCCGTATTCAGACGAATGGGATCGCGTGCCAGAAAATCTTCAATTTCCAACGGGCGCAACTTGGAAGCAAACGCGCGACCGCTTAAAAACTCTCCGATCGACGGCACGTTAAAAACTTTCAAATGAAGCGATTGTGCCAGTTGCGCGCATTCGAAAAAGCGCTTTTGCGACAAACTGCCCGTAAAAATCACTCCTTGAAGGTCTTGCCGTTCCGCCAAATCACTCAATCGTTCCGGGGTTCCGACAACGGGTACGCCGTGCAACTTCCGACCGTGGTATTTCGGATTGTCGTCCAGAACTGCAATCGGCTGCATGTTGCAAAGGTGATTGGTTTTCAGGCTGGAGATAATTTGCGATGCCGTTTCATTGGTTCCGATGACGGCAATTTTCATTTTTTCATGCGCAACGCTGCCTGCGGAGGATGCGAGAAAAAAGGAGGTATTTAATATGCGCAAACTCGCCCGAAAGAAAAAAATAAACAAAATCGAAAACAGCAGGTCTGCAATGAGAATATCCCGCTCCGGCAACCACGGCGCTCGAATGAAGTAGTGACACAGGGCGAGCCCCGTTGAAACGGAAACGAAACAGACGATGATTTTGAACAAATCGGGCAGGCGGAAGTAGGAAAAAATACCCTTGAATTCTCCGATGAGTACCAGGATGATAATTTTCAGACTCACCAGCCAACCGTTCGTTTGCCACATCGTTTGCTGGACAGTATCGGGAATAAGAAAACCGTACTTTAAATTATAGGCGAGTACCAAACTTGCCGACAGGCAGAAAAAATAAACGCCGACCTTCAGCAACAGAACAACGTATCGTTTCATGTTATCCGATCACGGCAATTTTCTTCTCCGTTTTTTCAAACCGCACAAAACTCGATTGCCCGCACACACCGCCTCCCGCTTTAACCTCCGAGATCGACAAGGGAGAGCTAAGAAAGACCGCTTTTGAAAGAGAGACATCGGATTGTTTCCTTGCCGACCACTCCACTCCGCAATTCACAAGAAAAACCGTAAAAGTACTCGGCGACCGTATTTCAGCGTCCGATCTCTCCGAAACCCCGATGATTTCGTTTCCTAAACCACCCGAGACAGAAAGAAGTTCCACCCTTTTTTATGGTTTTGGCTCAAAAAATACATCTGCCCTGCGGGGTATTCGGGAAAAAGGAGCAGAGGTCGAAAAAACTTTTTTGTTGTTTTTAACACACGTAACCGCTCCCCCACCCTGTCATTTTTCAACCGAATACCGCACCCCGACATCCGTTTTTCCCACTCGTGCCGACTTTACGGTTCCTGTTTGGAACTTTCCCGTTCCGCTCGCGCGAAAGCCTCACCGATGGCGTTATTCAGTTCCCGATCCGCTGAAATTGTTTCGTACTGTTTAACTTCTTCCGCCAAACGCGCTTCGTCATACTTCGCCGCTTTAATGGAAAGTCCTAACCGACGTTCCGCCTTATCGATCTTTACGATACGCGCTTCCACCGTATCACCCGCCTTGAAGTGATCCTGCAACTTTTCGACGCGCTCCTCGCTGACCTGGCTGATGTGCACAAGAGCTTCGATACCGTTCTCCAGCTCGACAAACAAACCGAAGGAAGCGACTTTTGTGACTTTCCCTTTAACGATATCCCCTATTTTGTACATCGTATCAACCACCGCCCACGGATCATCGGTCAGTTGCTTCATACCCAGGGAAATGCGTTGTGCCGACGGATCGCACTCCAACACAACGGCATCCACCTCGTCGCCTTTTTTAAGCAACTCACTCGGGTGGTTAATTTTCCGCGTCCAGCTCATGTCCGAAACGTGCACCATGCCGTCAATACCCTCTTCCAGACCGATGAAGGCACCATAGTTTGTCAGGTTCCGCACCTGCCCGTGAACACACGCGCCGACGGGATAATTATGCGTTGCCATATCCCACGGGTTATCGGTCAACTGCTTAATGCCGAGGGAAATGCGCTGTTCGTCCTTTTTAATTTCCAACACCACCACATCGATTTCGTCGCCGACTTTAAGAACCTCGCCCGGCTTCGTAATGTGTTTAATCCAGGAAAATTCGGTTAAGTGCACCAGTCCCTCAACGCCTTCCTCCAGCTCGACGAATGCACCGTACTGCGTTAAATTCGTCACCTTTCCGTGCACCTTGGAACCGACGGGGTACTTATTCTCAATCCCGTCCCACGGATTGCCGTGGAGCTTCTTCATGCTCAGCGAAACGCGCTCTTTTTCGCGATCGATTTCCGTCACGACAACCTCCACTTCTTCGCCGACTTTGAGAACGTCGCCCGGATGGCTGACACGCTTCCAGCTGATATCCGTTACGTGCACCAAGCCGTCCAGACCGTCCAGATCCACGAAAACGCCGTAATCGGTAATACTCTTCACAACGCCCCTGACGACGGAACCGACTTTAACGGTATCCAAAACCTCCTGCCGCTTTTGCTGACGTTGCGTTTCAATCAATTCCCGACGCGAAACAACGATGTTGTGGCGCTCTTTGTTGATTTTAACAATTTTCAGATCGAACGTTTGCCCGATGTACTGATCCAAATCGCGCGGTGCCTGTGTGTCGATCTGAGACGAGGGCAAAAATGCATCCACGCCGATATTCACGATGAGACCGCCTTTGGTCTTACCTTTCACGCGCCCGGAAATTTCGCCGCCTTCGGTGCACTTCTCCAAAATCGTTGCCCAATTCTTCTGCTGTTGCGCCCTGTTGTAGGAAAGCACAGGACGACCGTCGATGTTTTCAACGCGCTCCACATACACCTCGACGGTCTCGCCGACCGAAAGCTCATCCAAATTATCAAATTCACTTGCCGGAACAATGCCTTCCGCTTTTGCTCCGATATCGATTGCAACTTCGTCGGGACGAATTTCGGAAATCGTACCGCTCACAATTTTATTCGCCCGCAGGCATTTCAAAGCATCCGCCTTTAGCAGACCTTCCATTACGTTTGTCATAGTTGTGTCTCCCGCATTTCTGCGTGAGGGTTAAGGGTTAAACAAAAAAGAACACCTTTACTGTGAAGGATTTTTGAGCCATCGCAAGGAAAATTTCGCAGTTTTATTACCTTCATGAGAAATTTTTGGCATGATTTCGAATCTCTCCGGTGCACAAGCTTTATCGTCCGCGATCGAAATGCACAAAATTTTTCCCTTTGCATAAAATTTCCTTTCAAAAATATTGACAGCGTTTATTTGTATTTCCCATATTGGGAGTGTAGAGTTTTGGCACTGGGGGTGGTAGTTCAGCCGGCTAGAACGCCTGCCTGTCACGCAGGAGGTCGCGAGTTCGAGTCTCGTCCATCCCGCCAGAGGTTTTTCAGGAAGGGTTGTTTTGCGGTTTGGTTTTTACCAAAGTTAAGGTGGTGGTTGGGTAGAGTTGCGTGCGTTTCCTTTTTTCTTTTCTTCTTTCGGTGTGTATTTTTACGACGTCGTTAGTAGTTGTTAAACAATCCTGTGAAAAACCGCTCCTGTTTCGTCGTACGACCTTGGCGTTCAAAGCTGTCTTTGGTTTTAATCAAATGCGATTTCGAGTAGGTAATTTTTTATCCCGATTGATGCGGATAAATGCACGCAAGGGAAAAACGGGGTTGATAATCCGAAATTGTTGCAATCTGCTCCGAGCAGTATTTTTTAAAACGACACAATTTCTAATCCAGGAAGCAGTGCGATTCCATGCACCGCAAAAAAATAAAATTACTTCAAAAACAGCGAAAAAGCACCTTAAGAGAAAAATGAAAATCGATAAGCGCGTAAAGTTGTCGTGAGTATCGAATAAAAGGCAAATGCGGTTTAGGATTCGTGGTTTAAACGGAAAAAGACAACAGGAAATTTTTTGATGCTCCGTTTGAACAAGTTCGATACCAAAGCTGGAATGTTCTTCTGGTTTAGCGTGCGAGTCGTCTGTCGAGGTACAAAAAGAGCGGTTGGTGTGCTATGATTTTTAACTTGTTGCCAAAGGTTACAGAAAAACGCCTCCACTGAAAGCAAAATACGATCATATGCGCTTTGGAATTATGGAAAGTACGCTACAGATGACGCAGATTAGAATTTTTCGCGAAGCTGTGAAATTTTGAACACCATCTGCAGGTTCTCAAGCAAGCTTCAACCCCTCCACCTTCTCTTTGCTTGCCTTGTTTCGCTTCCCACGCAAATACTCCGGATGCCAACGAACAAACCAAACATCGCTGTTTTTCTTTTGAGCCGCCTCGATCAGTTCCGTTATTCTCTGTACCGCTTTCTCTCTGGGTGTAAAACAACACCCTAAATCTTTCGAACGAAATTCAATGAGACCCCTGTTATACGCCACAATAACGTGACCTTTAATGACGATAAAATCCGTATCCTTCAAATTAGCGACTACTTCTTCCACTTTCCCTTCTAGATCCTTATCCCAAATCTTCCCTGCTTCAACGGTAAAAAGTCGTCTCCCGAAGTCCTTCAATGAACCTGTAGCATGCGGCAACGTTCCGTCGGAAATATAATATAACAACCCCGAACAATCAAAACCGCGGCATTCATATTGTTCTCCTCCCTTTTTCGAGGTAAAAATCACTCCCGGCAACGGAACGGTTTCAAATTGATTACTGCCCCAGCAGTACGGAACGTTTTCAGAAAGACAACGTTCAAAAACCTTTCGAATTTTTTCCAACGACATCGGAGAACGCGTTCGTTTCACATCTCCTTCGCAAAACTCTTTGCAGGAATCTTTTATGAAAGACGCATAAATAAAACCTTTATGTTTCACTTTTTCCGCTATTTCGCATGTTACTTCCGCCATGCCGTTCTCTTTGTACCCGAATACCTCTATGACGCTCCCGGGTAACAGCACCGTGTCTAAATCGTCGCAGTTGCATCCTTTCTTACCCCTTTCGAACGAACGTATTTCTTTGTTATTTTCGAACAGTGGCAAATAACATCCGTCTTTAACAACAAACATGTCGCCCGCATGCATACGGAACAATCCAAACGTCAACGTAAGACAAAAAAGTGAAACAAAACGAAACTTTCTCACACTCTTATTTTGTGCGTAACATCAAATATGACAATAAAGAACAATCTGGATAATCTAAATTAACTTCAACCATTCATTGACAATAATCACTCCCTGAAACACCAAAACATACTCAAGCCATTCGTGAAATCTGTTAATCCAAGTTTTTGAAGAATGAACATCAAAAGGTTTGTGCATTATCCAAACAACCGTAAATAAAATCACAAACAATATAATTTGATGTTTCATATCTATTTCTTCTGTTGTAACCAAAGAAAACGTTCAACCTTCTTCAAATAATCGACTTGCGACCGTCCGATTTTCGTAAATCTCCAACCCTGCCGCCGATAATCGATGGCAAAATTCAAGTCTATAACCGCAGGTCGGGCTTCCATCGGATGCCGCCCAATTATTTCCCGTTAAACTTCGGCAATAAATACTCAACGCACGACTGCAGGGTGTTTAAACGCGGATAATCGGCCTCCGGTACGTCGATGTGATGTTGCTTTCGCAGTTCCATGACGATGTCCAGAAAGTCCATGGAATCCAAACCGAGCAAATCGCGCAACGGCGTTTTGTCCGCATCCGACGTCCCGCCTCTCAATTTGCTCAAATCCGCATCGGGAGCGATTTCGGCAATGATGTCCAACACGATTTGGCGCACGTCCGTCGCCGTCTTTTCGTTCATATCGTTCATGTTTTGAGTATAGTGATTAAGAATTAAAGCGTTGCACAATCACCGTCGAATTGATCCCCAACATGCCGAAAGAATTGCTCAAAATCGTATTCGCCCGTTGTAATTTTTTTGGCGTATGGGTGACTAAATTCGGAAGTTCGCACTCGGGATCGAGGTTGTCGACGTTGAGGGTCGGATGGATGATTTTGTCTTCAAAAGACGGCAAATTTCCCGCTAATTCCAACGCACCCGCCGCCCCCATCGTGTGCCCGATGAAACTCTTGGTGTTGTTGAAATGCGTATTCGGTGCGTCTTTGAAAACGTCTCGCAGCGCTTGGCACTCGCGCCGATCGCCTTCAATCGTTGACGTTGCATGCGTACTGACAATATCGATGTCATTCGGTTGAAGGTTGGCTTTTTGCAATGCAAGCCGCATGCACTCCGCTTGTCGTTGACTGTCGGGGAGCACCGTATTCGTCGCATCCGAATTGATGCCGTACCCGATGATCTCTCCGTAGATTTCGGCGTTCCGCGCCAGTGCGTCATCCAGTCGTTCCAGCGTGAATAAGCAACCGCCTTCGCTGATGACAATTCCGTTGCGATCGCGGTCAAATGGTCGGCTGGCTTTGTTCGGGTCGGAACGCTCCGCCAGTGCCCCCTGGTTTTTGAAGCCGGCAAAGATCCCGAAACTGCCCGTACTCTCCCCTACCCCGCCGGCGAGTGCGTAATCGACTTCGCCAAGGCGCAACATTTGAACCCCCTGAATAATCCCTAAATTTCCGCCGGCGCAGGCACCGCCCAGGGTATAATGCGGTCCCGTAATGCCGAGGTTAATAGAAATTTCCCCGGCGGGATTATTGGCAACCGTCCGCGGATTATGATGATGGTTCCAGTATTTGGCATCGTAACCGAATTGAGACAGTTGATAAACTTCGTTTTCCGTTTCGACCGTTCCGTGTTCCGTAATTCCGACGTAAATTCCGACGCGACTCTTATCGAGCAGTTCCCACGGCAGACGGCTCGATTCAATCGCTTTGTGCGCGCAATAAATACCAATGGATCCGGCGCGCGTCCCGGTGCGAATTTCCTTTTTGGTTTGATAATCGGTCGCATTAAAAGCGCAGACGCCCGCCAAAACGAGCCCCATATAACGCATGTCGATGCGTTGAATGCGCGCGCATCCTTCCAGCAAATGCTTGCGAAACTCCGCCAGGGAATTTCCGTTCGGCGCGACCAAACCGACGCCCGTAATCACAATTCGCTGCGACCACTCCATCACAAAATTTTCAGCAACGTCTTTATGTTAAAAAAATTTTCCGAAAATGAAAGGAAAAAATGCGCACGCTACGCCGTCAATTTCTTCAAAGCTTCGTACTTTCGTCGATTTTCCTCCAATTGCCGCTTTACGCCTTCGATAACCTCTTGTGCCGCATGCGATAAAAACTTTTCGTTGGAAAGCTTGACCTCCGCCGTTTGAATGTGCTTCGATAACGCTTCGAGTTGTTGCCGAAGTTGCGTTTTGTCCGCATTCGTCGCGTTCTTCGCGGATGAAGTTTCGATGAAAAACGTTCCGCAGTGCGTCACAATGTTTGGCAAGCCCGAAAGCGGTTTTTGCGTCGGTTTTAATGCCTTTAAGCCGACCAAATGTACCAAAAGTTCGCGGTATTTTTCGAAATCTTCGCAATGTTTGTCCGATAAAACATGCATTACAACCGATTTATTGCCGTTGCCATGCTCCGCTTTTAACGTGCGCAGTTGCCCGACGAGGTCGACGAGACGACCGACTTCGAAACACTCTTTTTCGGAGATATTAAGTTTTTCCAAGCGCCGTTTAAAAGCCAAAAAATCCCATGTGTTCTCATGTATAAGCCCCGTTCCGAGATGCATCTGTTCCCACAATTCCTCCGTTATATACGGAATGAACGGATGCAACATTTGCAACATTTGTCGCAAAAACAGATCCTGAACCGCCAAACAGGGTTGTGGTTGATGTTTTTGTACTTCCAGGTAAAAATCGCAAAAAACATCGCGGAAACACGCCTGCAAGTCTTTTACGGCGGCATTGAATTCATATTGTTTCAGATGCTTTTCGTATGCTTCCGACGCGGAATACAACGCATGCAACAGATAACCGTCGAAAGGCGTTAAGTCGGTCATTGCATCGAAATAATCATCCAACGTTCGATACTCCTCTGCCCAGCTCTGCATCAGACGAAAACGGCAGGCGTTCCACAGTTTCGTGCAAAAATTGCGTCCAGACAACAGCGCGTGCTCGTCGAAACGAATATCCTGCCCCTGCGGCGCAATCGACAGCAAACCGATGCGTACGCCGTCCGCTCCGTAAGTTTTAATCAAATTCAACGGATCGGGTGAATTTCCGAGAGTTTTGGACATCTTTCGACCTATTGCATCGCGCACAATCCCCGTTAAATAAACGTTTTTGAACGGAATACGCTGTTCAACCGCTCGATCTTCGACAAATTCCAACGACGCCACAATCATGCGCGTAATCCAGAAAAAGATGATATCCGCGCCCGAAACCAGCACATCGCTCGGGAAATAACGGTCGAAAAGATTTTTGTCCGTATTCTCCTTGTAATGTAACGTTCCGAGCGGCCAGAGCCACGATGAAAACCACGTATCCAGCACATCCGGATCCTGTTCCCAATTTTCAATGTCTGTCGGCGGTTCAACGGATACGTGTAATTTTGACGGATCGTCTTTGTGATACCAAACGGGGATGCGGTGTCCCCACCACAGCTGGCGACTGATGCACCAATCCTGCAAATTATCCAGCCAATGCCGATAGACTTTTCCCCAGTGTTGCGGATAAAAACGGATTAACTGCTCCTCTGCCAGGCGTTTTGCCGCTTCCGTTTGCGGATAACGCAAAAACCACTGTTCCGACAAACGCGGTTCGATCGGCACGTCGGCGCGTTCCGAATAACCGACGTTGTGTTCGTATGGTTCCTCCTTTATGAGAAGTCCCTTTTTGCGCAACGCTTCCACAACGGCTTTCCGCGCTTCCGCACGATCCAATCCTTCAAAAGGCGCACCGTTGGTATTCATTTTTCCGCTTGCATCCAGAACTTCGATAAACGGCAGGTTGTGACGTTTTCCGACTTCGAAGTCAACGGGATCGTGTGCGGGAGTGATTTTGAGCGCACCTGTTCCGAAATCTTGCTCAACCGCTTCGTCCGCAATAATCGGAATGGTACGTTTTTCATCAAACGGACAGCGTGCGTGCAACCCGATCAGTGCCTGATAACGCGGATCGTTCGGATGCACCGCCAGTGCCGTATCGCCCGGGATGGTTTCGGGACGTGTGGTAGCGATGGGAATGAAGGCATTCGGTTTTTCGACGATTTCGTAACGAAACGTCCAAAGAAAACCTTTCGTCGGTTTCATGATGACTTCTTCGTCGCTGAGTGCCGTTTGAGACACGGGACACCAATTCACCAAGCGCTTCCCCTTGTAAATATACCCGCGTTTATACAATTTCACGAACGCTTCCAAAACGCGTTGCGAATAATCGGGATCGCGTGTGTATGTCGGGCGAGACCAGTCGCACGATACTCCCAGTTGTCTCAATTGTTCGAAAATAATGTTCCCGTGTCGTTCGCGCCACTGCTCAACCCGTTTCAGGAACGATTCGCGTCCCAACTGTTGCCGCGTAAGCCCTTCTTCTTTTTTGAGAACTTTTTCAACCTTGCTTTGGGTTGAAATTCCGGCGTGATCCGTTCCCGGAAGCCACAGAACATCCTTTCCGCAAATGCGCGCCCAACGACACAATACGTCCTGAACCGTATTATTCAACACATGCCCCATATGCAAAATTCCCGTTACGTTGGGTGGCGGCATGAAAATCGTGAACGTCGGGCGACCGTCGTTTTTGGCTTCGAAACAGCGCGCTTCTGACCATCGTCGATTCCACTTTTCCTGCAAGGTCGTCGGAAGATAGGTTTTCTCCATAAACGCTGTCCCGATCCTGAAAAAATTCCGCATGTTTGTCCAGTTTAAAGTCATCAGCCCAAAAGTTGTGTTTTGTAAAAATCCAACGAAAAACGCTTTACCGAAAAATAGGTTCGCGACATAATAAAAATGTATGCGCTTCCTTTATATTCTCACTGCCGGTTTTTTCCTGCTGTCGGGCGTTTTTAAGAACATTCCGCCTTGTACCATCATGGCGGTGCCTGTTCCGAAAACGGCTGAAAAAAACAATACGGAAGTCGACAAGGAAAATTCGAAACATTCAAAAAAGACTGTCGATCCAGCGAACGAGAAAAAAGAAAGTGTTCAAAATTCGCCTGCGGAAATCGTGAAGGCATCTCCCCCATCGACCGTCGATTACGGCAAAATTATTAAAGAGCAACTGTCCGATTTTTTGGAGCGTGATTTAGCCAAGAATGTTGCGGCTTTACCGTTGAAACCGATTGTAACGATTACCGTTTCAAGCCTCACGGATGGTTTGAAAAAAGCTTTTTTTGTCGGGGATAAAGTTTATCCGGGATTTTCAACTCTGGCGCAACTGTTTGTCAGCGGTTCAATCGGCGGTTCCGATTGTCCCGGTGTTGACCCGAATGCACCGTGTTGCGTTTTGTTGTTTCCTCACGCTTCGGAGATTGTTTTGCCTTTGGTCTGTTTCAAGGCAACGCCCGAAAGTTTAATTGTTAAAAATTTGCAGTCGGAAGCGAATAAAGATGGCGAATATCAATTAACCGAACTGCCGTTGTCGAACGGCAAATTACAAAATGACAAAACGTACAGGACGTGGATTTTTGGTTCCAAAACGCTTTTGTCGTCCTTCAAAGATTTTTCGACCGTTACGGCTTTATTGGATACGGAAGCGCAATCTGCCCGAAAAATGCTTTCCGTTGAATTGGATGTTGAGAGTTTGAGTGCTTTTATGCCGTTGCCGGTACTGAAATTGGCTTACGACACGTACGTAAAGAAGGATTTCGAGAAAATTACTTATATGTTAAATATCGACGGTGAAAAATTGCAGTTTTCCTCTCGGTATCAATTCAAACCGCAAACACCGTGGTCTGTTTTTTGCAAAGCAATCCACGAGCGAAGGAAAACGTTTCGTTCCCTGAATTTTCCGTCGGAAGCGGCGATGAAAACGTTTTTTTATTGGGATCCGTCGAGCGACGACAACCTGTTTAAATCCCTGTCAACATACGCAAAAGAGGCGGAGTGGAATCGGGATCCGATTGCGTTCCAAGTGTACCGATGGGGACAGTTGCTTTATCCGCTTTACGAAGCATACTTGGATTTTATGAAAACCGCTTCCGTCGGCAACAGCCAAAGTTATTCTCTCGGAGCGGAATGGTTTGGTTTTGAGGAATTAAAATCCACGATTACGGATAAGGCGTTGGCGGATTTTCTTGATAAGTTTATCAAAAAATGCGCATATCAACTGACATTGGCGTACAATGAGCACCTTTTGGGGAGCAATTACATTGAGAGCGTTTCTTTCGGAGAAAAATTCCTGACACACGAAGATTATGGCAATATCCACAGGTGCGGTTTGAAAATTCGCGGGTATGTTCCGGACAAGCATGATGATTCGAATGAACTGCTGTTGTTTGTCGCATTATACAATGGGTACTTGTTATATGGGAATGATTTGGATCGAGTGGCGTCTCTCTTTGAACAACTGAAGGCTTTATCACCTTTCTCTTACTGTTCCAGACCCGACGCGATTTTTTCGTCACGTACGGAATTCGAGCATCCGAAAGGTATTATTGAGACTTCCTGCAATGCGGAAGTTGCACCCGAAGCGTTTTCGACAACCGCAAGCATTCCTTTATCGTTTATTGAAGCCGTCGGTTCTCTTATTTTCGGGAACACGTATTCCGATAAATCGGAGGATACGGAAGAAGCCGAAAAAACAAGTAAAAATAACGTAACGAACAATCCTTCGAATGTTTCGGAACTGCCCCGTGAGTCCGAAGGTAATACAAACATATCCAATCCTGCGATTTCTGCTCAACCCGCCGCCGTTCGCTAGCGTCTCATAACCATGGTCTCGCGACGAAACCGCATCGGTGCGTTGGATATCGGTTCGCAGAGTATTACATTTTTATTGGGCGAGCGCATCGGTTCGCAATTTGATCTTATCGGGCACGCCCAAGTGCCGTCCGCAGGTATTCAAAAAGGTCGCATCGAAGATCCGAAAGCATTGGGCGGTGTGCTTCAAAATTTATTTACGGATTTATCCAAACGCTTCGGAATGTTGCCGCAGGATTTAACACTTTCCCAGAGCGGAACGCATCTGCAAAGCACTTCTTTTGAAATGTTGTTGCCGTTTTCTGATTTTCGGCATCGCATTGAACAAAACGATTTGGAGCGCCTGCATCGGTTGATTGCCGAAAAGGAATTGCCGCCCGAAGTCGTTTCGTTGCATGTTTCGCCGAAATTTTACACCGTCAACGGCACGCGCGTTGAGCAACCGATTGGCAAAGAAGCGAACTCAATAACGGCTCACTGCGATTTACTTTTCGGGAAAGCGCAACCGATCCGCGATCAACTTTATGCCGTCAATCAATTCGGTTTCAGCGTTCGACATCTGGTTTTTTCGGCGATGGCATCCGCGCTTGCCGTTACGATGCCCGTTGAGCGCGAAAACGGCGTATGCGTTATCGATATCGGCGCGCAAATGACGGATTACATTGTTTATAAACATCACATCGTCACGGCTTCGGGAACGTTTCCCGTCGGCGGACAAAATTTTACCCGCGATGTATGTTCGGGGTTGCGTATTTTGAGCCAAGACGCGGAACGCTTGAAGTGCGAATACGGTATTCCGAATTTAACTCCCGAAACGCCCGAGGAAATTTGGGTGATCGGCGACCGCTCGATCGGCGATAAGGCGGTTAAAACCAAAAATCTTCACACTGTTTTGCAGGCGCGCGCGCGGGAATTATTCGGGTATGTTTCGAAGTGCATCGGCGGCGAAGAAGAACTTTTGTCGGGCGTTGTTTTGACGGGCAGAGGTGCATTGTTGAAGAATATCGAAAAAGTTGCTGTCGAAACTTTCCGATGCGACTGTTGCGTTCGCGGTTCTGTTGCACCCGTTAATGAAGCGTTAAAGTCGCCGACGTACGCCACATGCCTCGGGCTGTTGCAATACACCTTAAAACCCAATCCGACGGCTCCGAAACCAACCGCAACTTCTATGTGGAAACGAGTGTGCAATTGGTTTAAGGGATGATGTGCCTCGGTTTGCGGAAGATGATTTCGTAATGTACAATTTTCCTTATGAGAATTTCTTCCATAAGATTACGGTGCTAAGTTCTTCAGGTGCTCCCGTTATGTGCAGTACGTGCTTCGTTTTTTGCGAAAAACAAACTTTTTTATATTTCCGAGAACATTAAAAATTGTATTTGAATACGAAATATACGAAAATCAGACAGCCATGGGAGCTTTACTTCGACCGCAAATAACAATTCATTTGGACGCCGTTCGCGAAAATTACGCAAGAATTCGATGGTATGCACCGAACGCGGAAATTTGCCCCGTCGTTAAATCGGATGCGTACGGATTGGGGGTGCTTAAAGTCACACGCGCGCTGATTGCCTGCGGCTGTCGAAATTTTTACGTTTCCACGCCGTTCGAAGGTGTCGAGTTGCGAAACAATTTTCCGAACATCCAAATCAATGTTTTGAACGGTCTTCAAAACGGTTCGCGGGAATTATTCAGAAAATATCGACTGACACCCGTAATTAACAGTTTGGAACAGCTGAAAAATTGGGAAGATTTGCGGTCGGAGGTTGAAACTTCCTGTATTTTGAATGTCGAAACGGGATTTAATCGCCTCGGGCTTCCGGAAGAAGAGTGGGCATTATGTACTTCGGAACGTTTAAGAAATGCGCGCGTCTCCGTTATCATGACCCATTTTTCGTGTGTTTCCGAAGTTTCGTCCGATGATATCGAACGTAATCGTGTTATTGAGGAACAAAATCACAGGCAGTACGCCGCGTACGGTCGCGCGCTTCAACGGTTTCAACTTCCCGGAAGCGTTGCGTTGGATGCGTATGTTCAAAATTCGACAAATCTTCCGATTGCGCAAATTCGTACCGGTGCGGCTTTGTGTGGGGTTTGCGTGTTTCCAGGAAAATTGGATTTGTGCCCTACGATTACGCTGAAAGCATCCGTTTTACAGGTAACGACCCTTCATAAGGGCGAACGCGTCGGTTACGGAGCGACTTGGGAAGCGAAAAAAAATACGGTTACCGCCGTTATCAACATCGGGCACGGGCATGGTCTGCCGCGCAGTTTGGGAAATCGCGGGACGGTATGGTTTTACCACCGTTCGCAACGTTATGCGGCACCCGTTATCGGGCGGGTTGCGATGGGCTTAACCGTCTGCGATGTTACCGATGTTCCGATGCAGGTTCTCAATAACGGTGAAGCAATTATTCTGGATGAACGCTATACCATCAACGATCTTTGTATCGATGCCGATCGTTCGGATTGCGAAATTTTATGCAATTTTAAAGAAATGGATTGGCGGTATATCGATTAAGCAACTACCTCGCGGAAATAAAAACTGCGCCATCAATTGCCGCCATCTCCTCCCGCAGTACCCTTGGAAAAACGTTCGCGCGAGCACCATGCGCTCCCCCTTTGGAGCGAGCGAAGAGGTTCGAACTCTCGACATCCACCTTGGGAAGGTGGCGCTCTACCATCTGAGCTACGCTCGCCCAACCGTCCTTATTTGATGGGAAAACCGAAAAAACGTCAACAGCGTTTTTTAATTTCTGGTATCGTGATGAAATTCCGTTTTGCCCGAATGTTCCGAAAAATATGCCTTCGCAAACGCAATCCAAAGTTCCAAGGGAACAGCTTCGGCGCGTACGGTTTTCGGAAGATTTTGTTTTTCCAAAAAATGAAGAAAATCATCTACAAATAACGCATGGCTGTCTTTGCAGGCGCGTGCGATCTGTTGCCGACGGTGCGTAAAAATCGTACGTATAAACTGCTTAAATTCTTTCGGGAAAAGATGGCCGTCGGTACGTTTTTGAATATGAAGCAATACGGAATCCACCTTCGGTTGCGGATAAAAACATCGCTTGGACACACTGCATTTTTGCTCCAACCGATACATTGCCTGTAAATAAATGCCAATCGCGCCGAAAGATTTGCATCCGCTTTCGGAAAACCAACGCTCGGCGGCTTCTTTCTGAACCAATAAAACCATTATCTCTGGCAATCGCGGCAGTTCCAGGATTTTATCCAACCAAACGCTCGCAATGGCGTACGGTAAGTTTGCGACCACTTTGCAAGGTTGCGAACAATCGAAATTACCGACGGGAAAATCGACCGCATCGGCTTGAAGGATATTGACAGGGAAATGTTCCGAAATGTGCCGCGCAAGGATCGGATCTTTTTCGACGGCAAATACGCGCACGCCCGTTTTTACCAAATCATCCGTCAGCGTTCCGCAACCGGGACCGACTTCAACCACGGCATCTAAAGGTTCAATTTGCGCCCATTGAACCGACTGTTCCACGACCCATGCATCGATCAAAAAATTCTGCCCCAGCTTACGCTTGGGATGAACACCCAACCTCCGCAGGATTTCCCGCGTCTCCGAAAACGAAAACGCCATCAAAACAGCTTACAGGAAGTCGTGCTTCTGGCGCAACATATTGTTAAACGCGGCAACTTTCTTTTTCCGCCGACGCTTCTCGCTGGGCGCCTCGAAGTAGCGCTTGTCCTTCGCGTCGCGCAGGATATTTTCATAAATCAACTTGCGTTTCAACCGACGCAACGCCTTTTCGACGGTTTCACCTTTACGAACTTTAACATCAACGGGCATGCCAATTTCTCCTGACGTCCCCATGGAACACGTTGGGCGCGGTACCGTCAAGCGTTTTTCGCGAGATTTCCGCAAATCAAGCTGCTCCCGTGTCGGAAATATCTTGCGATGAACGTTCGGCAACGTACACTGAAAGAGGATGGTGCAGTCAACCCTCGGAGAACGTTTGCAACAGGCGCGACAACAGTCGGGTTGGTCTCTGGAGGATGTTTCGGGGAAATTGAACATTTCCAAGGAGATTTTGGCGGGTTTTGAGACAAACGAGTTTGCTGTTAAATTGCCGAAAATTTATGCGCGCGGTTTTTTCATCGCCTACGTTAAACTCTTGAATTTAAACGTGTCGGCTTTTTTGGCGGAGTATGAGACGCTAAGAGGAACTTCCAAAAAAACGGGATTTCCATCTTTGGGACATTTGCAATTTGAAACGGGAGAAGAAACGGTGCAGGAAGATACTCAAGCTTTACCCGAAGTGCCGATGAGCTCCCCGAGACGTCTAAAGGTCGATTTTCGCGCCGCTCTCCGTAATAGATATTTTATATCTTTTGCCGTTATCAGTGCGATCCTTTTGCTTTTATTCGGCTGTCGGTCTCGTAAAAAAACGCCATCGATTGATACGGAGGCAGTGCCGTTGGTGGTTAATGAAGTGGAAATCATTCCGGCGTTGACGGAAGAAAGCGCGACCGTTGTGACCCGAACGGAACCGTCGATGTTTCTGTCGCAGGAAGCGGACGTCGGTGCTTCAACCAAGACGGTTATCGATTATTCGCCGAAGGGGGTTGCCGATGATTTACAAACAACAACCGCTCGTGTCTTATCGAAGTCGGAAACAGATATGCCAATGAGTGTAGTTACTCCCGAAATCATCACCCTGGTCGCTTCCGGAACGGTTCAGGTTTTTGTACGTACCGAACAGGATAAAAAGCGCGTGTTTTTCGGAACGCTCGAAGCGGGCGCGCGACAATCGGTTCCGAAAGAAGCGGCATTGCAGGTTTCCTTTTCCGAAGGCGGAAACTTGATCATTGAGCGTTCGGACGGTACCGCCATTCGCCCTCAAACGTCCGGGCGCGGTTGGATTCGCATCCCATGAAAATTGCCGATACCTTTATTTATCTGAAACAGGTCGTCATGACCTCGTCGGGAACCTGTCTCTTCTTAGGAAACGACCAAAAAACGTTCATTATCTACGTCGATCCCGTTATGGGGGAGCAAATCCGCTTTGCGTCCTCAAAACAAGCCCCGTCGCGTCCGTTGACATTTGATTTCATGCGCTACCTGCTGTTCGGATTGGATGTTTCCGTACGGCATATCGTTCTTTACCGTGCCGAAAAAGAAACTTTCTTTGCAAAGGTCATTTGCCAACAATCGTGCGGTTCCCTGACGCATCTCACGGAATTGGATGTTCGCCCCAGCGACGCCATACTCCTGAGTCTGGCAACAAGCAAACCGATTGCGATTGACGGCGGTTTATTTCAATCTTTGTCGGATGCGGGCGATTTGTTGGAGAATTTTTTGAAAATGAAGGAGTAGAAAATAAATTTTTTTCATAGAAAGCAAAAAATTATGAACGAACAAAAAAACGTAAGATACTGCAAACGGTGCGTGATGAACGACGCATCGGATAAAGAAATCCGTTTTGATGAAAACGGGTATTGCAACTACTGCACGCGGGCTTTGAGGATTATGCCTAAAATTTATTTCCCGAACGAAATCGGGAAGCGCAAAATAGAAGCGATGCTCGAGCAAATTAAGCGTGACGGTAAAGATAAACCTTATGATTGCATTATAGGACTTTCGGGCGGACTGGATTCATCATACTTGACGTATTTGTGTCATACGTGGGGATTGAGGAGTTTAGCCGTTCACATTGACGACGGTTTTGATACGGAAATTTCTAAACAAAATATCAAAAAACTGTGCAACGCGGCTCATGTTGAACTTCGAACCGTTATACCCGATGCGGAACAATACAATGCCCTTTCATTGGCGTACATGAAAGCCGGAGTTGCCAATTTGGATATTCCACAGGATAACATTCTTGTTGGTTTTTTATATGATACCTTTAAACAGGAGAAGGTTGGTTATTTACTGTCAGGATATAATTTTGCAACAGAAAGCATTTTACAAAAAGGTGTTATTTTTGATGCCAAAGATTTAACCAATTTGAAGGCTATTCACAGTCGTTTTGGTACGCAAAAGATCGATAAGTTAAAATTCATATCACAATTGCAGTATCAAAAGTTAATGAAAACCGTGGGTAAATTTACACCCTTGAATTACCTTGAATATAATCGTAATAAAGCACTCGAAGAATTAAATGAATTCTGCGGTTTTGAGTATTACGGTCGAAAGCATTTGGAAAACATCTTTACGGCGTTTATTCAATGTTATTGGTTCCCGAAAAAATTCGGTGTCGATAAGCGCACTTCACACTTGTCGAGTATGATTGTTTCTGGGCAAATCACGCGTGAACAAGCGATGCAGGAATTACAAGAGCCGCTGTATGATACAGAACAAATGAACGGCTACATTGCTCTCATAAAGGAGAGATTTGGAATTACGGATCGGGAATTTGATCAAATTATGGCAGCCGAAACACATCAACATACCGATTATTCTTACGATCGAGTATGGAAGTGGTTGCAGAAGATAAAGCACGATGTTTTGAAGAGGTAAATACTCCGAGCCGTTATCAGAGATGATGTGCTGTGAGAGGTGCGGGCGTGGTGTTTTTTTTGTGTCTGGTCTCGTGTAATTTGGTGTGCTGCGTGCTGATGCAGGTGCTGCATTTGTATATGCATGATGCAGAGTGCTTTGTTCAAGTAGGCTCTTGGCTATCTGAGTTTACGCTGGGAAAGCCGAGTTTTTTTAGTCATTTTGTTTTTTGAACAATCTTCAAGTCCTATTAACTATCTGATTGCTTTTAATTATTGCAATGTTTCTTAAATTCGAAGCACATATAAGCAACAAGTGGATAAAAATCGACCGTCTTTTCCGGAAAATTTCCAACCCTACTCTAATTTCTTAAACAACAATGCGCTGTTTTGTCCTCCGAAGCCTAAATTATCGGAAATCGCAACCTCAACATTACGTTCGACGGCTTTGTTTGGAGTATAATTTAAATCGCACTCGGGATCGGGATGTTCATAATTGATCGTCGGCGGGATGACACCCGTTTCTAAGGTTTTGACGGTAGCGACGGCTTCCACCGCGCCTGCCGCACCGAGCAAGTGTCCAAGCATCGATTTAATGGAACTGATATTTAACTTTTTCGCGTGCTCGCCGAAAACCGTCTTAATAGCCTTTGTTTCCAATAAATCGTTGTAATGCGTAGATGTGCCGTGAGCATTGATGTAATCGACCGCATCGACGGGAGTTTTTGATTTTTCCAACAAATTTTTAAAACAGGCAATCAGTGCCTTTCCCGACGGTTCCGGGCGCGTGATGTGAAACGCATCGCAGGATGCCGCGTAACCTGCCAATTCGCAATAGATGTGTGCGCCGCGTTTCTGCGCATGTTCCAGCGTTTCCAATATCAAAACACCTGCCCCCTCCCCCATCACAAAGCCGTCGCGTTGGGCATCAAAGGGTCGGCTGGCCTTTTCGGGGCAATCGTTAAAGTGTGTACTGAGAGCTTTCATGGAGCAAAAGCCCGAAAACGCTAACACCTGCACCGCTGCTTCCGCACCGCCTGCGACCATCACATCCGCATCGCCGCATTGAAGACAACGGTACGCTTCGCCGATGGCGTGCGAACCGGATGAACAGGCACTGACGATACCGAAACTCGGTCCGCGCATCCCCAAAGCAATCGCAACCGTCCCCGAAGCCATGTTGCAAATAATGGACGGGATCATGAACGGCGAGATATAACGCGGCCCCTTTGAAAAAAGTTTGAATGACTGTTCCTCGATATTTTGCATGCCACCGATGCCGGTGCCAATCAACACGCCGCAACGTTCTGATTCGGCATCCGAAACCGACAACTGCGCATCTTCAACCGCCATTTTTGCGGCGGCAACCGCGTATTGAACATAAGGATCGGTGCGATTGACTTCCTTCGCGTCCATGTACGGCGACGGATCGAAGCCGATAACCTCCGAAGCTACCTTACACGGCAATTCGGACGCATCAAAGTGCGACACGGTTCGTATTCCCGAACGACCCGCAATCAAAGCCGACCAAAACTCTTCAACATTATGCCCAAGAGCATTTATCGCTCCAAGCCCGGTAACAACAACACGACGGTCGTTCATATCAAAAATGATGGCTTTCAATCGGATTAAACCGACGATTCAATCGAAAATTGCAGAGCGTATGTTTCCGAAACCGATCCGTGATATATGCACATTCGCCAATAAAAGCCGCAGGGAAATTAAAATAACTCACGAAATTTTCCCTCAGAAACGCATCCAGAGCTCCCGCTCCCGCCTCTCTACAAGCAGACAGGTATTCCCTGCCGAAAAATCGTTTTAAATCGTTCAAGCGTTAAGCGAGCTTCCCGTCGTTTTCGATGTACTTAATGACACTGCCGACGGTTGTCAGCTGTTCGGCATCTTTTTCGGAAATCTCGCCGTTGATTTTTTCTTTAAAAACTTCTTCCAACTTCATCACCAATTCCACCTGATCCAAAGAATCCGCACCCAAATCATCCTTGAAGGAAGCTTCATCCGTCACCTGCTCCGGCTTAACGCCGAGAACTTCAACGATGACATTTTTAACCTGCTCCCGAATGCTTAAGTCGGACACATTGTTTGATGTATTTTCAGCCATAAAATTCGTTAAATTTTACACCTTCACGGTAAATGTTTTTCGCTGGAAGGCAAGCCGTTTTCGCTACATGTACAAACCGCCGTTCAGATGCAACACCTGCCCCGTTATGTAGGAAGCCTCGTCGGAAGCCAAAAAGACGGCGGCGTTGGCAACATCCTCCGCCGTTCCCAAACGTTTCGACGGGATCATCTTCTTCACCTGCTCCAACGTCTCCGCACCGAGACTTTGCGCCATCTGGGTGTCAACAAACCCGGGCGCGATGGCATTAACCGTAACACAACGCCCCGCCAGCTCTTTTGCTAGGGATTTCGTGAAACCGATTAAACCGCCCTTTGCCGCCGCATAATTCGTCTGCCCTGCATTTCCCATCACACCCGAAACCGACGCCATATTGATAACGCGTCCCCAACGGCTCCGCGCCATGAACGGTACAAATTGCTTACAAATATAAAAGGCACTGAACAAATCCGTGAAAAGCACCTGTTCCCAATCCTCATCGCTCATTTTGATGAACAATTTATCGCGGATAATACCCGCATTGTTCACCAAAATATCCACCCTCGGGTAACGTTCCGAAAGCGTTTGACAGACCTCCGCGATATTTGCCTTATCGGCAACATCCATCGGAAACGCATCCGCTTGTCCGCCCGAAGAACGAATTTCCTCGGCAACCGATCGGCAATTTTCTGGATTACGGCTGACGCACAATACCGTCGCGCCCTCTTTTGCAAAGGCTTCCGCGATTGCTTTTCCGATGCCGCGCCCGGCACCCGTCACAACCGCCGTATGTCCCTCCAGTCGCCCCATACCCGTCTTCTAAAGGCTTATTTTTCGAAATGCAAGGATATAAATCGGTGTGCTTCCTAAAGAACTAAAGGCATATAACAATTCCGCTTTTTACTGCTTGCGCCTATTTATAGTGGCTCCAGCAGCTTACAAAAAGCACGGTGTCATTTGTCTCCAAAGAATACACCAATCGATGCTGTCGGTTAATTCTCCGTGTGAATACGTTCGCTCGCGACCCGAAAGTTTTTCGTAAGGCGGTGGCGTTTGAAAGGGATTTTCAAACACAAGTGCAATAAGCCGTTTTATCTCTGTAAGAAACGGTGTATATCTTGCTTTTTCGAGATCTTTCATAAAGCGATTTCGATAAACCGCATTCATCATCATTCATATACCAAGAGATTTAAATATTTCGTCGGCGGAATGATATACCTTCAATTTGCCGTTTTTAAGATCTTCTCGCGCCTCATCGATTTCCCGATATAGTTCTTCAACAGGGTAAGGCTCAACTTCTTCCTCCTCTTCTTTCGCTCCGCTCGCGTCTTTCGCGCGCATCCATTCCAGGCTCATCGCCGCATATCGATCCGTCGAAACACCCGCGTGTTCCGCGCATTCCTCAAGATATTGATACAATTCCGGACGCAACCCGACCGTTAAATGCTTTAATTCCATACCGCGATTTATCCGTATTTTTGCCTGTTTCGACACTTTTATCAACGAACGGCGGGATGATAAGTGGCGTACTTTGAATAGGAAACAGTCCTCAATATGGATAAAAAGAAAATGTTGTCATACGTGTCTTGAAGTACGTACTCCGAAATTAAGCCGCAACCTTCTTATTTTTTATTACATGACTGGATGTAATCTCAGACATTTCGTCAACGGAAGAAAAAAAAGATGCATACAATAAAGGCTCGACGTTGCTTCCGTTATGCAACGCAGTTGCACTCTGCCCTGCTTTGTCCCCCGCTCTATTTTCTACTTTCGTCTAATGTCCGATTTGGATCCAATTTTACCGCCGAAGCGACCCAAGAGGCGGCGAAGGCAATCATCGTGGCATTATCACCGCAATACTTTTTCTTCGGCATAAACAGCGGAATTTTTTCCCGATCCGCCGTCTGCTGCAGTTGCCGTCGTAAACGTTGATTATTGGAAACGCCGCCCGAAACACCAAGGCTTTTAAACGTTTTCATGCGCAATACTTGTCGAACTTTACAAACGAGCGCATCAACAACAGCCGCCTGGTAAGAGGCGCAAATCGAGGCTTTTTGTTTTTCGATCGTTTCAGGGGATAATTTTTCCAGAAAATAGCGCAAACTGGTTTTTAAGCCCGAAAAACTGAATTTTAACTCCGAAGTTTGAGAAAAAGCGCGCGGAAATTGAACAAAATCCTCATTCCCGCTCTGTGCGCAACGTTCGACGAGCGGTCCCCCCGGATACGTGAACCCCAGTAACTTTCCGCCTTTATCCAACGCTTCGCCCGCCGCATCATCGACCGTTTGCGCCCATATGCGGAAGGTAAGTTTTTGAGAAAATGTGCCTGTTTGAACGGCATCTTTTGAACCTGAACCGTCCGGGATACCTTCAACATTCATTTCAAACAACAGCGTATTCCCGCCTGAAACCAACAGTCCCAAGTGCGGGCAAACGGCTTCGAACGTAAAATTCTTATCCTCCTCAAACGCTTCGATAAACGGCGACAGTGCGTGTCCGTGCAGATGATTGACGCCGTACAGAGGGCATTTTAACAATAACTGCAACGATTGCGCATACGCAACGCCCATGCCGAGGCAGCCGATGAGCCCCGGACCGTGCGTTACGCAAAGTGCGTCAATCGTCGATAAATCGAAATTCTTTTGAAGTTCCTCCAGTAAAATCGGGAAGCCCTTTAAATGTTCGCGGATGGCGATGCCGGGAACGACACCGCCGTAGGAAGCATGGACGTCGATTTGGGATAAAACACTCTCATACAATACCCGCCGCTGTTCGGTATCCCAAACGGCGAGTGCCGTTTCATCACACGAACTTTCGAGGGCTAGCCAACGCACGGATGTTGTGCCTCCCAAACGGCGTCGCACAATTCCCGAACCGCGCCACACCCGCCGTTATGGTGCGAAATAAAATTGCACACGCCTTTTACTTCCGAAATTGCATCGTTCGGGCATGCGGCGCAACCGACCGCTTTTAAAACGGGTAAATCGATCAAATCGTCGCCCATAAACGCCACTTCGTGCGGTTGCAGGTTCAGCTTTTTGATTAAATCGTCGAAAACGGGTTTTTTGTCCAAAACGCCCAGGAAAATATGTTGCACGCCCATGTACTCGGCGCGCTTGGTCACAATCGGGCTGGTTCCGCCCGTAATGATGCCGAATTGATACCCTTCCAGGCTCATCTGCCAGACTTTCAAGCCGTCTTTGACGTTGAAAACCTTCATGGTTTCGCCCTGGTCCGAAAAGTAAATCTTCCCGTCGGTCAATACGCCGTCCACGTCAAAAACCATCAGCTTTATGCCAGCCAAAACGCGCTTCAAATCGCTTCCCACGCTTCCAAGGTGAAATCTTCGGCGGTCGGACGCAATGCAAAATCCTTTTGCCGAAACAACGCCGAAGGTTCCGCCTTGGTGCGTGAAAAGCGTTTTTTGAAAACTTCAATCATTCATGGACGATCGAAAGGCAAGTTCTCTTGCGAGAAAGCTTTCGGCTTGCGAAACCGTTTTGTGGATGGTCGAAATGTTTTTCGACAAATGCTCCAAGTCGGAACCCGCATCAACAAGTGCTTCCGAGGCTCTTGCAATCACGCTGTAGAGACACGCCAACTGGTTACTTGCGTTCGTCAAATCTTTAAGGACACTGTTGAGAAATTCCGAAGACGGAACACTGCTTTTGCTGTTTTTACTTTTCATAAAGGATACTTTTGTTTCAGCGTTACGCTGTCACAACCTGTCTTTTATCTCGAAATTTTTACATTATCAACCGTTTTTTGAAATTTTTACTGTTTTTCTTTAAAATTTACCGAACAAAACTCGGTATCAAATTCAACAACCAAATCGGTTGCGCAACCTGCATGTATATCAACAATGTCACCGTCTTTTTTGTTGTCTGCCGACGAACTGAAATTGATTGCTTTTACCTTCACCTTTGCAAGGGTTTCATTGTCAGAGTTTTCAAGCTCAATCCAATCGCTCGCATGCACCGTAAAAACTTTTTCGGTGATGCCTTTCAATCGGCAACGGCTTTCGTCAAGAAACGCGACTTCAATCTTCAGTTCAAGCTTCGAAACGATGCGCCGTTCGCCGTTTTCGTCCAAACCTTCGAAATTGTTGCAACTCTCGGCGCGCTTCATCAACAGTTGACATATTAAAGCACCGTTCTTGCATTCATAAATGCTCAGGATTTGTCCTAATTTTCGCGTTGTGATCGCCATTGCCTGCTACCCCATTGGATTGCGCCGTAATTTTTTTATCAACTTTTTTCCGACTTTTCTTATATAGACATAAAAATTGGAAAAATACGCAAGGTATTACGGATTTACGGAAAAAAATGCGTATGCGAAGGCATCGGAGGCGATTGAGTCCTTCCGCCGAAATGCCGAACGATTTTACGCTAAAGTACCGATTAAAATATCGCCAAAGTACCGATTTTTGGTTTTCATACATGGTGTGAAACGATACAAGCCAAGGATTGTTGACGGGATTTTGAGGGAAAAGCTGGAAGGCAAAGGAGCGGTATTGATTGAAGGAGCCAAGTGGTGCGGGAAGACAACGACGGCATCGCGGTTGGCGAAGAGTATTTTGTTCATGCAAAATCCAGAGAGGGTTCGACAGAATATCGAACTTGCGGAATTAAAACCTTCAAAATTGCTGGAAGGGAAGGTTCCGCGTTTGATAGACGAGTGGCAATTGGCGCCGAAATTATGGGATGCCGTACGGTTTGAAGTCGATCGGCGCGATGCATTCGGGCAGTTCATACTGACGGGTTCATCACTGCCGGTCGATACTTCAAAAATTTATCACTCGGGCGCAGGTCGGATTACAAAATTGTTGATGCGTCCGATGAGCTTGTTTGAATCGGGCGAATCCAACGGTTCCGTTTCGTTGAACCAGTTGTTTGAAGGCAAGCCCGTCAACGGCAATACGGATATCGACATCGATCGATTGGCTTTCCTGATTTGTCGCGGAGGTTGGCCCAAAGCATTGGATTGTTCCGAAAAAATCGCACTTGCGCAGGCGTTTGATTACTATACGGTCGTTGTGAATACCGATATTTCCAAAGCTGATGGTGTCGAACGCAATCCCGAACGCGTTGAACGTTTAATGCGATCCTATGCTCGGGCGATTGCCTCACAGACAAATTTGCGTTCGATTGGTCAGGATTTGGCGGGACACGAATTAAAAACGCTTTCGGATGATACGGTTGCCGCTTATATTTCAGCATTAAAAAGGATTTTTATTATCGAGGAAGCGATTGCGTGGAACCCGAATTTGCGCTCCAAAACGGCCATAAGGACGACCCATACGCGCTATTTTACGGATCCGTCCATCGGTACTGCCGCACTGGGTCTCGGACCGCAGGATTTAATCCAAAACCTGCATACCATGGGTCTGTTTTTTGAAAATCTTTGCATTCGCGACTTGCGAATTTATGCGGAAAGTTTAAACGGCACTGTTTATCATTACCGCGATAAAAACGGTTTGGAATGCGATGCCGTTATTCATTTACGGAACGGTCGGTACGGTCTTGTTGAAATCAAATTGGGCGGCGATAAGGCTATCGACGAAGGTGTCGAAACTTTGAACCGATTATCGGCTCAAATCGATACGGGCGTCATGAAACCGCCGGCATTTAAAATGATCTTAACCGCTTCTGGAAATATCGCGTACACCCGAAAAGATGGTATTCATATTGTACCCGTGGGGTGTCTGCGGGATTAAAAACGATTGGCACTTAACAGCGCCTTATACTCTTTTACCAAAGTAAGAGGTTTTACGGTATTACGAATAGAATTTTGCGCTTTATAAGAAAACAGTCTAGAAGAAACCGAGGCACTTTGAAAGCCTTTCTTCCTTTGCCCGCAAGCCTTTTTCTTGCCTAAAAATCTTTCTTGCCTAAAAATCTTTCTTGTATGGCTCTGCTTACGAACCCCGTCGTGGTTTCCGTTGTCGTTTTGTATATTCTTTGTTTGAGGAAAACCAACGTTCTGTTCGCTTTGCTCATCGCCGCTTTGACGGCGGGAATTTGCGCAGGCGTTCCTGTCAAGAGCGTTATTGATACCTTCATCCAGGGGATGGGCAATAACGCCGAGATGTCGCTCAGTTACATTTTGCTGGGTTCGTTTGCCGCCGCCATGATACATACGGGGCTTTCCGCAACGCTGTCGCAAACGGCAGCGCGTTTTATCGGAGGGAAAAAATATGTTCTGTTCGTTGTTCTGCTCTGCATGGCAATGGCATCGCAGAATATCATCCCCATCCACATCGCGTTCATTCCCATGCTTATTCCGCCGTTGTTGCCGCTGATGAACCGATTGCGCATCGATCGTCGGATGATTGCCTGTATTCTGACGTTCGGTCTGGTGGCAACTTACATTTCCGTTCCGTCCGGGTTCGGTCTGATTTATCAGAAACTGATTGTGAATAACCTTCAACAGAACGGCGTGACCATTGACTGGAGCGCCAATCGCCATTGCTTTACGCTCCTTGGGGTTTCCATGTTCATCGGTCTGCTGGTTGCCGTCTTTATTTCTTATCGAAAACCGCGCCTTTACGAAGACAAGCCCTTGAACACCGACATGCCGTCGGAAGCGGAAAAAATTACAAAAAAGAAGGAAATTGTTTTGTTTTTGGCAATTATACTTGCCTTCGTGATTCAGTTGATGACGGATTCGTTGCCTTTGGGCGCGCTGACGGGGCTTGGTATTCTGACGATGTTTAAGGTGGTTTCGAGCGACCAGCTGATCCATAAGGGCATTTTTATGATGGGCTTTGTGGCATT
This sequence comes from uncultured Verrucomicrobiota bacterium, assembly GCA_946186275.1. Taxonomy (GTDB): domain Bacteria; phylum Verrucomicrobiota; class Verrucomicrobiia; order Opitutales; family UBA9783; genus UBA3222. The sequence goes on from CAMHMO010000001.1 coordinate 74,655, forward strand.
TGTGATGCTGACGGCAGGCGGTTTTGCCAATGTTTTGAAGGAAACCAAAAGCGTCGAACGGCTCGTAAATGATTTACTCCCACTGTTGCCGGAAAGCAAAGGTATCTGTGCGTTCCTCGTCCTGCTCGTCGGTTTAATCGTGACCATCGGCATCGGTTCTTCCTTCAGTACCATTCCCATTATTTCCACGATTTTTGTTCCGTTGTGCGTTAGGCTGAATTACACGGTTCCGGAGATGGTTATCTTAATCGCTTCCGCTGGAGCTTTGGGAGATGCGGGCGCACCCGTTTCCGATTCGGCTCTCGGTCCGACATCGGGATTAAACATCGACGGGCAACACGACCACATGCGCGACACTTGCATCCCGACGTTTTTACACTACAATATCCCGCTGTTTTTATGCGCCCTGCTGGCGATTGTGTTCGGGTGGGTGTAGAAAGATTTGGATTAAATATTTTAGGTTCGGCACGTATTTAACGGCACATCAAAAAGCGTTATTTAAATACTCCGTACCGTTATTCGTTCGTTCAAAGGATATCTGGAAAATTGCGATCCGTTGGTAAATGTCGGTAAGCCAAATCCGCATTCGATTTTTCCAAAGACAATTTTAACACTCGGTTCACATTGATGTGTTTTAAAGTTTCAAAGCACATTGCCGACAACGCTGTTTCTTAATTCGCCTGAAATACATCGGGCGCATCCGTTGTTCCCCATGGGGATTGCGGAGACAATAACGGGAGAATTTCCTTCATTTCAAAGCGAAACAGTTGTACTTCTTTTGATAAACACGGGTGCGGTAACCAAAATGCCTGTTGTTGTTCCGTTTCCGACGGCGTATGGAAGGTATCTTTAAGCGAATTCAAACACAACACCTGCGTAACATTCAGGCGCGCACAGACGGGTTGTTGAAGGTTTCGGTTCGTTAAAATCAGCTGTGTAAAATGCAACGCATCGCAGACAAAAACCTGCGACGGACTGAGTTTTTTCAGAACAAGCAACGTACGAATGAAGGCGCAAAAGGTGCGGATACCCAACGTCGAACCGGGACCGTTCACTAAATAAACTTCCGTATTTTCCCAAGAAATCTCATCCGTGCACGGGCGTAACGCCGAAAACAATCGATCGGTAATCGGTTCCGTGCCGATATGTTCATACGCCCATGTGTCGTTTTTTGCCCAACCGACGCAAGAATCCGAAAATCCTGCGTGTAAAAACAAACGTTCCGTCATGGCTGATTGAGGTGCAGTCTTAAATCCACTCGCTTTGCCTGCTTTTGAAAAAACACGACCGAGAATTATCGCTTCGTATTTTACAATACACATGCATCGGAATCTTTTTGTTCCGAAGTCGCGGTATTTAAAGGTATCTCCACCGCTTCCGAGGCGGTTTCTTCCTCAGTTTCGTCAGTTTTCGGCACAAAATGCTCGAACAGATACGCTCTTAAAACTTCCAAACCGTCGCCGCTTTTGCAGGAAATCGGCAATACGGTTAACTTCTGGAATTTTTGGGTAAAAACTTTGTAATTTTCATCAAAACCCGATAAATCGCGCTTATTGGCAATCACAATGAAGGGCTTTTCGTTCAACCCCATGCCGTAGAGTGACAGTTCGTTGCGTAATTGCTCAAAGTCTTTCCACGGTTCGTGCTCTTCACTGCCAACGTCCAGCACCATCAGTAATGCCTGGCAACGTTCGATGTGGCGCAAAAAACGATACCCGAGCCCTTTGTTCTGCGAAGCTCCTTCGATGAGACCGGGAATATCCGCAATAACCAAATGCCTATTCTCCTCTGTTAATACACCGACATTGGCGTGCAGGGTTGTGAACGGATAATTTGCGACCTTCGGTTGGGCATTGGTTAAACAACGGATGAGCGAGGATTTGCCCGCATTCGGGAAACCGACCAAACCGACATCGGCAATTGTTTTCAAAACAAGCTTAAAGCGACCTTCTTCGCCCGGTTGACCGCGCGTTGCCTTCCGCGGGGCTTGATTGACGGAAGATTTGAAGTGTAAGTTTCCCAAACCGCCGCGCCCGCCTTTCAAAATCACCAGACGCGTATTCGGCTTTAAAACCTCCGCCACAAGCGTTTGCGTATAACGGTCAAGAATTTGCGTCCCCGGCGGAACTTTTAAAACGCAATCCTCGCCGCCGCGCCCGTAACAGTCGGAACCCATCCCGTCCTGCCCGCTTTGCGCCTTTGCCTGCGGTTTGTAACGAAATTCGCTTAAATCATTGACGTGCGGCGAACATTCCAGAACAACATCGCCGCCTTTTCCGCCGTCACCGCCGTCCGGACCGCCTTTCGGAAGATACTTTTCGCGCCGAAAACTGCAACAGCCGTTACCGCCGTTTCCCGCTTTCCAAAACACTTCCGCTTCGTCGATAAACATAACGCCTTGCCTGCATCCATCTTTTAGAGAAGCGGATAAACAGGCAAGGAAGAAAGGAAACGACGGAAAAACTTTTGGTTCGCTTTTTTAAGCTTTATCCGACACATCTTTTTAATTTCTCGGCTTCGGATATAAATAAACATCTTCAAAAACTGCGGGAGCCTGCGGAGATGATTGTTTAACGAAAAATTTGTAAGCAAAATCACGTCCTCTGTATGTAAAATTGATGCAAACCCAACGTTTTTCTTCCCCGTTTAACCCTCGAACAACCTGTTCGTGATTTCCGAATTTTGAAGTAATTAAGGCACCTGCGGGTAAAAATCTCCTAAAATCTTCAATGAACACATATTCGCCCTGCTCTTCTCCGTACGCATTCCACACCGCACGAACAAGCTCTTCTCTCGGGCAACTCATGGTAAATCGAAAGACTTCAAGAGCGGTTGCATCGTTGTGATCGAAAGTCTCGCTGTACAACGGCATCATGCCGCGAAAGCCTGCCGCAATCCAAAAGACTGTTTTGAAAAAATCTTCAATCTTCCTCATGCGTTCCGGTGCAGGGTGACGACAAAGGGATGACCAAATTATTCATGTCACCGTTTGGAAGTGCCATATACTGCAACAGAAATCGGAATCCTAGGTATTGCACTCTCATCATAATCGTGTGCACAACGCCCCGACCGAAACAAACATTATTGCCATACATACCGATAACATGACACCCGTTCGGCAAGTTCGGATGAAAATCGAATACTTCCGTACGGTTCCCGAACTGTCCCGCGAACGCATCAACTACCTTTTGTTCGTTATTATAAGCCTTAACATGCGTATTTAATTGTATTCTTGCCTGCTCCTGTGTACAGGGGATTCCGTGCAATGGCACCATTGCCGACAGCAACGTCACAATCGGAAATATCCTGACGCGTAAAACTTTAACCATCGTTATTCTCGATTCACCATATCCCCTTCGGAAAGATTATCATATCCGTTGTAAAATATTTCCCGACCGTGATGCCTGTTTCTCAAATCTTATATAAAAACGCAAAGAGAGATAATCTACCGCCACAATAAACACGTTTTTTCTCTTTTCTTTAATTCTCTGCCGTGCCAAAAGTTTGTATTTTTCTCCTTTGTCCTTCGGGCATCGCACGGTCCATGTAAAAACGCCGTTCTTTTTTCCGATAAAAATAACGGTTGGCTTAAAAATATCCAAAACACGCGAACACAAACAGTTTGCTCCGTTAATCAACACACCGCACAAGGATTGCACACCGGGATCGTTTTGTATGGCAAAGATACTCTTTCCTTTTGACTGTTTATTCGTACACCATTTTTTTAGAAACGCGTATGCGTTTTCGGCATTAATTGCAAAAGGAAGCTCATATTTAACGGATTGCGTCAAAGCGTAACCGGATCTCGTTCAAATGCATCTCGCATTCGGAGTTCAAACGGATCCGTATCGGCATTCATTCGTGCATATCGATCCGATGAGTTGCACGGATGCTTAGAAAAGATATCGTGATGTTTGCATGCGTCCCTCATCAGCCGTTTTTCTTCCGAAGAAGCGTACAGAGCGATTCTCTTGTCGGATTTCCGATGAACCCAAAGCGACCAAGCCGAACCGTTTTGGTACAATCCGATGCGATTTCGCTCCAAAATCAGTCCGACGACAGTTCCCGAACAAACAAATTCCATTAAAATACGATCACGATCTTTTGCATATCTGATGCTCTTGACAGAGCATTGTTCCGACAGCAACGGCTTAAAATCCTTTTCCGACAAATCTTGTCCGCCGTTAACCGCTTCGAACATTTGTCTCAGCGATACCAGGACGTTCATGTAATTTTGGATCTCATCCGAAATGCAATAATGCACCTTTTGCGGGTTACCGTACAAAGATGCCGGTACCAGAGAAATCATCACAACGAACAGGTAATATCTCATCTTTTTCATTGCTTTGCACATCAGTACGCAAATGAGTGATAACTTGGTTCACACAATTCCCACTTTACATCCCCACGAACGTCCATCAGACGGATACCTCCCGCATGCAATTCGGTACCTGTGTTATAAAACAAAAGTCGGCACCAATAACCACAATCCTTATACACGATACCGATAAGGACGTCACGACATTCCCTCTTGAAGCCGTGTACATCCATCCATTTTCTTCTGTTTCTTACAGAAATAACCTCGCATTCATCCGACAACAGGGAGGAAAAAATCTTTTTTGTTGTATCCTTTTCTTGAAAAAAACTCACCCAAACCTCATCACTCCAAGCATGGATGTTCCGCATAAGCAATAGTACAAGTTCATAAAAATGTACCGCATCAGAATCTAATTTTGATACCTTCCCTTTCACATCATAAAACAGTCGTATATTCTCTTTTCTTTTAATTCTTGGCGGAAACTCCTCTGCAATTTCCCTAAAAGTCTTTCTTGCAGCGGGTTCGGGTATATCATTATCGTCACCGCCGTATAAAGGCACCGCAGACAGGCACATTGCCACCACGCTCCGTAAACAACATTGTATTTTTCTCATATTTTTATACTTTCCGATACTTCGAAGCTAAAAAGCTCCGTGCTTTTATATGGAAAGAAATTTTTACCGTATGCAAGTGTAAATTGGATTGTTTTTTCTCGAAATTGTTGTTTGTTCACAAAAACAGTACGGCGACACACCGCTATGCCGGCGGCGGTTAAACAATGGTTTCGACAAATTTGCGGCATATTTCTCCCATGGCGCACCGCACCCCAAAAAGGGTACGCAACATGCACACCCCGCCCTTCCGGCAAAAAATCGCCTGGAACTCGATGCTCCGAAACCTCTTACTTCAGCCCCTGCGCGATAATTTCGTCTGCCAAACCGTACTCGATGGCTTCTTTTGCGTTTAAATAAAAGTCTCTGTCGGTATCGTGCGTAATTTTTTCAATCGTCTGTCCCGAGGCTTCGGCAAGAATTTTATTCAGTTCCGCGCGCGATTTCTCCATTTCCTGCGCCTGAATATGAATATCTACCGCGGAAGCTTCGATATGCCCCATAATCAGCGGCTGGTGAATGAGAACGCGTGCGTGCGGGTAAAGAAAACGCAGACCTTTTCGCGCACCGCTGAGAAGAATGGAACCCATGCTCGCCGCCAAACCCGTTACGACCACCGAGATCGGCGATTGAATAAGGCGCATCGTGTCGTAAATCGCCATACCAGCCGTGATGGAGCCACCAGGGGTATTGATGTAGAATGTGATCGGCTTCCCGGGAGCCTGCAACTCCAGATAAATCAATTTCTCCGTAACATCCTTGGCGGATTTATCGTTGACCTCGCCCCACAGGAAAACCTTTCGGTCTTTAAGAAACTGTTTTTCGATAACACCGTTAACGGGCTCATTCTCCTTTTTACAATCGCAACCTTCCTCCTCGCACATGCCATTCATGGAAGCATTTTTTTGAAAAAAGGCAAAAGGAAAATCCTTATGCGGGTTGAATTATAAAAAAAAGAAAACAATTTGCGCCAGAAATACCAAAAAAACCAGTCCGCAGGTGAATTTCAGGAAAAAATTTACGGGACGCCGTTGCATATCGACAATATGCTTCTTCTTATCAAATGCAAAACAGTGCGTAATGTCCTTCGGAGCTTTCATGTACTCTGCCCTATTATAGTGTTGCCATTCCGTCGAAAGACAACCGAATTTTCCCATCGCCCCGCGGATATTCGGTCGGCGACAGGTGCACAGGGCGTTTCGAACCAACACGTGCACGATTTTTTTCGACGGGAAGCAATGTTATACCTGTCGGACAATTAAATTCTCCAATTGGTACTTTCGGCTTCCCTTTAAATAAATGTAGGTATGCGGAAGTTTTTCGACCAACAAACACGCCGCTTCCGTTGACGGAAACGTATAAATCTGCGAAGTATGTGCGCCGTGTTGCAATAAACCTTCTTTAATATATTCCGCAAACGCGCCGATGCATACAAACATATCTTCTTTTTGTATGTGAAAATTTTTGCCGAGTAACCGATGAAAGACGGCGCTTTGCGCACCCAATTCCGCCATGCTTCCGATAAAATAAGCAATCGGAATGCCCTTTGGGACTTCGCGATAAAATCCTTCCAAACTGTTTTCGAACGACGACGGATTGGCATTGTAGCAGTCGACAAAATACCGACGATTACCAATGCATTGCCAACTTCCACGGTTCGCAAGAGGTTTCCAACGTAACAGACGCGACTGAATATTACTTGCCGAAATGCCTTCGTTGAGCGCCACGCCGATCATCATCGCGAATGTTTGCGCCATGCGATGCCCCAGCGGAAAAGGTACATCAAACGTTTTCGATTGCACAACGCACTGCCATCCGCTTTTCGTCGGTGTTACGCAGTAAGGAATAGTGTTTCCGAAATTTTCGGATGCATCCTCCGAAAAAACGTACGTCGGAACGTTTTTGGACAGATATACCCATTGCTTCGGACAATAAGCACGCTCTTTGGCGGCATTTAAAAGTTTTGCTTTTTCAGTTGCAATTTCTTCAAGCGTTCCGAAATGTTCCAGATGTACCGCTCCGACATTGATTAAAACCGATACATTCGGTTGCAACATTGACGCAAGCGTGTCCATTTCGCCTTTTTTGCTGATGCCTGCTTCCAAAACGGCAATTTTATGCACGGAACCGTCAATTTGCGTCAGGGAAAACGGAACCCCGAGGGTGTTGTTTAAATTTTTATGTGATTTAAACGTTCCTTCGCCGAACAGAAGTGATAAAAGCTCTTTTGCGGATGTTTTCCCCGCGCTCCCCGTCAGTGCGACAATTTTTGCTGGTAATGTCTGACGATATGCACACGCAATCGCCTGAAACGCCGACAATGTATTTTCAACTTTCAACTGTGGCAGGTCGCAATCTTCGATAAAGTGCTCTACGATTGCCGCCGACGCGCCGCAGTCGCGAGCTGTTTTGACGTATAAATGTCCGTCGTTGGTTGCGGTTTTTAATGCCAAAAAACACGCATTTCCTGTCAATTTTCGTGTATCGAAGCAAAATCCTTCGACGGGAACCTGCGGAATTTTCGACCAAACGCCGTTCGTCCAACGTTGCAGGTCGTTCGGATCGAATTTCGGCATAAAATTCCCCTTAGGGAACCGTGTCCCCTACCCTTTCATTTATTCACAAACCACTTGACGGTGCTTCGGTACGAAAATACGCTTCAACCGTTTTTCGATCGTTGTACGGCAGGAATTGACCGTTGATTTCAATCGTTTCTTCCGCGCCCTTCCCCGCAATCAAAACGCAATCGCCTTCTTTACATTCCTTTAACACACGATAAACCGCTTCCGTCCGATCGGTGATGAAATCCGCCTTCGTTATGTCCTTTAGTCCGCCGCGCATGTCCTCGAAAATTTGACCTTGCGGCTCAAAACGCGGATTGTCGCTCGTTGCCCACACGTGATCGGCATATTTTTCGGCGATATGCATCATCAGCGGACGTTTGGAACGATCCCGATTGCCACCGCAACCGAAAACAACGTACAGTTTGCCCTTCGTACAGGCGCGCAGGGTTTGCAAAACATTTTCCAATGCCTCGGGTTTGTGAGCAAAATCGATGAAAACATCGAGCTTCTTTGGATTTTCAACCGCTTCCAAACGTTCGGGGACGCCGGCAAAACGTTCCAATACCGGCAAAACTTCCGACAAGTTATAACCTTGCGCGTACAATACGCCCAACGCCGCCAGACAATTATAAACATTAAACTTCCCGAGTAATCGCGTACGCACCGTTGCGTTCCCCTGCGGTGAAAGAAGGGTAAAGCATGTACCGTTCATATCCCAACGAATGTCGGTCGCCCGTAAATCCGCCGCTTGATCGATACCAACCGTAACGGCTTTTACCGATGAAGGCAGTTCCTTCAATAACCGCCCCCCATAAGGATCATCGATGTTAATGACCGCATGTTTTAAGGCAGGAGCTTCGAACAGAGAACGTTTCGCAAGATAATAAGCTTCCGCTGTTTGGTGATAATCCAGATGATCGTGCCCGAGATTGGTGAAAACCGCTGTATTGAAATGCATGCCGTACGTACGCTTTTGGTCGATACCCTGTGAAGAGGCTTCGATAACGGCGTTTTGGACGTTCTCCGACACCATTTCGCTTAAATAACTCATCAGCGTTATCGCGTCGGGTGTGGTTCGAACCGAAGGCAAAACGCGCCGTCCCAAGTCGTTGTGCAGACTGCCGACAAGACCTGTTTTTTGCTTCAATCCCGCCTGATAAAGGTAGTGCAACAGCCAGGTCGTTGTGGTTTTGCCGCTTGTTCCCGTCACGCCGACAAGACGCAGTTGTTCATCGGGAAAACCGTAAAAGGCGCGTGCGATTTGCGCAACGGCGGTACGTACATTCGGGACTTGGATTTGAATGACGTTCGGCAGGTGCGGGATGATTTTTTCGGCAACAATCACCGCCGCGCCGTTGGCAATCGCCGCATGGACGTAATCAAGACCATTGTTTTCGTATCCCGAAACAGCGAAAAACAAACCGTTCGGTCGAATTTGCCGATGGTGCAGGGCGATGTTCGTAATATCGGGATTGGCGTCGGAACCGCACCGCTTTTTTACCTGTGTCGCGCGCAACAACGTTTTTAAATTCACCGATGTCATAGTGTTTAATAAAGGGAAAGCGAACCGTTGCAGTAACGGTGCGTACGATAAAAGAGCGGCATTGAGCATCATAATTTCAAAATGTTTGTTTGCGGCGGCAATCCCGTGTAAGAAATGATACTGCTCGCAATTTCCTTAAAAAGCGGCGCCGCCGTGACGGAGCCGTATCCGATACCCTGCACGTGTGGCGTGTCCACTACGACCGTGATTTGGAATTGCGGTCGTTTATTCGGAAAAAATCCCGAAAACGACGCCACGTGTTGCGTGTGTGAATACTGACCGTCGATAATCTTTTGCGATGTTCCCGTTTTCCCCGAAACTGCATAACCGCGCACAAACGCCTTTGAATGTTCATCGAGCAACAGCAAATCGCGCATGGTTCGTGCGGTCGTTTCCTTTAACACCTTGCGCCGTGTTTTCGGTTCAAAGGTGTGAACGTTCTTGCCTTTTGTGTTATAAATGCGCTTAACGAACTGCGGATACATCAAAAAGCCGCCGTTGGCAATCGCTCCCACGGCGTAATGCATCTGAAAAATCGAGCAGGCGAGTGCGTGCCCCATCGGAAGCCGCGTAATCGTTAAACCGTCCCACTGTTTGATCGGATGAAAAATACCGCGCGTTTCTCCAGCAAATCCCGTTCGGGTTGTTTCGCCGAAACCGAAACGCCTTCCGTAGTCGTACAGACGTTCGGCGCCGAGTTTGAACCCGATCTGCACCGTTCCGCGATTGCTGGAATGATGCAAAATTTCGCCGACGTCCATCGTTTGGTCGAACGTCTTCCAATCTTTCGGCAACGGCAATTCTTTCCCGCGATAAAGTGCTTTCGATAATCCGCAGTTGAAGGTATCAGTTGTTTTAACGGCACCGCAATCGAGTGCCGCGGCAACGGTGACGGCTTTAAAAACCGAACCGGGTTCATAGACATTTGAAAGCGCAACGTTGGTCAGTGCTTCCGTTTTGTATTGCCGATAATGATTGGAATCGAAAAAGGGAACCGTCACGCACGCCAGGACTTCGCCCGTCGCGGGATGCGTCACCAAGGCTTGAACAGATTGTGCCCGCAAACGTTCCCGAGCTTCCGACAAAATTGTTTCGACCGACTGCTGAATGCGGTCGTCCAACGTCAATTCAACGGTGTAACCGTCCGTCGGTTCAAGGGTGTGTTTGCGATATTGCCGCATTTCGTCGCCCTTGCCGTTCACCTCGTACGCAACCCAACCGTCCTGCCCTTTGAGAAAAAACTGCATCAATTTTTCGATGCCGCAAACGGGTTGCCCTTCGGTATTCATGAAACCCACAATATAACTCATGCTCGGCGCATGCAGGTAACGCCGTTGAAATTGGCGATTGCCGTACACGCCCTTGATACGCAAAGCTTTAATTTTTTCGTAAGATGCTTCAGAGACCTCTTTCGCCAGGGACTTCCATCGAATTTGCGACGGCTTCCAAAGAACTGCCAAGTCGGACGGCGGAAGCTTCAAAATATCCGCCAACAACGGCAATCTTTCGCGGTCTTTCTCCGAAATTTGCGTTAAATCGACGCCGATATCATAGGCAGGCTGTTGCAGTGTTAAGGGATGTCCTTTGCAGTCGATGACGGTTCCGCGCGAAGCGGGAATAATGCGGGTACGTTGGCGTGCGCTTTTTAGAAATCCGTCAAACCGATGTCCGTAATATCCCAAGTAAAGAAAACGCGAAGCAATGACCGCAAATCCTGCCGCAAACAGTGCAACGACGACATAACAGCGTTTTGAAAACAGCGGTGACATCAGCGGTTATAAGCCAAGGCGGTTACGTTCGGCAGACGGTTGTCGTTCTTAATCCAAAGCATACGCCGTGCCGAATGCTTTGCGTAAAAAATTCTCTGTTGCCGTTGCCAATGCGCCAGGTAAAGATCCATTCGCCGATCGAGCGTCCGCAACTTTTGCAGTTCCCGTTCCAGATTTTTTATCTGCAACGCCTGTTTGGAAGCGGTATAGCGCATACCGAACAGACTGAACGCACCCGTTGCCGCCAAACAGAAAAAGGCGACAATGCCGTATTTATATTTCAGGAGTTTCATATTCATAACTTTTTTAAAATTCTCAGTTTCGCCGAACGAGAACGCGGATTGGATGCAACTTCTGCCTCTATCGCCGTGATCGGTTTGCGCGTTATCAATGTCGCACGCACCGTTTTAAACTGCCGCGGTTGCGCATCGTCGCGCGTCAGACTGCGACCGCACCAGTCGTAGAAGTACCGCTTCACAATGCGATCTTCCAGCGAATGAAACGTAATCACAGCCAACAGACCGCCGGGATTTAAACACTCAAAAGCGGCCTTTAATCCGAGTTCCAGGTGGTGCAGTTCATCATTGACCGCGATGCGCAGTCCTTGGAACACGCGCGTTGCCGGGTGAAGGTGAGGCTTCTTGGATTTTGCAATCGACGTGTGATGTTCCAGGAAGGAAACAAAATCCGTCGTTGTTTCCCAGTTTTCGCGCTCCCGATGTTCCAAAATCGCACGTACGATCGATCGCCACTGCGGTTCCTCGCCGTATTCGCGAACGGCTTGCGTCAGTGCTTCGGGCGTGGCTTTTTTTAAAAAATCGCGCGCCGACAAACCGACGCTTGGGTTCATTCGCATATCGAGCGGACCCTCGTTGCGAAACGAAAACCCGCGGTCCGGTGTTTCAAGCTGAAACGAAGAAACGCCTAAATCCAGCAAAACGCCATTGAAGGTTCGATGCAGATTTGAAATTTCCGAGAAGTTTATTTGAAAAAATTCAAAGCGCGTCGGAAATTCCTTTTTCAGATACTTCGAACGCTCCGCCGCTTCCGGATCCGTATCGGTCGCAACAATATGTAAGGAGGGGTTTTGTTTCAGCAGAGCCTCCGAGTGACCGCCGCCGCCGAAGGTTCCGTCCAACACCGTTCCGCAAACATCCTTAAATGCTTGCAGGATTTCCGTTTTTAAAACCGGTGTGTGCCCTCCCATTCTACAATCCCAACTGTTGCAGTAAATTGCTCATTTCGTTCTCCTCCTCTTCGAACGAACCCTCATCGTACGTGCGATAACGTTGCGGCTCCCAAATGTTAAAAGTCGCGTAACTGCCGACCAACAGCGCGTTTTTCTCCAAATGCGCATGTTGAATAAGCTTTTCCGATAACGTAATGCGTCCCTGTTTGTCGCAACCGAACGTATCGGCCTGAGAGAATAACTTCGCAAGTACCTTTTGCCCTTTCGTATCTCCCAAGCTGACCGCCGACACTTTTTCTTCCAGGCGTGCCACCATCTTCGGCGGGTAAATCGTAATGCAACCGATGGGGTTCGGAAGTGCCAGGTACGCATCGGTGTCATCGCCGACAAATCGCCATTTTGACGGGATACACAGGCGGTTTTTCACATCCAGCTGATGCGAAAATTCACCGACAAAAATGTTTCCCAAAATTCCCATGCAGGACGCTTACAAGTTCACCACTTTGTTACATTGTCCCCCACAATCTCCCACCTGTCAACAATATCGACCCGTTTTTTTTAAAAACAAACGCCGAAAATTTTTCGGGCGCTTCGGAAGCGGGAAAAGTAAAAATTTAAAGCACCGTATCGGTGAAAAATGGGCATGTGTACCGTGCTTCGTATTCAAAAGAGTTGCATTTTAATCGGTAAAAACGGTGCTTCGAAAAAGACTGCCGACTTTATCAAAAATTGTCTATCGACGCCCTTGTAAAAATAAATACGCTGAGTTTTGAAAAAAATCTTGCGAATGTACGCAAAACAGCGGGTATAATAAAGCCATGCAGGAATATCTCTACTACATTATCTTACCGCTTGTTCTCGGTTTATGGGCGCAATTTCAAGTGCATTCGAAGTACTCGAAATGGTCGCAGGTGCGTTCCAAAAGCGGTGTCCGCGGGAAGGATGCGGCAGCGGCGGTAATGGAGCAAGCGGGCATTCGCGATGTGGAAATTGTTCGTATCGAAGGGAAATTGACCGATCACTACGATCCGATCCATCGACGGTTGGCACTCAGCGAAGACAATTACGACGGTACATCCCTGGCGGCATTAGGTGTTGCGGCGCATGAAGCAGGGCATGCCGTTCAGCATAAAGAGGCTTATGCGCCATTACAGTGGCGTTCGGCGTTGATTCCTGTAACAAATTTTTCCTGTCAGCTGTTGCCGTTTGTAATTCTCGGCGGATTTTTTCTTAACTTCTTCGGGTTGATTAAGGTTGCGGTGTGTATTTATCTCATTTTGGCGATTTTCCAGCTCGTCACGCTTCCTGTAGAATTTGACGCCAGCCGTCGCGCTAAAAAAGCATTGGCAGGATTGTCGATCATCGATGAAGAGGAACAAGTCGGCGTCGGCGAAACCTTAAATGCGGCGGCATTTACGTACGTCGCGGCGTTCATTGCTTCCCTTGGAACGTTGCTGTATTACTTGTCGATGTTATCCCGAAGACGCGATGATTGAGAAAAAAACTTCATGGACGTGGGATAAGAAGCGTCCCGAACCGTGGACGGTGGATGCCGAAACGACGAAAGGTTCGTACTTTTTCGGCGATCTGTACACCTGTCATGCGCATAATTCCAAAAGTTCGGTCGACTTCGATGTCATCGATGGAAAAGACGCTGTCATGTGCCTTGCGATTACTTCGAAAAACGAACTGGTGCTCGTCAGCCAATTCCGTCCCGGTTGCAGAGATCTTTCGTTGGAAGTTCCGGGCGGCGGCATTGAAAAAGATGAAGATCCCGTGCATACCCTGCACCGCGAATTGCGCGAAGAAAGCGGTTATACGGGAAAAAATCCAATCTTGCTCTACGCCTGTTATTTTAATCCTGCTTGTTTTAATTCGCACATTTACTTTTATCTGCTGCAAAATTGCGAAAAAACGTGCGATACGGATTTCGACCCGACGGAAGACTGCGCCACGTACCTGTTGCCTCTCGAGCATTTGGATGATGCCATGGATCGGCAGATCTTTCAGAACGCCATAACGGTAACCGCGCTTGGACTGTTAAGACGGTGGTTGGTGAAACAGGGGAAAAAAACGTCATCGAGTATTTAACATCTGATGGGAAACGGTACGTTTAGCGGATTTTTTCACCAAAAGGCGTAATTTACCGTTTTAGACAATACCTGCGTGGTACATATTTGTTGTATGTGTATCCCTGCGCAGTACGACTGTTCTTAAAATATCTGCCTAAAAGTCAAAAATCCTACAATTATCCGCGTCGATATTGCAAAAAACAACCCTTTTAAACAATAACTAAAAAAATACCTCTGAATAATTTAAAAAAAAACCTACGAAAAGTATTGACGATTTTATAAAATTCTGTTATAATTGCTATATCTTATTTTTGCATTTATCACAGACTGCATTCGATTGCGCATCTTCCAAATCCCATCCCGAAGGACATTCGGCTTCGAAAGTCGTACCACCAAAACTAAAGGAAACTTTTTCCGCATGTAAATAAAGCTGTTCCGCCTTTAAGCGTTTATTCCACCCGAAATCGCCGTACGTTTTGTCGCCCAATATCGGAAAACCGCGGGCGGCACATTGCACGCGCAGTTGGTGCGTGCGTCCCGTAAGCGGTTGCAGTTCGATCAAACTCATGGTTTCGTTTTGGAGATGTATGATTTTTAAAAGGCGAACTTTGGTTTTTGCCCATACGCCGTTTTCTTTGGTGCAACGGGTTCGCACGTAAGCCCCTTTGTGTTGAACATCCAGGCAATCGCGCCAAACAAGCGGCTTTTCGGAAAAAAATCCTTTAATGATTGCATGATAAATCTTTTGTACGCGATGCGCTTTAAAAAGCGCGCGCACCTGTTGCGTTGTTTCAAAATCCGTGCTTAACAACAGCAACCCCGACGTCGGGCTGTCCAAACGATTTAGGAGATAAAGATAATTTTTTCCGATTTTATAGGCTTCTTTTTCAAAATCATACGGTGCTTCCAGTAACGCCTGCCTGCCGCTTTCGCCATCATTCGGATGTGACCGAACGCCGCAGGGTTTATAAACGGCGAGTACGGATAAAAGAGATTTGACGATAAAAACGCCCGAGTGCCATGGAAGATTGACATTTGTTTGTTTCGAAACGGCTTGTTTTCCCGTCGCGTCCATCATCCATCATTGTGAAGGCGTTTCCTCCAAAACTTCAAACATCGATACAAAAATCTTCCTTGAATACAGTCCTTTCCATTTGGAAATTTTGTATTTTCGGTAAGTAGCGTACATGATTTTTCAAACGGAGCACTTTAGGAACAAAGCCCCCCCCCTACCCTGCTTTAAACATTGTATTCGTTATTAAACTGTCCCAATCGGTATTTTCACCGCAGTACCTGATAAACCACAAAGCACAGCGCATAAGCGAAGCCGTTCATAAAGACAAACTGCAACAGCGGCAAACGCCACGTTTGCGCTTCCGCCTTGACCAACATCAATGTTCCGATGCATTGCAATGAAAACATGAAAAACAAAATCAGCGATACACAGGTTGCAAACGAATAAATCGGCTTTCCTTCGGCATCTTTTGCCTTTTGCAAATACTCGCGCAAACAACCTGGTTCCTTTGCATCCGCATTATACAGAACGCCCAAGGTGGAAATAAAATTCTCGCGCGCATCAAAGGAGCTCAGCAACGCAATGCCCAAATTGCCGTCAAAGCCGATCGGACGCAAAACTTTTTCTAATTTTTCACCGACCCAATGCACGCAGTCGACCGTTTCGCCTGAACGCGTTATCCTCGCGTGAAGGCAAAGCCACAACGCGACACTGCACGCCAAAACCACCGTACCCGCTTTCCGTAAAAAAAAGAGTGTTTGCGCCTTCATCAGCTTTAAAATATACGTCCATTGCGGGCTGAGAAGCGGCGGTACTTCGGCAACGGACACGGAACCGCGGGTTTTGAAGAAAAAAGTGCGTATTGCCGCCGCCAACGTTAATGCCGCCGCCAGACCCGTCAGGTAAATGGCAATCACCAGCAACGTTTTGCCGCACGGCGTCATATCTTTAAATAAGAGAGAAATCAGCAACAGATAAATGGGAACGCGACTGGCACAATTCACCCAGGGTGCCACAAAGAGCGTTGTCAAGCGCTCTTGGCGGTTAGAAACGCAGCGCGTCTGCATAATCCCGGGGACGGTGCAGGCGTAGCAGGAAACGAGTGCCACGAACGATGAGCCCGAAAGACCGATTTTTTTCATCCATCGATCCAACAAAAACATGACGCGCGCCAGATAACCTGTATTTTCCAAAATCCCGAGACAGGCAATCACCAGAACAAATTGCGGCAGAAACAGCAAAACATTTCCCGAACCGCCCAAAACACCTTCCGTCAGCAATGAACGCCACCACGTATCGGGCAACCATCCTTTTAAACCGCTTTGAAGCGCTTCAATCCCCCATTCGCACAGCCGCATCGGATATTCCGAAAGCGTAAAGACTGTCAACAGCATCGAAAATGCAATCATCCCCATGGATACAAGTCCCAAAAACGGATGCAGAAACACCCGATCCCAATCGAAGGACGAACGTTGCCCCGAAACATGCCGAATGCATTGCGCGACCACATTCTCAATCCATCGGTAACGCGCGGTCGTTGCCTGCGTCTTCCAATTCGTAACGGTTTGATTTAAAGCGTCCTCCGTTTGAACGAAACGCTCCTCGTGCTCCGCCGTGAACGCTTTTCGTTGCGCACGATCCTGCAACAGCAAAAAACCGCACCATCCGCTCGAAAGATTTATTTTTTCCGCCAATTTATCCCGTAATTTTTCGCCTTCATTCGGAAACGGAATATGAAAGTTATTTGTTTTTTTGAATAAATCGCGCGTCACGACATCGCGCAACTGGCGCCGACGCACCGCCGTTCGTTGGGATAAATAAATCACGGGAGCCGGCAGTGCACGTTCCAGAGAAGCTCTATCGAGCATATGCCCCTGTTTTTGCAGGCGAAACGAAAAATGAACGGCAAAACAAATCGGTAATCCCAGTTCCAAAAGCTGTGTTCCAAGAAACAAACTTCTTTCCAAAGCACGCGCGTCCAGAACGCACAAAAGTCGCGTTTGTTCATCAGTATGACGGAGTAAGTCGAAAACTTCCCGCTCTTCCGATGTTCCGACCGACAGCCCGTAGGTGCCCGGCAAATCGTACACTGTCGTTTTTTGCCCGAAATTATCAAAAAAACTTCCGCTTTGGATACCGTGAGTGACCCCGACGTAATTCGCAACCCGCTCGTGCGCCCCCGTTAAATCGTTGAACAGGGTCGTTTTCCCGCAGTTCGGATTGCCTATGATGATAATTTGACGTTCGCTCACCTCACCCTGATGCTTTTTCTTTAAACCCGTCCGAAAACCTAAAACCCGTCAGAATAATCACACTGATACTGCCCTTTTTTTAAGAAACAGACAAGATTTTTTACCTTCCGCTATTTTATAAATTGCCTGTGTTATGTCACTTAACTAATATAAATAATGTGAATAACTATGCCTTTCGTCTTAAGACGTCTCTTTTTGCAACAAAACCACTGTATAATAATGCAAGAGTGAAAAACTTGAAATTTTTTCTCTGAAACGTATCCGAATGACATATAGCATGTTCCGTTTCGGTTTCGCGTTTTTTCTAACTCTGCTGAATGTCCTCTGGATAGCGTTATTTGCGTATCAACGGTTTGGCGACACTTCGTCTTCTCCCGAAATCCATATGCTTGATTTCCAACATCATCTATTGGATTTGCAATCCGTTGATATTAGATTTCGCGACGGTACATCGATGTGCTTCGAAAAAACAGCTTCCGAATGGCGCATGACGGCTCCCGTGAACGCAAAAGCGCATCCTTTGGTCATGGATCGCTTTTTGCAAGCGTTTTTGGGGTTAAAACCGAAGTTTGTCCTTAGAACCGATTCGGCGACGGATTTACCGCAATACGGTTTCGAACCGCCGCTCGATACGCTTACGTTGCGAACGTCGGATGAAACGTATCAACTCACGGTCGGTAAAGCGACGGATGAGGATGAAAAAACGTATTTGCTTATTCCCGAGACGCGCGAAATTTTCTCCGTCAACGATGAACTTGCAAGGTTTTTAAAAACACCCTTAGAACAGTGGTATTTCCCTTATCTATTGGATTTGGCGACTTTACAAACAATCGCGCTGGAAACGGCGCAGCAAAAAGTGCTTTTGGATTGGACGGGGACGGCATGGTCGTTAAAACTGCCACTTTCGGTTCCGATTGATACACAAAAGGCGGATGCGCTTTCGCAACAACTGCGACATATGACCGTCGATCGTTTTTTGACAGACGAAGAGGCGCAACCGTATCGGCAAAGTTTTTCGGATACCAATCAAACGCTTCGATTGATATTGAGTGACGGTCAAATGGCCGAAACCATCAAACTATTGCCGAAAGAGAGCGAACCGCACACTTATATCGCTCAACGCAACAATGATGCATCGTTGTTTTTGGTCAAAACCGACGCCGTCGAACGCTTGTTACATGCGTCCAAAATGCTGTGCGAACGGATGATTTTCGACTTGGAATTCTCGCAAATCTGTCAAATTGTCTGCCATCGGCAAGGCACTCGAACAATCTTGCACCCGTTGGATAAAAACGAATGGGAGCGGTCGGTTCATGCGGAAGCCGATGTTCCCGTTCGGACGCAAAAAGTTCCCGCGAAACGCCTGCAGTCGCTCACGGATACGTTGAACATGTTGTGCGCGAAGGAATTTTTTCCGAATGCGCCCAATATAGCGGATAAAACGCGTTTAGATCTGGAAATTACAACTTTGAGCAACACCCTGTCGGCAACCGTTTATTACGACAAGGATACCGCTTATGTTAAATTGTCGAACCAACCGCTGTGGATGCAACTGACTTCGTTCAATCCCGAAATTTTCCAAACGTATTTTGAACTTTCGGAGGATAAAACCGTTTGGAAATTCAATGCGGACGAACGCATTGTTCGTGTGAAATTGAAATCGCCTTTTAAGGAAGTCATCGAAACGCTAAATCCTGCCGATTACAAAGACGTACCGTTGGCGTATTTGAAAAGTGATCGATGGTTAAAAACCGAAGAACTTCCGACGTTTCCGACCGACACCTATACGCTTTTTATCACAACGGAAAACGACGCTCACATCCCGAAAACCTATGAATTAACGTTTTCGGAACGCATCGGCGGGCGCTTGCAAATCGGCAATTATGCGGAGAAAAAATTCGCCTTTACGCCAGAATGGATTGATTTTTTGTTCCGCATCACGCACCAAAAAGAGCAGGATAACGCGCTTCGTACCTTCCTTAATCCATGAAACGCTTCCTTTATATCCAGCTGTTTTTGTTGCTTGTCGGCATCGGTTGGCTGACGTACGTGTTTTTCAATTCCTCCTTGCTTATCCCCGTTGGTTCGATTTGCCGCCTTCTGAAGCTTCCGCTTCGTACGTCCAAAGCCGTTCTGTCGAGACAACAATTAACGCTATACGATATTGAAGGTCAATTTCAGGAAATGCCTTTCGGGGTATCCCGCATTGATTTCTCACCTTTAAAAAGTGAAAAGTTTCTCGAGCAGTGGCAGTGTGAAATTCAAAACGGCACTTTGGGAACATCTTTCGGGAAATTCGATGCGCTGAGAGGTCTTATTCGAAAAAACGACGACGATTATTGCGCATTACTGTCGGCGCATCACGAGACCTTGGGTTTGTTGCGAGGAAACTTCCATTCGCTCCATATATTGCAACAATACAAAACGCTCCTTGAAAATCTGCCTTCTTCGGGTGTAAAGCCGGAGGCGTTTTCTTTAAAAAATTTGCAACTGCATACAGGAGGAGATGATGAGAAACTTTCGCTGATGTTTAAAACCAATGAAGCAGCCTTCGGAGATGTTCGGGCAACGGATGTTTCCGGGCAAATGCGTTTCGATGAAAAAAGTGCGTCCGCTTTTTTACGGACACAACAAATCGATACACCGAAATGTTCCGTTCGTTATCTTTCGGCGGATGTTACGTATGCTTTCAAAGATCGTTGTTCGGTCGAATTTCATGGAGACACCGACGTTTTTAATCGGTCGTTGAACCTTTACGGACGTTTGGAAGATTTCCGACCCGATACCGAAAACAAGGTTCAATTTTCCGTCGACGGTAACGGATTGGAAGGAAAAGGAAAATTTGCATTTCATTTGCTCCGAAAAAAAGGATCGTTGTTAAAAGGTCTTCTCATTGCTGATTCTAACGTTTGCAATCAAACGGCGAATGTGCCGCAAAATCCGTATCACATTTTATTCAACGCCCCGCTTGTTGCTCAAATTCAAGGTAATTTGCAACAAGCGACGGTACGGTTGAACACTTCCGATTTCACCGTCAACAATCAGCCGTTTAAGCAAGCCGAGGCAAAACTTTCCAAAGATGCCGATGTTTTTTCCTGGGATGCAACCTTCCGACAGCCGAGCAATTTTGTGTCGGATGCTGAAAAACATAAATCCGATCTTCGAACGTACGGAACCTGCGATTTTTCGGAACAAAAAGGGCAAGTTTTTTGCAACGGAACTGTCGCGCCCGACCTAATCAATGCCTTGGAGCCGTATTTACCGCCCTGGTGGGATGCGTTTTCGAATAATTTTCGTTTTTTCGACAAAAATCCTTATACCGATGTGGCGTTTCAATGGGATCAAAAGCAACACTTTAGTAGCCTTTTCGGGTGTGCGAAAGCGGCGAACGGACGTTACAAACGGACGGATTTTAAAAAACTTGCCGTTACGTTTTCGCATCAACCCGGCTATGCGAACATTAGACTGCATCGATTACAAACGCCCGACGGCGAAGGTTCCTGTTTCATTCGTTGGCCGTACGATCCGAAAGACGAACAACATGAACAGTTTGATTTTAACGGATCGGGGACGTTTTCGGTACAACGTTGGGAGACGTTGATTGAGGATTTTATCGGTATTTCCGACATAGAGCATTTGAAGCGACTGCATCCGTTGATACCGACAAAGGCTTCTTTCAAAGGCTGTGTTTCGTTTCCCGAATTGCCGAACGATTATTGGGAGGTTGCCCTTCAATCGCCGATGCATAAAATCGACGCGATGCCCGTTGAAGATTTGAAGGTTACATACCGACGGGATGCCGAAAAAACACAATCGACGCTTCAGGGAAAGCTGTTTCATACGGCGCCCTTCAAGGCTAACCTTCTTTTACATAAAGAGACATTTGAAATCGAAGCCGAGGGCGCGCAACTGCCGACGGGGTCTTTGTTGCAACAACCGATGTTTGCCAAATGGGTCGCCGATATTCCACTCGACAATTTAAAAACGTACAGCGGGCTGTTGGATCTCAACATTAAGGCGAAAGGGCGTCGGCACCCCGAATTTTCCGTTGAGGGCGAAGGTTTTGCGGATTTCAAAAATCCGGAATTATCCAAAATTCACCTTCTCGGACCGTTGCAAAAATTGCTTTTCGCCAAAATTCCGTTCTTGCCGACCGTCCATTTTGACCGTTTCACATCGAATTTTTCATTCAACGAAAACGAAATTCGTACTCAAAAAGCGGAATTGTCGGGCGATACCGCACAAGCCGATATTGCGGGTGTTGTGGATCTTGAAAATCATTGGTTAAAGGGCGATTTAAACTTTTCGTTTTTCGATCATCGGCAAATGGGCATACCGATTGTCCGTCATGCGTTTCAGATTTTTACGCCCGTCACGCGCGCATTTTCGGCTTCCGTCAACGGTTCGCTTAAGGATCCGAAGTATTTTGTCACGTTCAATCCTCTCCGTTGGGCGTTGCCGAAGGCGAAGCGACCGCAAAAGAAGCCGTAATGTTATTTTTTCGCTTTACAGGCGGCAGAAAAAGATATTTCCTCAGGGTATGCAAAAGACGAAAAAATCGATTGCGAAGAAATTTAAAATTACGGGAACGGGTAAGGTGATGCTTCGCAAACCCGGTTATCGGCATTTTTTGCGCAACAAATCCAACAGCCAGTCGCGACGCGCCGGCAAGGATGTGTGTTTGGATAACGCCAAGCAGGTTGCGACAGTAAAGGCGGCAATGCCTTTTGCGAATTTCTGAGAAAATTTTAAGGGTTCGAAGCAGGGTTTAAACGACGACCTTGCTTTGGCTTAAACGGAGAAAAGAAGATGACACGAGTAACGAACGGAGTTGCAACACGGAAACGTCGTAAGCGGATACTGAAACAAACACGCGGGTATTTCGGCAATAAGTCCCGCCTGTTTCGCTATGCGAACGATGCTTATTGGCGCGCGGGAGCGTATGCGTTTCGCGACAGACGCAAGAAAAAAGGCGAGTTTCGTCGCTTGTGGATTGTCCGTATCAATGCCGCCTGTCGCGCGGCGGGGGTCTCTTACAGCCGCTTCATCAACGGTCTCAAGAAGTGCAGTATCGAATTGGATCGCAAACAACTGAGCGAGTTGGCAATCCGCAACGAGGAGGGCTTCAAAGCTTTGATTGCGCAGGCCTTGAAGGCATGCGGAACAGCTTCTAAAGCCGATGTTGCGGCTCCTTCGAAGTCTGCGGCGAAAAACCCGGCGAAAAAGACTGCAAAGTTGAGCGCCGAAAAGGTCGAGGCTGGCGACATATCCGCTTAGGCATTTATTGCCGAAAAACGCGTCGATTATGCGGGGTGTGCTCTCTCGCGGTGACGGGGAGTGTGAACGGTCGGTAAATCGGAGTTTAAACGAGGAGGTGCATCATGCTGGTGGTTAAGTGTCGTGGTAGCTTGTATTTAACCTGCGGGTGTGCTCTTTGTTCCGTCTCCCTGTTCGCCTGCCGTGCATTGTGACGGAAGGATCTGTCGGATCTTAAAGTCAAATGCCGCAAGTGCGGTATTACGGAGGAGTATCGATTGCGTGTATTGTTAAAAGGGGTCAGAAATGAGTGAAGGGAATGGGAACAGGCAGGAGATGAGGGTGTTGTTGTCACTTTTTGCCTTTGTTTTTTCTTTCCTACCCTTCCCCTTCCATAGTTATCCGAGGCGCATCGAGATCGACCGAAAACAGCCGATGTCAAAAGCGTACCCGGCTCTGGCAACTCGTTGGAGTTCCCGATGTTGTTTTTTATTGCCGGAGTAGGTTGTAACGCCGGCAGGCGAAGAAGAAAAGACGGAAACAAGGCAATTTCCACGCCGTTCTCTGTTTCTCGGAAAACATTGATCGTGCCGTCGCCATCGTATAAAGCAGGTCGAACGGATAAAATAAATCGGATTTTCCTTTAAACCGCGGTACTTTTCGATAGGATAGTTTTGAGAGATATGGAAGAACTCGAAAATCTTCAATCGACCGCTGAGCAAGCCGTTCGCGCGTGTAATTCTTTTGCGGAGTTACAGACCGTCAAAACGCGTTTTCTGGGTTCGAAAAGCGACCTCGTCGGTTATTTGAAAACATTAAAGGACTGCAATCCAACCGAAAGGGTGCAACGCGGGAAAGTGCTGAATGCCGTTAAAGTCGCGCTGGAAGCGGCGATTACGGAAAAGACCAAATTTTTACAATCGTGCGAACGTTTGAAAAAATTGGGCAATCCGATCGATCCGACCCTGCCGTCACCCTACCCTTCCGCCAAGCCGCTGCATCCGTTGACGCAGGTTCGGAAACGCATTGCGAATATTTTCAAACAGCTCGGGTATTCGGTCGCGGAAGGCGCGGAGCTTGAAACGGAATGGTTCTGCTTCGATGCGCTTAATGCGCCCGAAAATCATCCGTCGCGTTCCGAGCAGGATACCTTCTTCCTTCCGACAAAAGAAGTTGGAACGACGTCCCGCAAGGCGGACGAAAAGTATCTTCTGCGTACGCAGACCTCGACCGTTCAAATTCGCACGTTGCTGAAACACAAACCGCCGCTGAAGATTATTTCTCCCGGACGTGTTTTTCGGCGCGATACCGATGACGCAACGCACCGCTTCAATTTTCATCAGGTCGAAGGTTTGTGCGTCGATAAAAACACGTCGGTCGCGGATTTAAAGGGAACGCTGGACTACTTTGTGCGTCAGTTTTTCGGCAAAGATTTCAAAGTACGTTTGAGATCGAGCTTTTTCCCGTTCACGGAACCGAGCTTCGAAGTCGATATTTTTATTACAAATCTCGGGAAGTTTCATAATACCTGGCTCGAAGTCCTCGGTTGCGGTATGGTGCACCCGAACGTTTTTAAAAATTGCGGCATTGATGAGGATTGGCAGGGTTTTGCGTTCGGCTTCGGTATCGAACGCCTGGCGATGCTGTTGTACGGGATTGAGGATGTTCGTCGCTTTTACCAGAACGACGAACGGTTTTTGGCGCAATTTTAACCGAAAATAAAGGTGCTCCGTTTTTGTTAAAAAATGATGACGTTGAACGTAAATTGCAAAGACTGTCAAAAGCAGGCAAAGGCTGGTTCGTTAAATCGAATTTCCCTTTCTGTTTCGTTTTTTTTACCGCATAAATCTTTTTCACTTTAATCTCGGCATGATGAAAATTCTCAAACGCGCTTTCGTTGCTTTTTTCTTCTTTGCACTGACAATCTTTTTTCTGACGCGCAATACCAACGTCAGAGTTGCTTTACAGCGGACGATGCGAAAGGTATTTCATGTGGAAACGGTTGTTATTCGGTTGGAAAACGGTATAGCGGATCAAATCGGCGGTTACGGTTGTGGCGAAGACATACGCGAAAAGTACCGTCTTCCCGTAAAATATACATCGGCTTGGTTTGAAAAGAAACGAACGGATTATGACGGTCATTTCGAACGTACATTTCAGTTAAAACAAGCATTTCCTTCGATTGAGTTGGAGTATGCTGGTAAATTTGAAACGTGGGTGAACTGCACGTTTTTTCGGTTTGAACACAACAGAAACGTGATACCGTACCGGGAGCACGGTGTTCGGCTTCTGAAGGATAAATTTCACCCGATTGACATCGACACCTGCAAAGATCTGTTGGACGATATCAACACTCACAAATCCTGCGCGGTACATGTAAGGCGTGGCGATTATGCACACGGCGTTCTCGGAACGCATCCGACGCAAGCCGAGTTTTTCGTTCTCGCCGTTCGGAAAATTCATTCCCTCGATCCGAACGTGAAGTTTTTCTTTTTCTCGGAAGAACCCGATTGGATACGAAAAGAGATTTTACCTGCGTTGGATAAAGACATTGCCTGTCGCGTTTGTGACCAAAACGACAGTTCGAAAGGCTATTTGGATTTATATCTCATCTCACGATGCGACCATGTGATTTGCTCCCTCGGCGGTTTCGGTCACGCGGGTCGATTGTTTTCGTATAAAAAAGGTTATTATTTAAGAGGGATTGCGTCGGATGAATATCACTTTGATTGGTCGCTGAAATGGTACGACGGCGAGAAGATCGGGGAAGAAGTTGAGAAGGGAAGTGTGGATGTGAGAGGAGAAAGAAAAATTGAAAAAATTGGAAGTTAAGGTTCTAAAAATGCCGTGATGCGCTCCGTGAGAATCAGAAATAAAAAACTAGGATGCGCTCTATACGTACTTCGAAGGTGTTTGATTTAAAGCTGTAACTTACAGCATGCGTTCGAGATGTTATTTCCAATTTGAAACAAAAGTTATTACCTTTTCGTTTTTCTTTAACCAAAGCGTCTTTCTTTTTGTGGAAACGGAAAACAAGATAAAAAAACAGCACGCTGAACAATATATGCAATTATAACTTAGATAACGGATATGTCCTAAAGTTATTTCCAATAGGATAAAACAATTCGACCGTAACTCGGGAAAATCATAATTGACGAATATAATCGCACGGAGCACGTCGTGTCGCGATTTGTGTTGTTTCAGAATAGAGGAAGTTGCAAATCAGGACGAAGGTCGAAGTATATTTTGCACGTTTCTCTACAAAATCTCCCGATAAAAATCCCGCCGCCTAACTAACTGGAAAGGAACTTTGTGCTTAAATCAATGTTTCGAAACAACAAAAACACCAAGACGTTACAGGCTCTTACCTTGCAAAACTCAACATCTCTCGCTATCTTAAAAGCATCGGTTTTACCATGAACATCCTCGTTACAGGCGGTTCGGGATTTTTGGGGCGGCATTTATTGCAGGTTCTTAAAGATGAAGGATATATGAACTTGCGTACGTTTAACCGTTCCGCCTGTTCAGATTTACAACAGCAGGGTATTGAGGTTATTCAAGGTGACTTGACGGATTTCGAAGCTGTTAACTCTGCCGTTCAAGGATGCGAAGTGGTTTTTCACGTTGCGGCAAAGGCGGGTGTTTGGGGTTCGTACCGTTCCTACTATGAAGCGAACGTCATCGGGACCGAAAATGTCCTTAAGGCGTGCCAAAACAACGGTGTTCGGTATCTGATTTACACGAGTTCGCCGAGCGTTGTTTTCAAAGGACAGCCGTTGACGAATGTCGATGAGCGTGTCGGATATGGAATACCGTCCGAAATGTGTGCTTATGCACGTACCAAAATGCTTGCGGAACAGCGCGTTCTTGCCGCCGATGGGGAAACCGGAATGCGAACCGTTGCATTGCGTCCGCATCTGATTTGGGGCCCCGGTGACCGTCATTTAATACCGACCATCCTGCAGGCGGCGCGCAAAGGTCGTCTTGTTCAGGTCGGCAACGGCGATAATTGGGTCGATATTTCCTATGTTACAAACGTTGCACAGGCGCACATTTTGGCATTAAAAGCATTACAAGAACCCAACAGCTCCGTCGGCGGCAAAGCTTACTTTATTTCCCAGGGAGATCCTGTGCAGCTTTGGTCGTGGCTTAATCAACTGTTGCGACATTTGGGGATACCGATGATTACGAAAAAAATTTCGGCGCGCAAAGCGTATTTTCTGGGTACCTGCCTGGAATTTTTCTATAAGTGCTGTTTCATCAAAAAACAACCGCCCATGACGCGTTTTGTCGCACAACAGCTGTCACAGGATCATTATTTCGATATTTCGGCGGCAAAAATGGATCTGCATTACGTGCCGCAAATTTCCAATGAAGAAGGGATGGAGCAACTGGTGCGTTGGCTCAAAACGCAACAAAAGCAGGTTTCGCCCACCCCTTCTTTAATAAAATAATTGCAAACAATAACAGTAGGCTGGGTTAGTAACATCCTCCAATTGCGATCTCGATGCAGGCACGGGAGAA
This sequence comes from uncultured Verrucomicrobiota bacterium, assembly GCA_946186275.1. Taxonomy (GTDB): domain Bacteria; phylum Verrucomicrobiota; class Verrucomicrobiia; order Opitutales; family UBA9783; genus UBA3222. The sequence continues at coordinate 101,768 of CAMHMO010000001.1, forward strand.
GTCAAAAACTTTTATATGGAATCAAACCGAAACACCAACCTTCAACTTTCCCGATTTCGACAAGAGTTTTCCTTTTACGGGAAATATGTTTTGAATTCTTTTTTCAATAATTCAGGATGCCAACGGATAAATCGAACGTCACTTTCATTATCATCCGTTTTGCGGCTTGCGGCAATCAACGCCATAATTCTTTCCGCCGTTTTTTCCGCAGGCGTAAAAACGCAACCGTGATCCATCCCGCGAAACTCGATCACGCCGCCGTTGTACCAAACAACGACATGCCCTTCGATAACGATGTAGTCGCTGTCCCATAATCGTAATGCCGCCAACTTCTCCTTTAAATCATCGATCGAAACCGCGTCGTTTTTTTCGATTTTGTACAAAATTTTTCCGCAATTTCTCAGTTGACGGGTACTGTGCGGCAACAGCGCGTTTGAGATAAAGTACAATAACCCCGAACAATCAAACCCGCGCAACTCATATGCCTTCTCAATTTTCCCGCCGCATTGCGAAAAAACATAATCTTCCGGTAAAGGAATGGCTTCGAACCAATTTCCGCCCCAACAGTAAGGCACGCGTTCATCGATGCAGCGTTGAAGAATCGTTCTTATCTCTTTCAGAGGCATCGGCGAAGGCGAGTTCCCGGCGGTATTTTTCGGAACTTCTTCACAAAAATTTTTCAAAAATTCGTTATGAACATATCCTTCGAAGGTTTTCTTCGTGTTCGCATGCCATACGACTTTTGATATTTTTTTATCCAAATCCGAAACATCCAAAAGGCTCCCGGGCAACAAAACCGTACACAGGTAATAACAGTTGGTTCCGTGTGCTCCGGCGTGGTACAAGAGTTTAAGACAATCCGTTCCGAACAGCGGTACACAGCAACCTTCTCTTACGACAAAAGTTTTTTCGCCGCGGCAAGGAAAAAGTGTGACGCAAACAAAAAACAGATAAAAGATCGTAAACAGATAACGTTTCTTCATATGTTTTCATAAAAAGGAAAAAAGTTACATACCGTCAATTTCATTAAAAAAAATTTTCGAAAATTTTTCCGAAAAAATTCATTCCGGTTATCTGTTGCGAAACAGATTGAAAAGAACACTCTTTCATCGTTGAATAAAAGCATGCAAATTTTTGTTCCGCGGGAAATATCAGATGAAACGCGCGTTGCCGTTACGCCCGAAACGGTTAAGAAATTCGTTCAACTCGGTATTTTAGTTGCCGTTGAACAGGGAGCCGGAGAAAAAAGCCTCATTTCGGATGAGGCGTATCGGCAGGCGGGCGCACGTGTGGTTTCGAACGAAAAGCGTTCTTCGGAACTTCAAAATGCGGATGTTGTTTTGCATGTTTTGCCGATCGACGGAACCGATATTGCTCATTTAAAACCACACGCGTGGCACATCAGCTTTTTCGATGCGTTTCGTTATCCCGAGGCGTTGGAAGCGTTCAAGAGGCAACAAACCAACGTTATTTCATTGGAACGCATTCCGCGAACATCGTTTGCGCAAAAAATGGACGCTCTCAGTTCGCAATCAAACCTCGCCGGTTATGTCGGGGTTTTGAAGGGTGTGCAATACCTGCGCAAAACACTCCCGATGTTGGTCACTTCCGCGGGAACATTGCAGGCGGCGCGCGTTTTTGTCATCGGTGTCGGAGTAGCGGGATTGCAGGCGATTGCCACCGCTAAGCGTCTCGGTGCGCGTGTGGAGGCATTTGATACGCGCCCCGAAGTCGAGGAGCAGGTGCGTTCCGTCGGTGCGAAGTTTGTCAAAATCGATCTCGGGCAGACGGGAAGCACGCAACAAGGGTATGCCAAAGCATTGACGGATGAACAGTTGCAACGGCAACGGGACGGTATGAAGGCTGTTTGTGCCCGATCGGATATCGTCATTACAACGGCAAAAGTTTTCGGTCGCAAAGCGCCGATCATTCTTACAAAAGCCATGACGGATGCCATGCAGCCGGGAAGCGTGGTTGTGGATTTGGCGGTGGAAGCGGGCGGTAATACGGAGGGTTTGGTTGCGGGGCAAAAGATAACAACCTCGAACGGCGTTCATATCCTCGGCGAAGGTTATTGGGAACGTAATGTCGCGGTTTCGGCTTCGCAGATGTTTGCTTCCAACCTGTTTGCCCTGGTTGAGTATCTGTTCGAGAAAGATATGCAACAGCTGCGGTGCGACGAACAGGATGCGATTTTGAAAAGTTGTTTGTGGGTTAAGGACGGGCAAACCCGATTTGAATAAGGAAGAAGGGCTTCGATAAAGCACGACGGACGGTTGCAACTCGCCTTTAATTTGAAATCCTTCCCCTGCGGTGCGGGCGGTGCTTTGTTTTTTGGCGTAATGATAACAAAAGGCGTTCGAAGCGACAAATCTTGCGATTAAACCTTAACAATTTTCGAAAATCCCTCAAAATAACGACGTGCCCTCTTTCAATTCCGCAGAGGATACCCTTTTTTCAAGCGAAGCCGACGCTTCGGTGAAGCAGGTTCCCCTTCCCGAGCGGATGCGGCCGCAGTCATTGGAGGCGATGGTCGGGCAGGCGCATTTGCTTTCCGAAAAAAGTGCGTTTCAAAACTGGCTTAAAAACGGCGGTTCGGGAAATGTTTTGCTTTACGGACCGCCCGGTTGCGGAAAAACCACACTTGCGCATCTGATTGCCAAGTATCTCGGGAAACATCTCATCGCGCTTAACGCCGTTTTGTCGAATTTGAATGATTTGCGGAACAAAATCCAACAAACCGTTCACGACAAAAACGCCATCCTGTTTATTGACGAAATCCACCGCTTCAATCGTTCACAACAGGATGTATTGTTGCCGTTTTGCGAAAACGGACGGTTGCAGTTGATTGGTGCCACAACGCACAATCCCGCTTTTTATCTCATTCCGCCGCTTTTGAGCCGCAGTTACGTCTTCGAACTGCACCGATTGCCGCCGGAAAATATCCTTCAAATTCTTACCGCCGCGCTTAAAGACAAAAAAAACGGTCTCGGCGCCCTGAAAATAACCGTTCCCGATGAAGTTTTGTCGGAAATCGCGCGCATTGCGGACGGCGACCTGCGGCGTGCATTGAATTTACTGGAATTTTTATGCCTGAGTACGCCGATCGGCGGTACGTTGGATGCTGAGAGGGTTGATGCGGAATTGGATCACTGGCATGCGAATTATAATGCGCGCGAAACCGACCACTACGATATGATTTCCGCATTCATAAAAAGCATTCGCGGATGCGATCCCGATGCGGCGGTTTATTGGTTGGCGCGCATGTTGAAAGGCGGAGAAGATCCGCTGTTTATTGCGCGTCGATTGGTGATTTTGGCGTCCGAAGATGTCGGCTTGGCGGATTCGCGCGGTCTGACGCTCGCCGTTTCGGCTTACACGGCGTGCGAGAAAATCGGCATGCCGGAATGCGCCATCAATCTGTCGCACGTCACTGTTTTTCTGGCACTGGCTCCCAAAAGCAACAGTACCAACGAAGCCCTCAACAATGCTTATAAGTTAATCGCGCACGAAGTCCCGCAAACGGTTCCAAACGCCCTGCAACAGACGCCGTTGCACCGTGACGACAAATATCTTTACAGCCACCTTTACGAAGCCAACGTCTCGGGACAGGCGTATTGGAACGAAGCGGAACAACTCTATCATTTGAAGCCGATCGGCGCGGAAAAGAATTTCGAGGCACTGTATCGTTATCGGCGGCAATTAAGGGAGAAAAGACGAAGGCAACAGAGCGATAAGAACACAAAAAGATAATCGAAAAAATGGAAACAAAAAACGGTGCATCCGAAAACTCGGAGACAAAACAAAATCAACCGCACAATCATCATTTTATTCCGCAGTTTTATTTAAGGCATTTCGTCACAAAAGATACGCAGGGAGATAAGAAAAAAGAAAAAATTTATGTTATAGATAAGCTACATCAACGTTTTGAAGATGAACCGCGGCTTATCAAGCATGTCGGCTCGGAAAACGATTACAATACGTTTTGGATTGACGAAAATCACGAAGATTGTACCACCGTTGAACGGCAGTTGCGCAGTATTGAAAACAAGCAGGCAAAATTGTTGGAGCGCATTAAAACCGAAAAGTCCATTAAGAACATTGAGAAACGCGAACTTGCCTCATTGGTCGCATGGATGTACGGTCGTGTGCCGATCAAAAAGAGGATAGGAAAAGCAGTTTATGACGAAATGCGTTATCAATGGTTGGGTCCGTACGGTGTGGGAAACAGCGTGCTTCTTTCGGGAATAAAACCTCCGATATATATCGATCGCACGCGCGAAAATAATATCCTGCTTACGTTCATATATCTCGAGCCTCGAAAGAAGGTATTTTTGGATGTTTTGGAAACATTTCGGTACATGCTGATCAGTATCCCGAAAGAAAGCAAAAAGTTTTTCATCACATCCGATAATCCCGTGACCATTGCCTGCAAGAAAGAGTTGTCGGCACGCTATTTTGCGTTTGTGTTTTTTCATCCTGATAAAGAAAAACATCTCGAGCTTCGGATGATACCGAATTACGCTGACTTTAAAAATAAGTCATTTAATTTATTTCTTCCGATCGATCGGAAACTCTGTCTTTGGCTCCACTGCAACAAAGCTGCAGAAGATCATATTAGGCTGGACGCGAATGATAATCAGATTGACTTTCTCAACAGCCATACGATCGCATCCGCCGATAATGAGATTTATGCGCCCGAAATAACGGATGAACTAAAAGTTTTGGTAAAAAGTTATTGGATTAAGCAAAATACATTCGTGATTGATACGACACAATACACGCAGGATACATGCGATTTCTTTATGCGGAATGTTTGCAACATAAAAGGCAATTATACCCATGAAGATTTAGCTCGAGAAATAAAAGACAAGAGACTTTTCTATTCTATGCGTGTTTTCCCGGGAAGAAAGGACATCGTGTTCTTTACCGCCGACGAACCGATTCCGTCAACTCATGAATGTGTTCTTTTGAAGGGGAACCGGAAGAATTGGTCAAAATGGTTGGAGTCGCATAAATTGCTCGTCCTTTTCGCTCCTCTCCAAACAAACGGTGTCGGTTCGCACGGACGACGGTGGGTTTCAAATAAGGAAGATTTTCACGTTAATTTAATTTTCTACTGCGATCAAATTCTGCCGTTTTCGCAAATTGCCGCATACACGGCGTGTCAACTTTTGGCTCGCGAGACGATGCAGACGGAACGTTTTAAAATTAAATGGCCGAACGATATCATGGTTGAGGATTTTTACGGTTGGCAAAATTTCAAAAAAATCGGCGGTTGTTTGACGGCGGTGCGCAAAGAAGATTCGCGTTATTGGATCACCGTCGGCATCGGCATTAATTATAATTTGGAAGATTTTTCAAACATCGACCAACCGACCGCCTCCGTGAAGTCGTTTTTGAATTCATTTCCTAAAGAGCACGAATTGTACCGTGAAAATGATTTTACGCGGGATGAATTATTTCACTCGGTACAACATTTTGCGGAATTGTTTTTGAAAAATCTTGCATTGGTTCAAAAAAACGGCTTGGAGGCGTTTTACGACAAAGAAAAACCGTGGGATCAATTCGGCAGTAAGAACTATTGGCTTTACCTCGGGCAAAAAGTTACCGTTTTCGACGAAGATAAAAAAAAGCAACTGGCGGGACGATTTGACAAATTAACCGATGACGGTGCATTGCAACTCGCTTGTGACAACGGAAAAACGGAGATTGTTCTCAACGGCACGGGATTAAAATTGGCGGAAAATCGTTGATTTCGGAAGTTGCAAAAAACAGATGCTTTCCGCTAAATTAAAATAAAGATTATGCTCCTGACCCAACCGCGCATCACGATTGATTTAAACGCCGTCCGCAGTAATTATCTGGCTTTAAAAAAGCAGGCACCCGACGTTGAGGTGTGCCCCATGATGAAGGGGTACGGATACGGGTTGGGGCTGGTTGAGGTCGTGCGACCGCTGGTCGAGAGCGGTTGTGAAGCGGTGTATGTTTCATTCATCAACGAAGGAATTCTGTTGCGAAAGGCATTCCCGAAACTGCAAATCAACGTTGTCAACGGCATTTTCGAAGGTACGGAACAACTTTTTTTGCAACATCGCCTCACGCCTGTTCTTAACAGCCTGTCGCAACTGGAACGTTGGGAGGGGATTGTATCGTCCGCATCGATCGATGCCATTATTCAGGTGGAAACGGGCATGCATCGATTGGGGATTTTGGAAGACGAATGGAAGCAATTAACGCCCGAACGCATGCAACGCGACCGCGTAACGTTGATGATGACGCATTTTGCCTGCGCTCAGGAAGCGGAACAGTGCGCCGAACCGCAACGCATGCCGATTGTTCGCGACCAAAACCGCCGTCAGTTTGAGGCGTACAGACGGGCATTGGCACATTTTAAACTTCCCGGCAGCGTTGTAATTGACGCCTACATGATCCGTCCGAATAACGAGCCGATGGCGCAGATTCGCACCGGATGCGCGATTTTGTTCGGCATCGTCGGTTTTTCAAACGAACATCCGTTTTTGAAGGGTCTGCACTTATTGCCCGCCATTACCATTCAGGCACCGATTGTGCAAATCGAGACGTTGCATGTCGGTGATCGCGTCGGCTACGGCGGAACTTACGAAGCGAAAAAGGAAACGAAAATCGCCATTGTTGCCATGGGGTTCAGTCACGGACTTCCGAAAACGTTAAGCAACCGCGGAAATATGTGGTTTTCGGATGGCGCAAAGTGGCATGCGGCTCCGATTGTCGGCAAAATTTCCATGGATTTGACCGTTTGCGACGTTACCAATGTCCCGCAGGCGGCTTTAGCTCAAGGCTGGGTATCGCCGCTGAACGAACACTATACCATCAACGAAATGCTGATGGATTCGGGACGTTCCCGAAGCGAAATTTCCTGCAGTTTCGCACGTATGGAATGGGTTTATAAAGAATAAGTGCGCATGTTTTGCTCCGTTTTGTACTCGAAAAGCGGGAGCTGTGCGCCGAAAACACATGTATTCTCTATTTTCGCTTGACGACACAACATTTTTTCGTATCCTGGGGGAAGTGTTCTTTGACAGGGGGTGTTCCGGATTCGATTTTGCAGGTAACACGAAGGTTGCATGTCGGAGATGACGGTTGGCTTCGTTATCAATCCGTCGAAAAAATAAGTGAAAACAGTAATGTTATTCGCTTCCGTCGTCGCAAAGCGTGCAAGAAATTGCGTTTCCGCTTGGCTGCGTAGGAAAATCAAAACGGATTGTCGGATTGTACAATTCTGCGTTTTATACCGATGCCCGCTCGGGATAAAACGCCGGCTTGCGGGTATAGCAAACGATGTTGCGGACGTTTGCCGTAATTTTCGCAACTCACAAAGCAACGCAGGTCTCTATGCCGTTGCTTTGGACATTCATGAGAGACTACGCATGTAGAGGCTTTCGCGGTGTTTGTAAAAGACGCGGGTTCAATTCCCGCCACCTCCACCAAAGAAATATAAAAGAAGGAGAAAAAGGTCGTTTGAACGAAGAAGGTTGATTTTTGGAGAAGGAAAATCAAAGGAGACGTGTGCTCCGTTGTCATTTTTTCGAAGATTTTGTAGAATATGAAGTAAGAGCGGGTTTTTGGGCGACTGAAGTGTTATTGTGGCATCATTTTTTATTCAAGATTTAAATCGTAAGAAGGATATCGGTGCGAATTGTTTATCGATCAAATTCGGCGCGTTTCATTTTATTGTCGACGCCGGGATGGATCCGAAAACACTCGGAAACGAAGCCCTGCCGTGTTTTTCGGCTTTGTCACCGAACAGCGTGGATTTCATTCTCATAACCCATTGCCATTTGGATCATCTCGGTGCATTGCCGATTTTGTCAAAGCAACAACCGCAGGCGCAGATCCTGGTCAGCCTGCCGACAAGTTTATTGGCACCGCTGATGCTTAAAAATTCCGCATCGGTCATGACGCGGCAGAAGGAGGAGAAGGATGTACCCGAGTATCCGCTGTTCGATAAGGAAGATATTGCGGCGTTACAAAAGAAGTTTTTCGTGCTGAAAAACGGCAGAACCTATTGCCTCGAAAAGGACGAGCAGACGGCGAAGGTTACCGTCTATACCGCCGGACACGTTTTGGGAGCCGTCAGCGTTCTCATCGAATACGAAGGACGTCGGTTATTTATTACGGGCGACATTTTATTTTCCGACCAAAATTCCCTGCGCGGTGCACAAATTCCGCAGTTCGGCAATCCCGATGTGTTGCTTTTGGAAACCACTCGCGGTGACACCGAACGTACGGCGTTGCGTCGCGACGAAGAAACGCGGTTGCTGGGCATTATTCGCAAAACCATCAAACGCGGCGGCATTTGTCTTATTCCCGCGTTCGCCCTTGGGCGCATTCAGGAACTGCTGGTGCTGTTTTATCATGCCAAGAAAGCAAATAAATTGCCCGACTGTCCGATTTACTGCTCGGGGCTCGGCATGTCGCTCGTCAGCGCGTTTGACAAAATGGGTCGAAAGTTGCCCGATGTTCATTTCAGCCGACAAATTCTCAAACAGCTGAATGTCAAACAGTTACGAAAGCGAACCATCGATCCGAAAACGACGAAACTGAACGTGCCGGCGATTTATCTGCTGAGCAGCGGCATGTTGGCGGAACACACGCCGGCCTACAACATTGCGGCATGTCTGCTGAAAGATAACAAAAATACCGTTTGTTTTGTCGGTTACTGCGATGAAGATACGCCCGGCGGACGTTTGCAACGGGTGGAGCCGAACGGGAATTTTAAGTTTGAAGATTTGAATTATACGACACCCGTGCGTGCCAAAATCGAACGTTTCGACCTGAGCGGGCACGCCGATCGGGATGATTTGTATCAATTCGTTCTGGCGCAACAGCCGAAAAAGGTGGTTCTGACGCACGGCGACACGAACGCGCGGCAATGGTTTTTTGAGAAATTTTCTGCGCACAAAAACGATTTTTCCGTCACCGATCCCGATGTAGGGAAAACGTACGAATTGTAGCCATTGCCAACACCACAACGCACGTACTAACGAATGAGGCATATGCTATAATGTTAGAAGAGAAATTTTTAGAAGAACGGAAGGAAAGGTTTGCAAGTAATCGCGGATTAAACGGCTTTAAAACAAAAAGGAAACTCGCGGGAAACATAGCAAATAACCGCACTGTAATGAAACATTTGTAAAAAACAAAGAATTCGGGAATCATGAACAGGAATGTACAATTTTCTTCATATCAGATACAACAGAGGTCCGTATGTAACGACGGGATATTGCATCTGTTGTATCGACCCGTCGCATACCAAAGGAGGGTATTCGGCGGTTTTATAAACGTATGAAGACCGCTTCTTCGGAAAGTTTTTGTCTGACGCGTTACAAACCCGGTTCGTTGCGCGAGCTGTGGACGATTGTCTGGCCGCTGATGCTTTCGGGAATGTCGGGTACGGTCATGGTTTTTACAGACCGCGCCATCCTTGCCGGCTATTCGTCCGAAGCCTTCAATGCTTGCTCCGCCGCGCAACCGTGGTTTTGGACATTCGACGGCGCATTGATGGCGTTGATTGCCTGCGCCGAAGTCATTATCGGGCGGTTGAACGGTGCGCAACGATATAAAGAAATCGGTCCCGCCGTCTGGCAAATGCTGACATTGGCGTTCGCGACCTACATTATTCTGATTCCCGTTGCTTTGAACGCCCGTTATTTACTGGCAGAACCCATCGAGGAACTCGGCGAACCGTATTTGCGTCTGTCGCTGTTGACGCTTCCGTTTGAATTGGCGGGATGCGGTGCCGTCGGTGCTTTCTTTATCGGACGCGGCGATACCGGCAAAATTCCCTTCATCGTCGTAACGTCATGCATTTTAAACGTTGTTCTTGACTATTGGTTCGTTTTCGGTGGTCTCGGCGTCCCGAGTTTGGGGATTATCGGCGCGGCACTCGGAACCAACATTTCTTCCGTTTTCTCTTTCACCGTTTTTTTGGTGTTGTTTTTGCGCAGAAAATACCGTGATTGCTACGCCATACACACCTACCGATGGTCGTGGGATGTGGTGCGACAAAGTCTGAAAATCGGTCTGCCGAACAGTATCGCTTATGCCTGTTCCAACAGCGGCTGGGCATTGGTCTACCAATTTTTTGCCCTGAAACTCATCCCCGAACATTACAAGGCGTACTGTGTGGCGTTTTCGATTTACAACTTTATGTTCTTCGTTACCGACGGCATCGGGAAGGCGACGGGAACGCTTTGTGCGAATTTTATCGGTGCCAACCGGCGTCCGTTTATCGCTTCCGTTCTCCGACAGGGTGTGCGATTAATCGGAATGTTTGGCGTCGGATTTCTTGTTTTCCTGTTACTGTTCGCGCACCCGCTGACACGGTTTCTCGGTTCAAAAGAATTTGCAAACAACGCCGTCTTTTTCGATCAAACCAACCGCTTTTTGGTGTGGTATTGGGGGGTGTTTATTTGTGATGCTTTGCGTTTTTGCGTCCAGGGGTTTTTGTTTGCACTTTTAAAAGCAAAAGTCATTTTGGTCGCCAACGTCCTTTTGTATTGGGGCGTCTGTCTTATACCGACGTACTTGACGATAACCTATTTACATTGGAACCCCGTGATTTACGCCCAAATGTTGGTATTAAACCAGGTTATTGCTCTGGTCGGTTTTTACGTTTGGTATAAACGCGGCACTTGGAAGCAGGGGTAAAAATGCCTTTCCGTTGTTGATTGCAAATTTGATCGAAGGCGCGGGTTATTTTCTCTGTTTCTTCTTCTCGATTTTCGTTCTCTTACGTCATTGACAGAAAGCGGTATTTTGCGTAGCATAAAAACGCGGTTCTATGGAACGGCGGAACAAGGTCAATTCCTTCGGTAAAGGAGTACTCGCGGCTTTTGTATTTTTGTTCCTCGGCGGTTGTGCTTCCGTTCCATCGAAGGATGTTGCGTTAAAAACCGCTTCCGATCCCGAGCACATTTGGAACCCGACAAGTATTGCGGTTCAAAAAACAACGGAACGTACGGAGTTGCCGGCATTTGAACCCCAATCTCCTTATTCGCTTACAAAGTTGCTCGAATTGGGTTTGTCAAAAAATCCGCAGACGCGCACCGCCTGGTGGAGTGCACAAAAAGCGTTATCGCAGGCGGAACGCGCGAAGGCTCCTTTTTTTCCGTCCGCAACGGCAACTTTGAGCGGCACGCGTACACGCACGGGTGCTCTTTCGGGAGGGCAAGGGTCAACAACGGATAAGTGGGGTCCCGGATTAACGGTTGCGTACAAACTGTTTCAATTCGGTGCCGATAAAGCCAATGCCGAAAGTGCGGCTTGTGCGCTTGCCGCCGCGAATTACCAATTTAATTACGCTCTGCAAACGGCGGTTTTTGCCATTCAGAAAAGCTATTATCAATATGCCGCCGCCGTAACGGCGATTGAGGCGCGCAAAAGCAGTCTTGAGGATGCGGAAAATTCACTGAAGGAAGCTGAAAGCCGCATGCAAAACGGTCTCGGACGTACGCAGGCTGTTCTTTTAGCGAAGGCGGAAAAGTTACAGGCGGAATATGAATTGATTGCCGCCGAAGCCGCTCTGGAACAGTGTCGCGCGGAGTTGGCGTTGGCGGTCGGGGTGCCTGTTTCGAAAGAATTTCAAATCGAGGTTACTTTCAATGATTTCGAACCGCTTGCAAAAGAGGTTACGACGTTGCTTGAAGGTGCTTTGAAAAATCGTGCGGATATTTTAGCGCAGGAAGCCGCCGTTCAGGCGTCCGAAAAGGCACATCGGGCTTCGGAACGTTCCCGTTATCCTTCGATCGAACTCAGCGGCGGGCTGAACCGTCTGCATCACAATATGCCGAAGGAGCCCCGTTGGCAGAATAATTACAATGTCGGCATCGGGCTTTCGTGGAATTTCTTTGACGGTTTTGACAAGCAATATAAGGCGTTGGAACAGTATGCCGAGTTAAAAAAACAGCGGTTTGCGCTACGGCAACAGCAACTGCAGGTGTTGAAGGATGTTTGGGCTGAATTTCACGCGTTTCAATCGTCCATTCGACTTTTGACGGCGGCAAAAGCCCTGGAAGCGGCGGCAACGGAAGCCCTCAATGCATCGCGTTCCGGGTATAATTCGGGCTTAAATGATATTTTGGATGTTCTTTCGGCGCAAAAAAATCTGTCCGAAGCACGTCTGAAACGTACCCAATCGCAATCGTCCCTGGCAACCCACTGGGCGCAACTGGCATACGTTTCGGGACGTTTGAACACGGATGTTTCGGAAGAAGCGACCGAAAAGAACCCGTAGTACTTAGATAAAAATGAAGAAATTTAAATTTTTTCTCTGCGTTCTGCTGACAACCGTTGTTTTTTGGTTGTTTTTCAATCGCAAGCGTTTTTGGAAGCCGGAACCGAGGACGCCGCAGGCATCGCAGGCGTTCGCAATGGTGCTGACGGTTTCGACGGTTAAGCCGCATGTGACGACGGTAAAACGTTACATCGATACGGTCGGACAATGCAGCGCCGTTAACAGTGTCACTGTTATCTCCAAAGTAACGGGTACACTCCAAACAATCAAAGCTTCGAACGGCGGTTCGGTGAAGGCGGGTGATGTGTTGTTTCAATTCAACGAAGATACGCCGAAAGCCGTTTTACAGCAGGCCGAGGCGCAATTGGCGTTGGATAAAGCCAAGCACGATTTGAATGTGTTGCAGTTGCAACGCTCCGAGAATTTGCGTTCGCAAAATTTCGTTTCGCAACAGGAATACGATACCTACAAAGCCAATGTTGCCGTCAGTCAGGCGCAAATTGATATGGATAATGCCGTCATCAACCAGCGTCGCATTACGCTCGGCGATTACACGCTTTCGGCACCTTTCGACGGCGAGATCGGTAAATCGGCGATCGATGCAGGTTCTTACATCCAGGCGGGAACAACGCTCGCAACCCTCAATCAACTGCAACCGATTTATGCGGATGCATTTTTGGCGGAACGTCACTTGCGGGCACTGTTACAGGCAAAGCGCGAAGAAATCACGGTTGAAGCGCATTTGTTGGATGATCCGTCGGTTCAACAGGCGGGAAAATTGGTATTTATCGCCAATGAGGTCGAAAAATCAACGGGCACCTTTGATATTCGCGCGGAATTTCCGAACGAAAACAAGCAGTTTTGGCCGGGTCGCGGTGTAGAACTTAAAATTTGTTATGAAACCGTTTCGAATGCCATGTTGGTTCCCGAGAGTGCCGTTCATGAGGGGGCGCACGGCAGTTTCGTATATATTGTGAACGGAAGCGGTTTATCGGAGATAAAATCCGTTACGACGGAACAGACCTATGACGGCTGGGTAGTTGTTAAGGGTTTAAACGGGAGCGAACAAGTGATTGCGAGCGGTCATGCGCTTTTGGCACCCGGAATGCCGGTAAAGTCGGTCGGAACGGTCGAAGTTCCGCCGTCTTTGCGCAAATAAGTGTAACGTGAAAATGAAGGTTTAACCGTGTCCGTCGAAACAATGAACAGATCAACTTCCCGACTTGAAATTTTTCGAACTTTTGTAGCATTCGGTTGTTGCCGTGTCTCGTTTGTCAGGACACTGGAGCGTTGTTTCGTCGGGGAAAGGCATCCGACAACAGGCATTGACGTATGAAAAGTATTTGCGATCCGTTTATCAAGCGTCCGATTGCGACGATTTTATTGGCAATCTCGGTTACTCTGCTCGGGATTGCCGCTTATCTGAAATTGCCCGTCAGCGCGCTTCCGAAAGTGGAATACCCCGTCATTCAGGTGTCGGCGTCATTCCCCGGCATGAGTGCCGACATGATGGCAAATGCCGTTGCAAGCCCGCTCGAAAAAGCATTCATGGAGATTGACGGTTTGAATGAGGTGCGTTCCGAAAGCCGTCTGGGCGTAACGCGACTTACGTTGACATTTGATCTGAATAAATCGGTAGATGTTGCCACCATGGACGTGCAGTCGGCGATGTCGCGCGCCCAAAGGCAATTACCGAAGGATTTACCGAGCCAGCCGAGCTACAGAAAGCAGGATCCGAACAGCGATCCGATTTACTTTATCGCTTTAACGAGCGACAGCATGACGAGTTTCGATTTGTACGATTATGCCAAAACAAAAATCGGACAACAGTTAAACAAAGTGTCCGGTGTTTCGCAGGCGCAGGTGTACGGGGTACCGCGGTCGGTTCGTGTCCATTTGGACATGCGAAAACTGAACTTATTCGGACTGTCGACGGCGGACATTGTCACTGCCGTTCAAAGTCACACGCTTATTTTAAGCATGGGGCGTTTAAAGGGTGAAACGCAAACCCTGACCCTTTCCTCCAACGGTCAGTTGTCGCGCGCAAAAGACTATCGACGCATCGTAATTAAAACACATCAAGGGCGACCCGTTTATTTGGAAGATGTGGCGAAGTGCGAAGACGGCGTGCAGGAGGAGGATTTTAAAATTCATTTTTGGGCGGATTCTGTCCAAATCGATGCGGATGCCATTATCGTGGTCGCCGTCAGTCAGGTGCCGGGTGCCAATACGGTTGAAGTGTCGCGACGCATCAATGCCATGATGCCGCATCTGCGCCAATCGCTTCCGCCGTCCGTTAAAATGACGCCCATTTACGATAAAGCGGCGAGTATCATAGCGTCCATTAACGAGGTAAAGGAAACAATTATCATTGCTTTTGTGCTGGTCGCCGCCGTCATTTTCCTGTTTCTGGGGCGCGTACGCGAAACAATCATTCCCGTCGTTGCCATGCCGTTATCGCTTCTGTTGACGTTTATCGCCATGAAGGCTTTCGGTTACAGTCTGGACAATCTCTCGCTGATGGCATTGACACTGGCGATCGGTTTTTTGGTGGACGATGCCATTGTATTTTTGGAAAACGTCGTGCGACACATGGAAAGCGGAATGGGATCGTTGGAAGCCGCTTTCAAAGGTGCGTCCGAAATCAGTTTCACCATTCTTTCCATGACGTTTTCGCTGATGGCAACCTTCATTCCGATTGTGTTTATGACGGGGCAAATCGGGCGCGTTTTTCGGGAATTTGCCGTCACCATCATTGTTGCGATTTTCGCTTCGGGCATCGTTTCGCTCACGGTAACGCCCGTGATGTGTGCGCGCTTTTTGAAAAAACACAACCGGGGCGACAAAACGCTCATCGAACGTTTGGCATTCACGTTGGAACAGGCGTTTCTCGGTCAATATCGCAAGTGGTTGCGGGCGGTTTTCAAAGTTCGCCCCTTATTTTGGTTGGCGTGGATCGCCTGTGCCGTCGGAATGGTATTGCTTTTTATCAAAGTTCCGAAGTCCTTTTTGCCTGCCGGCGACAGCGGTGCGATTATGGGCGTTTTTATGGCGCAAACAGGCACGTCGCCGCAACAAATGCACCGTTATCAGGAGCAGGTTAAAGCGGTTCTTTCCAAACACCCCGCCGTTCGGGTTACCATGAATGCGGCGGGAATGGGCGAGTTTTTGGCAGCCAATCAGGGAATTGTGCTGATTATTTTGAAGGATTTAAAACAAAGAAAATCAATCACGGGTAATAAAGACGTTTCCATCGAGACCATCTCCAAGGAGTGCCAAGGCATGCTGTTTCGGGTTCCGGGAGTTTTGCCGTTACTCAAACCCATGCCGGTGTTGAACGTTCAAACGAGTACGGCGGACGGCAAGCGCGGCAAGTATTTCTTAACGCTGACGGGCTTGGAGCAGAATGCCGTCAACGAAGCGGCGCAAAAGATGTTGCAACGTCTGGCGATGCTCCCGGGCATTGATGCACGCTCACTGAATTGTAACATCGAAACCAACGATCCGACGCTGAACATTACCTATGATCGGCGGCGGTTATTCCAATACGGCATGACGCCGTACGCACTCGAAAACACGTTAAAAGATGCCTTTTCACTCAATTACTCTTACCTGATTAAAGGCGATACGGAACAATACCAGGTGATTGTTGCCTCGCAACAAAGTCAACGCCGTTCACCCGAAAACATCGCCGACATTCACACACCGAACACGCAAGGGCGTTCCGTTCCGATGGATGCGTTGGTGCGTTTCAAAAAGACGGTCGGCATGACGAGTGTTTTTCACAAAAACAATTTCCCGTCCGCTGATATTTTCTTCAATTTAAGCGGCAAAGTGCCTCTCGGAAAAACCTTGGAAACGATTACCGATGCGACGAAGGAAGTTTGTACCGGCGGTATCGAAGCGGAACTGGGCGGTGAATCCAAGGAGTTTGCCGAATCGACCCGCAGTTTGACGTTTTTGCTGTTTGTGGCAGTCTTTGTCATGTATGTGGTGCTCGGATGTCTTTACGAACACTGGATCCATCCGCTGACGGTATTGTCCACTCTGCCTGTTGCACTCTTTGGCGGACTGTTGACACTGATGCTGTTTAAAGCCGAATGTTCGCTCTATGCCTTTATCGGGTTGTTCATGCTGATGGGAATTATTAAAAAGAACGGTATTATTCTGGTGGATTTCGCCGTCGAAAAACAAAAAAACGGCGCTTTGCCGGAAGAAGCGATTTTGGATGCCTGTTGCGAACGTTTCCGCCCGATTTTAATGACCACTATCAGTACGGTCTTCGGCATTCTTCCGATTGCGCTCGGAATGGGAGCCGATGGTGCTTCGCGCATCCCGCTTGGTTTGTGCGTTGCGGGGGGGTTGATTTTCGCGCAAATCGTCACATTATTTGTAACGCCCGTTATCTACCTCGGAATGGATCGTTTTAACCGTGTTAAAGCCGAAACGGCGGAAACTTCAAACGCATAAAAAAATACGGTTTTACGCCACAGGAAGGGAGGTTTGGGCGAACGATTGACGGAAGTCCGACGGTTTGGATACAACCAAGTACTTCGCTTAAAAACTTACATCCGAAAGTACCCAAGGATCCGATAATCGGGAAAATTCCCGTACCGGTGCGAAGGTCACCGCACGACCGATAAAACTACGTACGGAATGCTCACCGTTGCCGGCAACCAATATTTTGAGCACTTGCACCACCGAGACCTAAAAAATAATCGCTTACCGAGCTACCGATAGAAAGCCCACGAGGCGGTTTGCGGACGCCTCGTGGAATGAATAAGAAAGTTCCTCACAAGGGAGAGACCGACATATCTTGGAAGTGTTCAAAAAAACCTTTAGTTTTTTTAAAGAATGCCTGATTTTTTCTGAGAAACTCTTCTTCTCGGAGCACATCATTGTTTTTCAACCGTGTGCACCATACCAAAGACAACGGAGCAGTTCGCTTGCCCCGTCGTATTTTCAGTGACGGGTGTGTTCGGATACATTTAAAATATGGTTGTGTCCGAAAGAATTCTCGTCGCATTATCGGGGGGCGTTGACAGTGCCGTTGCGGCTTATTTGTTGAAACAGCGCGGATACGAGGTACACGGAATTTTCTTTCGCTCCTGGCAAAACGAAACCGAACTTTGGCAGGCGTGCCCATGGAAGGAAGATTTAGAATCGGCACGCGCGGCGGCGGAACATCTGCAAATTCCCTTTGAAGTCATCAATTTTATCGATGTTTATCGAAAAAAAGTCGTCAATTACCTCATCGAAGGCTACCGTTGCGGGCAAACGCCGAACCCCGATGTCATGTGCAACCGATATATTAAATTCGGTATTTTGGTTGAACATATGCGCATGGCGGGCTTTGATGGTCTCACCACGGGACACTATGTGCGAAAAGTTGAACAAAACGGCACTTTTTCGCTTTACGAAGGCATCGATAAAAACAAAGACCAAAGCTTTTTTCTCTGTCTTGTAAAAAAAAATAATTTGGCGAACGTACATTTCCCGCTCGGTGATTTAACAAAACCCGAAGTACGACGCATTGCCGCCGATATCGGCTTGCCGAACGCTACGCGCAAAGACAGCCAGGGCATTTGTTTCCTCGGAAGCAGTCGCGTGTCGATCAATGATTTTCTCGAAAAATACATTCCAGACGCCCCGGGTGACATTGTAACACTCAATGGTAAAATTCTCGGGCAACATCGCGGTCTGCATCGCTACACCATCGGACAACGCAAAGGCATCGGCTTGCCGTCGAATAAAGATTTTGAACACTACGTCGTCATTTCGAAGGATTATTCTACACAACAGCTTGTCATCGGTTTCGATCATCCCGAAACGCACGGTTTATATAGTAGTTGCGTCCGCATCGGAGCTTTAAATTTTCTGGAAGAACCACCGAAAGAAGGCAAAATTTTACTCGTAAAACCGCGCTATCGGGATCCGCCACAGGTCGTCACCTGGCATTGGCTTGATGAAACATCCGCGGAATTGTCATTTTATGAACCGCAACGCGCTCTGGCGGTCGGTCAGGCGGCGGCGTTTTATCGAAGAGATTGCTTGATCGGCGGCGGAATTTATCGGGAGATTTTGTAGGAAAGGAAATATACTATGATATAGTTGCCGTGCTTTTTTGATTTCGAACTTCAATCTCTTCTGCGATAAAAAACTGTAGAATGTGCTCCGTTGAATTGGATTTTATGGAATTTTGTGCATATTGAATTTATCACCAAACATTCGATGTGTTGCTTGAAAATAAATTTCAAAGTATATACGGAGTACATGAACATATTTCAGGAGATTTAATTGTTCCATTTTTCCTTATTTTCTCCTTCGAACATCCGTTACCCCTTCCACGGTTGCCTCCATGTTCTTCCTGCCGCCATATTCTTTCGGCAACCAGTTGGAAATGTATTCATCCGGTGCCGTACTTAGAAGGAACAGCTGCCAAAAATTTTACATCTTTTACGTCCTGCCGCTCCATGTTATATATCCCCATCATCTCCTCGAAAAACATTGCCACCGCACACCCGAAAAGCTTCCATAAAACCGATGGTTGCGATGAAGGATTTGGTTGCGTTCTGTAAGCGCAAGGGGTTCATTTTTCCGTCGTCGGATATTTACGGCGGGCTGAACGGTTTTTTCGACTACGGACCGCTCGGGACGGAACTCAAACGCAACGTTAAAAATTTGTGGTGGAAAAACATGGTGCAGGATCGCGAGGACATCGTCGGTCTGGACAGTTCCGTAATTTTGCACCCAAATGTCTGGAAAGCCTCGGGGCATGTGGACGGTTTTTCCGATCCGATGGTCGACTGCAAAGTCACTAAGGCGCGTTACAGAGCCGATCAGGTGTTTTATACGCCGATTTCCGTCGCGGGCAAACTTCTCGGATACGTTTGCGTAACGGACGGCGAGGAACGCGATGCCGATGTTGCAAAGAAGGTAAAAGCATTATTGAAGGCACATAATTGTTCCCAGGAGGAGCCCGATGAAATTCACTTAAAGCCGCTGACCGAAGCGAAGCCTGACGAATTTGCGCTTATCCCCTCCCCTGCCACCGATAAACCGGGCGATCTAACACCGCCGCGGGAATTTAATTTGATGTTTCAAACGCAGGTTGGTGCCGTTGCGTCCGAAGCGGGCATTGCGTACCTGCGCCCCGAAACCGCCCAGGGGATTTTTATTAACTTCAAAAATGTCGTTGATTCGACGCGCATCAAACTGCCGTTCGGGATTGCGCAAATCGGAAAAGCATTTCGCAACGAAATTACTCCCCGCAATTTCACGTTTCGATCGCGGGAGTTCGAGCAGATGGAAATCGAGTACTTTCTGCCCGCCGACGAAACGCTTTGGCCGAACCTGCATCAAAAATGGATTGAAGAGCGTTATCAATGGCACCGCTCCATCGGTCTGCGAAAGGAGTATCTTTCTTTTGATGTGCACGAAAAAAAGGACTTGGCGCATTACGCGAAGGCCTGCACGGATATTATGTTCCGTTATCCGTTCGGCGTGCAGGAATTGGAGGGGATTGCCGTGCGCGGGAATTTCGATTTAACTCAGCATCAGGCCTTCAGCGGCAAGCCGCTGGAGTATTTTGACGAAACACTCAAAACCAAATACCTGCCGTACGTCATCGAGCCTTCCGTCGGTGTCGATCGAACGGTTCTGGCGTTATTGGTTTCGGCGTATGATGAGGATGAGGTGAATGGCGAAAAGCGCGTTGTGTTGCGTCTAAAACCGAAGTTAGCACCGATTAAGGTCGCGGTGTTCCCGCTGGTTAAAAATAAACCCGAATTGGTTGAAAAAGCGCATGGGCTCTTTTCAAGACTGCAAAAACGTTGGTACACGGCATACGATGAAACGGGTGCCGTCGGGCGCCGTTATCGTCGCATGGACGAAATCGGAACGCCCTGGTGCGTAACCGTGGATTTTGATTCACTTGATAACGACACTTATACCCTGCGCGACCGCGATACGATGCAACAAACGCGCCTTTCGGAAGCGGAATTGGTATCATTTTTTGAAAAACAGCTACTATGAAGTATGAACGGAAAACGAGGAAGGTTATGAAAAACGTTAAGAGATGTACTTCGCTTATTTCTCCCGCGGAAGATCAAAAATTGCATCTTTAATCAGCAACCCTACCATTTTTCTATTTTCAATGACCTCAAAGCACATCTCCTACTCCCGCCAAACGATTGACGATTCGGATATTCAGGCGGTTACGGAGGTTTTAAAGAGCGATTTTCTTTCGCAGGGACCGAAAATTCGCGAATTCGAAACAGCTTTGCGGGATTATTTAAACGTAAAGCACGCCATCGTCTGTTCCAACGGCACTTCAGCGTTGCATTTGAGTTACCTCGCATCGGAATTGCAGGGCGCGACGGTTTTTACAACGCCGATTACCTTCGCGGCTACCTCCAATATGTTGCACGCCGTCGGTGCGAAGATTTACTTCGTCGATGTCGATCCTGTAACGGGTATCATGGATACGGAAGCGTTAAAAGAGGCACTGGAAGCGAAAAAGGACGTTCCAAAAAAGGCGATTGTGCCGGTTTCGTTGCAGGGAATTGCGGCGGATTTACCCGTTATTCAAGAATTGGCACAAGAATATCGCGCAACGGTTATTGAAGATGCGGCACACAGCTTTGGAGGTACGTATATTTTTGAAGGTAAAACGTATAAAAGCGCTTCCTGTGCACATACCGACCTGGCAACGTTGAGCTTTCATCCGCTGAAAACAATTACCTGCGGCGAAGGCGGAGCCGTTATCACCAATGACGATAGACTTGCGGAGCGCGTTCGCCTTTTTCTCAATCACGGTCTGCAGGCGCAACCAAACACCTATGTGCGCGAACAAAAAGTTTGGGGGTACAATTACCGTATGTCGGAGCTCCAGGCCGCCTTAGGGCTGTCGCAGTTGAAACGCATCGATGCGTTTGTCGAAAAACGGCGGGCAATCGCGCGTTATTACCTGGAACTTTTGTCAGATGAACCGTACATCTCGCATCTCACCTGTGTCCCGTATCACGAAGGCAGTTCGTACCATCTGTTTGTCGTTCATTTCAAAGACCGACAAAAGCGCGATTTTGCGTACCGAAAACTTAAAGAGAACGGCGTTGAAACGGGCGTTCATTATCTGCCGCTTTACGAATATAAAGGCTATCGCGAGCTTTTGGGTGAGCTTTCACTCCCTGGTGCCGACGCCTATGCGCGCGGTTGTTTGAGCCTTCCGATTTATCCGAATTTGTCGCAAGACGATCAAGCGTATATCCTGGACAAATTGGCGGCTGTTTGTCAGAATCTATAGAGGTTTAGAGGAGAATTTATGTCCGACGTTCGCGTTCGTTTTGCCCCGAGCCCTACGGGGTATTTCCACATCGGCGGTGCCCGCACGGCACTTTTCAACTGGCTGTATGCAAAGCACACCGGCGGGACATTTGTGTTGCGCATCGAGGATTCCGACACGGAACGCAACACGAAGGAATCGTTGAACTCATTGTTGTCTAATCTGCGCTGGATGGGGCTGGACTGGGATGAAGGTCCCGAAGTAGGCGGTTCGTACGGTCCTTATTTCCAGAGTGAACGCGGCGATGTTTATCAAAAGCACCTGCAACGCCTGCGGGACGAAGGGAAAGTCTATGAAAAAGACGGCGCGTTGTGGCTGAAAGTTTCGGGCGAAACACAGACCATCGACGATATCATTCATGGTCCCGTTCAACGTTTGGAGGAAAAGGACTTTGTGATTTATCGTTCCAACGGAACGCCGGTGTTTCACTTCGTCAATGTCGTAGACGACATGGAGATGAAAATCACGCACGTCATTCGCGGCGAGGATCATCTGTCAAACACCAGCAAGCACTTGGAACTTTACCAGGCACTGGGTGCGCCCGCTCCGAAGTTTGCTCACATTCCGCTGATTTTAAAGGCCGACGGTCCGGGAAAGATGAGCAAACGCGATCGCGGTTCGTTGGTGGAGGAATATCGGGATAAATTTTTTCTCCCTTCGGCACTCATCAATTACCTTTCGTTGCTCGGATGGTCACCAAAGGACGACCGCGAGTTGATGTCGCTCGATGAAATTATCGCCGCCTTTGACCTTGTTGGTATCAACAAAACCCATGCGCGTTTTGACGAAAAGAAGCTCGCCTTCATGAACGCGGAGCATTTAAAACAACTGCCGAAGGAGGAATTTTTCAAACGCGGTGTCGAAGTGCTTCGAAAAACCGAGCATGCGGATTGGTTGAAGGACGAAGCGTATTTGAAGAAAATTTTCGACATTGTTCAGGAAAAATTGCGATCTTTCGAGGAATTGCCGAATTTTGTTGCTTACTTCTTTGATGAAAATTATCCGTTCGAACCGACGGCGTTGCAAAAAATACTGAAGCATCAACCTAAAGAGCGACTTCCGGAACTGCAAATTGCCCTAAGTTCATTGCCGACTTTCGATTGCGAGATCGTCGAAAACGCTTTAAAAACCTTGAGTGCCGAAAAAAATCTTCCGGCGGGTGCGTACATTCATACGTTGCGCTTCGCCGTTTCGGGACGCAATGTCGGTCCGAGCCTTTACCATTTGCTGGACGTTCTGGGGAAAGATGAAGTTTTAAGGCGCATTCAACGGTGCTTGGAAACATGTTCGTTTGCCTGAAAATTAGAGAAGGGCACTTCGGATATCGTGTTTTCGCGGATTTTGTTGATGTTTTGACATAATTTCGGAAGTTTATGCGCATCACGGGAGGCAAGGCACGCGGGATTTTGCTGAAAGTTCCGAAAAACGTCGAAATTCGCCCCTCGACCGATACAAACCGCGAGCGTATTTTCAGCCGCATCGGAACGGATGTTCACGAAGCCGTTGTGTGGGATTGTTTCGCCGGAACGGGCGCGTTCGGTTTGGAAGCTCTCAGTCACGGTGCAAAAGAGGCTGTATTTTTTGAAAAAAATCCGATAACCGCCGCGCAGTTGAGGAAGAATGCCGAGGCGGTTTGCAAAAGCGCATGTTTGGACGTCGAAAAATGCACCAAAGTTGTGACGATTGATGCATTTGTCGCCGATTTTTCCGTATTTCCGCAACCGGATTTTATTTTTTTCGATCCGCCCTATCGTTTTTGGGAAGAAAGACCCGAGAAATTGCATAACGTTTTATCGACAATCGGAATGTTATTCCCGAACGCGACGTTGGTTTTGGGGTTCCCGTCGCAACTGATTTGGTCGAACGATCATCCGTGGCAACCGATGCGTCCGTTAACGGTGTCGAAAAAGAAAAATGAGCCGCGGATTGAACTGTTTCGTATGGTTGCATCGTAAAAAAATCAGTAAGTAATTTAAAAAATTCCGCTGAAAAATCAAAGCAATACCGCAAAGTACGAAAAAATCGCTCCGAGGTGCTCCGAGGTAAGAGATAGACATAAGAAAGAAGAGATGGAAGAATGCGGAAAATATACTAAAAATACAATACAGGAGGCTGCTTACACATAAAGTATGAAAACATTCATTTTCTCTGCCATATCATCAAATACTTCATTTCTTACACCCAATCCTTCGGAGCACATTGAAGAATTTTTTCAACAAAAGGCGCGAAAAAATCGCCAAAATGTGCTCTGAACAAGAGAATGCGGGAAGAAGTATAATTAAAATATAGAGAACAAATTGTGCTCAAAGTGCGAAAACACTCCAACTCCTTGTTTCGTCATTAAACACCTCATTTCTCTCATCCCATCCACCTATATACTCGGAGCACATCGACGTTTTTTTAGTTTGAAAATCTGAAAAATCCTGACGCGACGCCAAAGCAACACGGTATTTTGCATTACTTTGCCAAAATTTTTCAAAAAAACACACCCATGCGATTTATTAAAAACAATCCGTTCCGACGCCACAACCTCAAAAATTCTTGCCATTGAAGGCGTTTCGGAAAATGCTGGATACTGTGGCATCGCGCGGGAAACACCTCCTTAAAGAGCCGATTGTTTGGCTCTTGATGACACTGGTTATCTGCCTTTCTTTCTATTCATATCTGCCCGAGTGGTTTGTCCGCGGTGCGCTTACCGTCAGCATTATCCTGAAAGGATTGCTGATGTTTTTCATTCCTTTGCTGATTTTAAGCGGAACGGCACTTGCGTTTTCATCGCTGAAAGGCAACGGCTTCCTTTTTATCGTGATGCTGATCGGGATGATTTTGATTTCCAACTTCATCAGTTTAATGGTTTCGAGTCTCGTCGGTTGTTGCATTATTCCGCACATTACCGCATCGGGGCAGGGCGGCAATGTGTCGACGGCGGCGCATGCGATTGAGCCGTATTTTTACTTTCATTTGCCGCAACCGTTACCGACGACTTGGGCACTTGCCATCGGTATTGCGAGCGGATTGGCGGGTACGTTTTGCAATTTATCGAAGTGGATGAATATCGTCCTCATCCTGCGCAAAGTAACGATGTGGTTTTTGGTCAAAGTTTTTATCCGCTTTTTGCCCCTTTTTTTGACGGGATTTATTCTAAAACTCCTGCTCGAAGGGCAAATGGGCGTGTTCTTAAAATCAAACGGCGCGGCGTGTGTGGTGATGATTGCGTTTATTTTGCTGGATCTAACGGCGTGGTGGGTCGGATCGCATGAATTGTCGCGCATTCCGTTCGTAACGCTGTTGAAAAACATCTTTCCCGCCGTCGCGACCGCCGCAAGCACCATGTCCAGCGTTGCCGCCCTGCCCTTTTCCATCGAAGCCGCCACCAAAAACACCAAAGATCCCGTGCTTTCCAATGCCGTGATGCCGGTAACCATCAATTTTCACATGGTCGGTTGCACGATTATTATCCCGATTTTGGCGGTTCTGGTGCTCAACGGCTTCGGACAACCGTTGCCGACCGTTTGGGCGTTTATGCACTTCGGGATTTTGTTTATTTTAAATAAATTCGCGGGCGCCGGCATCCCGGGCGGTTCCGTTATGGTGTCGCTGCCGATTTTGGAGCACGTTTTCGGGTTCAATGCCGAAATGCTCGCGCTAATGACCACCTTTTACATGCTGCTCGATCCGATCGCCACCGCCACCAACGTCACCGCGAATAATTTTTTCGTTTTGTTTATTCAGAAGGTATGGAGGAGATGGGGCGGTAGGAACTGCTAAAGGGGATCTGCATATTCGCCTCTCTCGGGTAAAAATGCTCTCTATACATTTGCCGATTTTTTCTTTTGATATGGCAACATCCCGGAGCGAAATCGAAGCTTACTTCGAAAACTTTACGGCATGATCAAAACTCTTGAGCTCCGATTTTTCCGGATTTCGACTACCGACTGCTTTGAACGTATGTTCGATTTCCATGGAAGTTTCGGTGTAACATTTCCCGGCGACCGATTTAAAAGCGGCATTTTGATCCAGAATATTCCGAAAGCGTGTGTACAATTCCCCTTTTTGAGCACTCTTCACCTTATCGAACTTTTGATTAATGATTAGTGTACCATCTTTTGATACCACACAACTGCAATGACAACGGTCCATAGCACAAATTCCTCTGCCGAATTGGTCAGTCGGAGGCATTAGAGAGATACCTGATGCAAGAAATAATGCAAGTTTTTCTATCGATGCTTTTTCTATATTTTTCCCTTTTATCTGTGTCTTGATTTCGTTTAAAAAGTCCTCCAGTTCGACCGTTGGTTTGAAATTTTTTACATTTTTATTTATGGTTTCAAATTTTCTTTCTGCTTTTTTGAAAGCCGCATCTTCCTTTTTACTCCCTTTCAGAGCCTGATGGGACTTTGTTTGTGCTTCTTTCAATTCTTCTTGCGCTTTTTTCAACTTCACATACAGTTCTTTTTTTTCGGTCTGTGCCCTCTTTTCTGCCTGATTCTTTAATTTGCTTTTGTCTATATCGCATATTGTCCGACCGTCTACCGTAAATGTAAAACGCTTCTCGCCACCCTGAAACAGCTCTCTAAAGAGTAAGACACTGGGAATATTCGACATGTTTTCTCCCAAGAGAGCATTTTTAATTATTTTGCAATTTTGAATATGTTTGTCGTTCAGCTCGCCAACCTTCCCGGCTTCTTTACTGTCTTGTATTAAAGTTTCCGCTTGTTCTCTTGTAACCGAAAAATAGGATGTCAGAAATATTTCAATATGCTCCTCTTTGGTAAGAGTGTTTGGAAGATCACTTTTTTCAAATACATTTCTGTACTCATTCAGATTTTTACATTCCGTTGTGGACATATTTTTAACAAACAAGGATTTAAGAGGTTCCGTTTGAACGGACATGAATTCATTTTTTATAACCTCGGCATCCCCTTCCACTTTAAAACCGAAAAAGTCGCCGTTCAGAATTTTCTCCTTGTTTCTTTCCCAAAATTCCCTCCTTATCTCATTCGGCGGTTCTTTCAGGCTTTTGAATAACTTATCCTGAATCTCAGGATCGTTGTCATACAATTTAAAGCAGGTCGTTTTTAACAATGCATCGAGCTTTGGGTCGTTTAAGGTACTTAACAATACCCCGTTGTACAAATCCTGATCGTCTTTCAGCCGTGTTGCAACCGAATACAGTTTCGCATTCAAAGCCTGCGTACGTTTTGAATTTTCCAACGATTTGGAAAAAAATCCGAGGAATTTGTAAAATAAATCTTTTACGGTTCCCACATACTGCGTTTTTTGATCGAGGTTGAGTTCGGTTTTCTTTCCTTTATCACAAGCTTTTTCGATGGCATTCAATACATTCAATGCTTCCTCTTTTCCCAAACGAACAACCGGTTGATCGTTTCCTTTTATTATTCTGTTCGTTTGATTAACGGAACTTCCGATATTGTTTGTTTGTTGCGATTGAAGCTTATCAATTATGGAAAACCCTTCAGAGAGATTGACCGAATTATTGCCGCCCTTCGGCTCGACATTTGTGCCATTAGGATCGGTTGTATTTGTTGAAACTTGCGATATCATAATATTTTTTACCTTTCAAAATCAGCAACTACTGCGAATGTTTAACCTGATCGTAGATTTCCCGACGGAAAATCTTGAAATCGGCGGGCGCATCGATCCCGATTTTCGCCTGATTATAATCGACCTTAGTCACAAGCACCTCGATGGAGGTGCCCTGCGGACTGACGATGATGACGGATTCGCCGCTTTTCCTGGATAAAACTAACATAACGTTCCTTCCTTACAAGGTTTTAAGCCGCTTCGTCGTTGAAAATACCCTTCGGAAACACGTGATTGATAATCGACGTGTTGGTATTTTGCACCTGTTCCAGGAGTTTTTGCAAAAATTGCGTTTTATCCTTGATGCGGGAACGCAACATAACAACCTCGTCCACAAGTGCTTGGAACAAATACTGCAGTTCGTTCGGCACCACGCTCGGCAAGTCTTTCAGCGAAATTTTCTCGCGGTGCAGTTCCTCCGCCAGTTGACCGACCATGGCGGAACGGTCGGCGGTTGCCAGCTGGTTCGCGGTCAACTGAGATTCGATTTTCGTCGTTTCATCCATCAACGTTTGCATCAGACAGCTCTGTTGCTCGTAAATCATGCTGAGCAACGAACCGTATTCTTCGATTTCCCGACGAAGTGCGCTCGCCAGTTTTTCGAAATCAAACGCCGGTGGGGTATTCTTGGTGTTTTTTTGTATTGTTTTCATAAGTATCACGTGCGCCACTCCTTGGATTCGGAACAACGACTTGGTGTTGGTTGTTTTTCTTTAAAGCATGGTTCGTGCCAACGTTTGGTTTGACTTTTCATAAAATATGATTATCATACTCTTATGTGGGTTTCGTTTTTGTGGCTTTTCGCCGCTCTGATATTGCTTTCGGGCTGTGCGTACGACACAACTTCGCATGATAGATTATCGCCGCATGCGACACGAACGACGATCGGTAAGGTTTCCCGTTTGGATATAAAATCTTCACATACGACGGAAAAATTATCTCAAACGCACACGCGAATCACGGGCAAAGCGCGCTGTACCGCCGAGCAAATGCGGAAGTTTTTAAAAAAACATCATCCGAATATAAGTCATAAATACCTTCTTTTACCGGAAATTTACATCTCGGAAGGCGCAAAAGAAGGTATCCGCGGCGATGTGGCGTTTGCGCAGGCACTGCACGAAACGAACTTTTTTAAATTCGGCGGCGATGTTCTTCCGCATCAAAATAACTTCGCGGGTCTGGGAGCGACGGGAAACGGTGTCAGAGGACATTCTTTTGAAACACCGCAAGCTGGAGTGCGTGCTCAAATTCAACATTTAAAAGCTTACGCTTCAACGGCACCGCTTAACAATCCCTGCGTCGATCCGCGCTTCCATTACGTTAAAAACCGCGGTTGCGCATCGTACGTCGAAGATTTGGGCGGCAAATGGGCATTCCCTGGGTACGATACGAAAAAATATGGTTCTTTACGGGACGCTTTAAAACATCGGGACAGCTACGGCGATAAGATTCGAAAACTCTGCGAAGAGATGGAGAAGGTAAAGTGAGTCTCTCCCCTACTCTTTCACACCCCGAACCGCTTTGGTTTCAGACAGAGATATAAAATCCACAGAGCGACGGCGCTATTGATGACGAACATAAACCGTCCGACCGACATATAATTCCCGAAAACGGCAAACAAACAACTGTAAATAAAAGGACCAACGGCACTGCACAAACTTCCGAAACCAATCAGTGTCGAATAACCGATCGCACGTTGCGTTTCGGGTAAAATTTTCGAAACCAGAACGTAAGAAAGGACGTGATTGAATGCCCAGGCGAGCCCGTTGGCGACGGCAAACAGCCAAATACTCACGTCATTGCTTAACTTTAATAAAATGCCGTTCGCAAAAACGAGGCTGAGGATTTGCAAAAACAGCAAAAACGGCAATTTAACGTACCCGTACAACCATGAAGCCATCGGCGTAAATACAAGCGTCAGAATGGTAATCGGGAGAAATACTTTGAAAATCTTCTCAAGCGGAACCGATTGTTCCAAGGCAAAATTCGAGACGTGGAACATAATGCCCGTCGCGTGAAAATTTTCCAAAGCCATCAGGCACATCCCGAAAACAAACGCAAACGGAAATTGTCCAAAAACGAGACGAAACTTCTGCGGTGACTTAATTTCAACCGATGAAATATGTATAAGATTTCGCGGTACACACAGAACATACAGCAACAAAATGCAGATTTGTGTCAATAACACCACATGCCAGTAATTGAATGCATTACAGGCGGATAAAATATATAAAACTAAACTTGCAAACACCTGCACACTGATATGCCATGACGCAAGCCAGGCGCATTTTTTGTCATCATAAAGTGCCGCACCGTATGAACACACCAATGTCGGCAACAACCCTTGTCCGCAGGCTCTCAGTCCGCAATAGCCGAGCACCAAAAACAAAAAACACATCATTGTAACGCCGTAGCAGCGCATGGCACCGAAAAAACTCAGAAAACCCAAAATAAAAACGACATAAACCCGCCGAAACGCCTTTGTGAGACTGAAATTCTTTCCAAAAGAACAAACAAAAACGGGTACCAGCGATGCGGCGATTAAATTTCCGACGGTAAAAGCAAGCGAGAGTTGTGTTTCCGATAGCGGAATGTGCGCCTTCAAGTAGGGCTTAAATGCCGACATGAACGGCGATCGCCCCCACGCCGCCGGCATCAGTAGTATCAGAGAGACGATTAAAAACCGAACCACCGTTTTCAGTGTACCCCGCCGTTCGAAAACCGCAACAGGCTTTTCAACTATTGAAACATGCGGCGAAAATGGAAAATTTTGTACAATTTTTAATTAAAATGTGCGATCTTCACGTAAAAATTCCCTACGAAATCCGACACGTTCAGTAGAATATGGAATTGTCGGAGTGCATCATTTGAAAAAATTGATTGACAATAATGACAAAAAATTTTCGAGTATGGATAGTTTTATCGCATTGCGGGGTGGAGCAGCCCGGTAGCTCGTCAGGCTCATAACCTGAAGGTCCTTGGTTCAAATCCAAGCCCCGCACCCAGGTGTCGGATCTCTTCGGAATTGAGGGCTGGAAACGGGTGGTTTTTGATTGTTCCTTTCTTCATCTCGACGCAGGAAATTTAACTTTTTTCTTGGCGTTGTTTTATCAATACAATAGAAGGGAGAATGATTATGGATACACTGTATAAACTACTAAAAATAACCAGCGCGATTTGCTTATCGTGCGTTTGCTTCATTTCGAAGGCGGATCCAAAAATCATGACCTTGGAGGAACTTCAGGCACTTTTGGGACAACAATGCCAACAAGGATGCAAAACGCTGCGGGAAATTCGTGAAAAAATAAAAGCCGGAAATCCAAAAGGTTTTGCACCGACGTATAACAGGGCGGAAAATTCTTATTCTTACGATGTCCCGAAGGAATTTTCCGAAAATTTCAAAGGCATCACGCATGTTGAATATAACGCAGACGGTGAACCGACCTTTATCGAAACGATCAACGGTTGGCAATCCGAGGTGTCGGAAGCTCTGCAATTTATCCCCTGCGAAAATACTCCTTTCAGACAATATATCGGGGAGCGATTTTCCGAGAAAACGGCGGCGGCGTGTTTGGATAATATTTCAAAGGAGCTTACGGCAGAGGAATTAAAGACGCGTGGCATAACGGATTTTGATGTGAAAAAATACGAAATCGCCTCCGTACGCGAAATCACCTTCGATTCGATTTTGTCGGGTTTCTTTACCGAAAAGGAGGCGATTAAAGGTCGCGTGTTATTTTCACATCCGGAAGAGCTTGATAAAGCCATCGATGTTTATACGAACAAAACAATATTTTTGAAATCCGTTACATGCCGCCGGAAAGATACTCGCATCGATTTGATAGCCGAAAAATCTCCAAGCGATTCAACATTCAAAATATGCGAGCAAGCACAACAGCCGAACGAATATACATTGGATTTTGTTTATAAAGTATCCGGTGAACGGCGCAAAAGAATGAGAGAAATCTTCGCGAACAGTTTAAAAAATCTGCTTCGTTACAAAAACGGTAAAGAGAAAGTTATTTTGTTGTTGCTGTTGGATGAAACGACATCATCCGAATTTCAATTAAAATGGGTATATGAGAATGATGCGTACGGTGAGTATTATTCTTATAAGAATTGGATTACATCGGATTTTGAAACGATCGGGTTTAAATTCTTATCCCATGAAATCGGGCATTATTTGCAAACGCATCTCGGATTAGGTAAAGATTTGAAAACATATTCCGAATTTCATGAAGCATTCAAAGGTTACAAAACAAAATTCGCAAAAGAACTGTTGTTGCTGGAACCGACAAAAAAAGAAACGAATGAAGAAATTAGCATTCCTGGCTCAGTATCGAGCGATATAGCAGTGTTTTACGATAATCCGCATCTGTCGGATCCTCAAATATGTTTTCATCGGTTTTCCCGAAAAGATCTATTTGCTCATTGGCAGTTGGCATCTCGTTGGGATAACCGCCATGAAATTTCAAACATCCTTGGAATTTATTTTAGTTCCGCAAAGACTATTTATATTTGTGCCCTGTCGGATATTCGTGAATTAAAATCCGTACGATACGGACACGCCTTTCATAACACACACAGCATGTACTTAAAAAATACGAACGGTGAGTATTGGGAGAAATTTGAAACACCCGAGCAACAAACCGCATTCGAAAACATTGCCACGGAAGCCGCAGAACAAAAACCTTCGGTTGGTGTACTAAAATTTTTGTGTCAATTACACAAGCGACCGGGAGACGAAAGCAAAGTTATAAATTTCTTTGACTGCGATCAAAAAAAATTCCTAGCGCAGTACTTGCCGTATCTTCAGAATTTCAGAGCCGCCGATGAGTAACGGTTGAGTGGTGTAAGTTGCCGCTTTTTTTTAATTGAAACAAAGAAATTTAAGTTTTTTTCTTGACGTTGTTTTATCAATACAATAGAAGAAATCTGATTATGAATACACCATATAAACTACTGAAAATAACCGGCGCGATTTGCTTGCTGTGCACATGCCTGACATCGAAAGCGGATCCGAAAACCATGACCTTGGAAGAACTTCGGGCATTTTTGGATTCGGAATGCCAAAAAACCAATAATGAACTTACACAATTTCGAGAAAAATTCAAAACATCTGCCGAATGTCCCGAGGACGAGTATACTGCTCTTGTTGGCGCTTTTCTCGAGAAAACAGAGGGCGTTACGAGTGTCCAATATAACGACACCGGAGAGCCGGTTCGCATCAAAATTCGCGGAAAAGGAGCGGATTCCGAATTGGAGAAAAAAATCAATTCATCGCATCTTTCCCGCAAGAATCGTGTGGAAGAATATCAGTTACAACCTAAACCCGGATTGGATAAAGTTTCTCGAGACTTAACAAGGGAAGATTTAAAAAAACGCGGACTGACTGATGAATGGATCAGTCTTTTTGACAATGCCTCGATTAAGGAAATTACGTTTGATTCGATCGTGTCGGGTGTTTTTTCTGAAAAATATCAAAACAAGTGTAATGAATTGATTGATGCAAGCGATACTGTGCTCGAACACGAAATCGACGCGTATGTGGATAACGTGACTGTTTTGAAAAACATTTCGATCATCATTGAAGTAAACGATATTCAACTAACGTTCGATGAGGAAACGCAGACGACGATGGATTATGAAGATCCATTGAAAGAACGAGAATGCGAGTTAACCTACAAAGTGTCGAACAAAGAACAACTGAGGCAATTTAAAGACAGGTTAAGAGGAATTCTAAAGGATCAGATTGCCTTCAAAAACGGCAGAGAAAAAGTTGTGTTATTGTTGCTTTTGAATGAAATGACACCATCCGAGTGCCGCCTGGAGTACGTTGTGGATTCCGACGTCAGGTACCTGAACAATCAGAACAGAATGTTTCTCAATCTTGAAGATGAATATGACGCCTGGTGTGATTTTTCACATGAAGTCGGTCATTATCTTCAGGAGCATCTTGGATTGGAACAAATTTACGAAGATTATCGGAATCCTTTTGCTCAAAAATTGTTGTTGTTGGAAAATCCGAATACGAAAGAGAACAGCAAGACGTTTACAATTCCAAACTCATTGCGTGATTCACTTGCAAAATTCGGTACGTTGATCGACAGTCCCGTACCGGAAAAGCTGACTGAAAAGGAGCTGTTTTCGCGTTGGCAACTACGCTCACGCTGGACCAGTGCCGATGAAATTTCAAATATATTGGGTATTTATTTTGATCGTACCCGCGGAAAGATTTACATTTGCGCTTTATCGGATATCCGTGAATTCAAATATATTCGCTACGGACACAGTGTGGGCGATTGTTGCTATAACAAGTATAAGAAGGCGGATGAAAGTCAGTTCAAATGCCAAGAAGACCAAG
This sequence comes from uncultured Verrucomicrobiota bacterium, assembly GCA_946186275.1. GTDB lineage: Bacteria > Verrucomicrobiota > Verrucomicrobiia > Opitutales > UBA9783 > UBA3222. Next base: position 135,356 of record CAMHMO010000001.1, read on the forward strand.
ATGTTTTTGAAAACATCGTCAAAAAAGCCGCTTCCCGGAAGCCTGATGAAGAAACTTTGAAGGTGTTGTTGAAATTGCACGAACAAAATCCGGATACGATAGAGGTTGTAGATTATAGTAAGAAATCAAACGAGGAAGTAGAAGATTTAGAAACCAATGTTGACAATTACTTGTTTTGTTTTTAACAGAAAGCACAGAAAGCGAAAAAAAGAGACATCATGTTCGGCTTTTTTATGCTTCTATGTCGGTAAGTCTTTATAACTGTGCGATGTTACTCCGTCACGTAACTGGCGGGTAATTGATGCGCCCGGAAAGTCGAGTCGTACGGATTAAACCGATTTTGTAAAAAAATCCGACGGGACGCAATTTGTTGCGAGACGTTAGGGTTGCGGATGACACAGAGCATCCGCATTCTCTGGGCTTCCGCCGTGCAGAAATACTGCGAAGATCGGCGGAATGCCCTGAAAAAGGGAAGAAAAACGTTCTCCCAAAAGGAACAAAAAAACACTCCGAGAGGATACTTATCGAAACCTACGGAGCACAAAACACACTCATACAAAATCTTTCTCTTTGGGAAATGTCACTTGCAAACACCACAAAACTGCCAAACTTCATTAAACCTTTCGAAATTTGCCATCGAAAAAAACAAGAAATCAGATACTCTATCCCGAGAATAACATAAAATAAACTAAAAAAACGCCTCATCAATGCGATTGAACGACTACCACGCCGAAAACACACCACGAGGCATCGCCCCCACCGCGGCACCCAGGAAACGTGTGCCTCTATGCAAAAACGGGCGATTTTTTATCGGCAACCGCGCCTTACTTTTTCGCAAAGAAACGCCTTTCGCGCACCTGAGACGCCGCCTTACCGATACGCTTGCGGATACAATACATCTTTGCGCGATCCAATACGACACTCTCTTTGGTAACTTTAATGGCTGCGATATTGGGCGAATGCAACGGAAATACGCGCTCGACACCGTAACCGTCCGCCACGCGACGTACGGTAAAAGACTCTGAAATTCCGATACCGCGACGCGAAATCACAATTCCCGTGAACTTCTGAATACGACTCTTATCGCCTTCCTTAATGTGCAGTGCAATCTCTATTTCATCCCCCACTTTAAACGGCGTAATGTCCTTTTTCAATTGCTCCGCACCAATCTCTCTCAAAATCGCGTCATTCATGGTTATTCTCAGTTAAATTTTTGCTTTTTTAGTTAAAAATCAAATCGGGACGGCGACGAATGGTCCGCTTCATTTGTTGCTCCAAACGCCACCGTGCAATTGCTTCATGATTCCCCGACAAAAGAACTTCCGGCACCTTTTCTTCGCGAAATGTTTCCGGACGCGTATATTGCGGGAACGACAACAAACTTTCACGGAAACTGTCCTGTCGAAGAGATTGCTCATCACCCAACACTCCAGGAAGCGTACGAACCACCGCGTCAATCAAAACCGCCGCCGGAAGCGTACCGTTCGTCAAAACGTAATCGCCGATGGAAATTTCTTCATCCACGCACTGAGACCGGAAACGCTCGTCCACGCTTTCGTAATGCCCTGAAACCAACAACAAATGCTCTTTCTCCGCCAACTCACGCACCTTCGGCATCGTCAGCGGAAATCCGTCGGGGCACAAATACACCACGTGCGTCCGTTCGTTTTTTAAAGCTTCGACGGCTTCCGCAAGCGGTTCGGCTTGCAACACCATCCCCGCGCCGCCACCAAACGGGCGATCATCCACCGTCCGACGCTCATCCTTCGCCCAATCGCGCAAATTGTAAATCTGCAACGAAAACAGCTGTTCGCGCAACGCACGCCCAACAATGCTTTCGGACATAAATCCCTCCAACATCTTCGGGAAAAGCGTCAAAACATCAATTTTCATTGCAATTTTCTCTAAAAGTTAAAACTGAACCGCTCCCGCAAACCTTCAGGAGGCTTTGCGTGAAACTTTCATCAAATGGCGCACGGTATCCGTCGGCTGTGCACCCTTCGAAATCCAATAATCCGCGCGCTCCACATCCATCTTTACCTTGGAAGACTTATCCTTCGCAATCGGATTATAGGAACCCAAAATCTCAACAAAGCGACCGTCGCGCCGCATCGCCGCCTCCGCGACAACCACGCGATACGCTGGACGATTTTTACATCCGAAACGCTGTAAACGTATTTTCAATGCCATGGCTTCTCGTCAAAACTCGATATCGGTCTCATTGCGCAAATTTTTGCGGAGAATGTCAAATGTTTTTTGGAAAACACCGCGGTAAAAAATCACGTATTCCCAAACGTATATCTCACATGTTGTACATCATTCCACGATGTTCCAGCAACTGCCACAGCGGTTCCAGGCAGGATATTTTGTCGGCGTAAAATTCCGATTGCCGAATGCGGAAAAATTCCCAACCGCACCGCTCCAACTGCCGCTGACGTTCCATATCCGCTTCATATTGTTCCGCACCATGCCAATAATCGCCGTCGCATTCGATTGCCAACCGTTGATTGCCGCTTTCGACAACGAAGTCAATCCGTTTAAAGCCGACTTTGTATTGCGAAAAAACATGCAATCGCTTTCGTAATAATTCCAAAGCGACATCCGCTTCAAACCAACTGTCGAACGGCTTCGGTTGGTTTTGTAGCGACCGATCGTCGCGCAAAACGTGATATTCTAAATCCGATTGTGTAAGATTTGAAATTTCCGCTTCGAGTTTTTCTTCAAAAAATGCAATTAAACGGTACCGCAAATCGTTGGGACTGCAATCTTCCAAACGAAGCGAATGAAACAAAATTATTTGGTCGCGTGCACGACTGGCGGCAACATTGAAACGACGTTGATCCGTGTCTTTACTCAAAACTCCGTTGCGTTCGTTCGGAGCCGCCACCATTGACAGTAAAATCACATCCCGCTCATCTCCTTGGAAATGATACGGATTGCCGCAAACGATCTTTCGTTCCTCAAGAATTTTCGCCGAAAGACGATTTAACAGCAATTGATAAATAAGATCCGCCTGCGCGCTTCCCTGCAAAATCACTACACCGATCGTTTTCCCTTCATATGCGGGATTGCAACATATTTCGTCAATTTTATCGCAAATTGCTTCGGCTTCGGGACGATTGACAATACCCTGACCGTCGCCTTCGCGAAATCCGTCTTCCACAAACACCGATTGTAACGGCGGCAGGCGGTTTTGGTCGAATTGACGCAACGGAATCAGCGGCGTATCACTGTAGCATAAGTCATTGCTGAAACGAATAATTTCCGGCATGCAGCGAAAATGTTCGCGCAATGTGATCCCGCTCCCGAAACGAATTTTTGCGTGGTCAAATAAACTGATGTCGGGATGAAAAGAGGTGAAAAACTCATAATCAAACAGGTACTCTTTTCGCAATCGTTCAACACTGTTTTGTTCGATCCCGACGTTTTCAGGACTGATTTGCTTGTCATCGCCGATGACAATTATTTTGTCGGCAAAACCGAATAACGGAATACCCTCAATACCGCACTGCGACGCTTCATCCACAATGACAACATCAAATTTCGAACTTTCTTCTGTATCAAACGTGACGGTATCAAATACACGATCCATCGGCATAATCCATGCCGGAATCGCTTCTTTGCATTTCTCCAGGTGTTGGCGTGCATCCGCTTTCCATTTCTGAGCCTTCTTCCCCGTTCCTTTTCCGATTTTTTGCACCGCCAATGCGTAAGCGTTCATATGTCGGCAATGCTCCTCGGTCAGTCGTGTGAAAAATGCGTCTTTGGCATGGTATGCTCCAAGTTTTTTTAAACATTCCGATTTTTCTTTTTCGATTTGGCGCAACCGCGCCTGCAGTGTTTTTAAATTCTCTTTGTTCAAATAAGTCTGAAGCCAATGATTGGCCCGTTCCCATTCGCAGGCACTTTGAAAATTTTCAATTCGCTCGGAACATAAAGCACTGTCGAAGTTTTTTTCGACCCATTCGAGCATTTTCGGGATATATGCCTGCAACGTTTCGCGACGTTCTCTAAAAGACGCCAAACGTTCTTTTTCGAGCTTCAGTTTGGTATTAAAAAGGTGTCGCATCATCTCTAGCTTATGCAGTTTTGTATAGCAAACCTTATAACGTTCACCATCTCCATTGTGAAACGCATCCGTTAAATTTTTACCGATCGCATCTCCTGTTTTCAAGGTTTCGACAAAAGCATTCAAAGGAGATTGGATTTTGTTTTTTAAATTCGCCGCTGCCGAATTTTCCAGATTTTCCCATGCTTCAAAATCTCTGAAAGGATACGTCAATAAATCCGACAATAATTTCTTATCAAAAAAACCAATTTGTATATTATCCGAAAGGTTCAATTTCAAAACCAACTTCAGAAGTTCCCGAATATGCTTCAATGTTTTCAATTGTTCACTACATGTTCCATCGGTTTTTTGCTTGAAATCTTCCAATGACTTACGGATGTTTTTCTTTAATTCCAACAAAGTACGGAATTTTCGAAAATCTTCCGCCTCTTCCAACTTTCGACCGTTGAGCGTAACTGATTTGAGCACATAAAGCCGTCGTTTCACGATTTTCGGTCGAAATAATGCGAAGCCCAACCGTCCTCCGTTGCTTACATAACGTTCCAAACAGATCGCATCTTCCAAAAGCATTTCGAAATTTACGTCTTTCGGGGAAGAGACACTTTTTAGAGATAAGAAATGTTCTTCAAACGACAGAAGACACTTTTCCAATACCTCATGTTTTGTTTTTAATTCATCCAAAGATGACGTTTTCAGCATATCTGCCGCTTTTTGCAACCAAGCAGTATCGGTCGACAGACATTGCTTCAAAACCAGTTCCAATATAGGAAGTACCATATCCTCATGCCGATAATGTTCGGAATTGCGATAATGATTAAAATGTACCCATTCGCGAAAAACTTCGGGAGGCGGAAGATCATCAACAGGGTAAAATGTGTTTTCCGAAGCGGAACAATATGAACAATTTTCGATATCGGAAATTCTCTCTTTTGTAAAATATCCACAATCCATCGAATGTTCCGATAAACTCCGTTTAAAAGCATCAAAATCTTCAATCTTCAACGATAAATCTCCATCTTCCAGCCACCCGTATTGCTCGCGATCCTTTTGCACCGCCCGAATAATGTCCGTCGGGGTTCCGAAATAATGTTAGTTGATGTAATGTTTCTCTGTTTCCACCTCAATTCCGTCCCGAAGTTTTCGGGATAAAACCGCCTCTTCTTCACGCAAATTGCGAAGTTTCGAAGTCATTTTCTCGATCGTATTTCGAACACGCTTCGAACTAAAAGTTTCGGCTTCTTCAATCAAAGCCGTTACGTTTGCCGCCAACGCATCCAAGGCTTCCCGATCGTTGCCGAGGATACTGAGGGATAATTGACGAAATTCCCTAGGCAGTAAATTTTGAAGTACTTTCAGAGCACGTTCCGTCTTGGCGGTGACCAAAATCCGCTTCCCTTTTGCCAATAACTGGCAAATCAGATTGGCGATGGTATGCGATTTTCCCGTTCCCGGCGGTCCCTGAACGACCACGCAATCCGAAACTTCTAATTTTCGAACAATTTTCTTTTGTTCCTCGTTGGAAGGTTTCGGAAAATAAATTTCGACATCCCGACATTGGATGTTACCGTTGTTCTCGTCCGATGTCCTTTTCTCTTCTCCGTCGGAAATTTCCGAAAATTTTTTCAGAAACTTTGGAACCTTTCCAGTTGTTTCAACGAAGTCTTCAATTTCGTTCACGCATCGAAGAAAACCCGAAGAGAAACGCTTTCGCAAAAACAATCCGGGCGTAAAGGAGATGCGCGGTGTTTCGGATGCCGTCCGTTGAAACACATCAATGTCGTCATACGTTCCGTTGGCACTTAACGCATGAACAAGTTTTGTCAAAAACCGACCGATCGTTTCCCGATCGCATATATCCGTTCCGACGGCTTCGATAAAATCTTTATACTCCGACGGCTTGCAGAGCGATCGAACGTTTTCTTCCAGCATGTCGTCTTCAACCGCAACCGACACGGCACGTTCGCTCGGAATAAGCTCAAATGTACGTTCTTCCGTTTCGAATCGGAGTTCAACCTCCAAGGTAACAACGGGACGACAAATTTTTCCACACTGCAACAAGCCAACCCCGCATACCAATTCAAGCTGTTCTTTTTCCTGTTCCCATTTTTGGTACAGCAAAAACAAGTCGTTATACACCTGCTTGGCACAAAACCACTCGGCGTAAGCTTTTTTATAGACTTCCAATTGCTTTAAAAATTCCTCAAACGCCGATGGAATTTCCGGAAAATCTTCCAAGAATAACGTTTCGCCGTTTTCATCCGTAACTCCCGTTTTTAAAGTCGGATCTTTACCGTCTTTATCCAACCAACGATGAGCTCATCGGAAGGCTTCGGCTCTACAGGTTCTTCCGGAAGCGTGAAACGAAATAAAAAGTCTTCTTCGGAAACATCTCCAAAGAGTGGCGCTTCCAATCCCCCCCCCCCCGCAAAGGCTCTATCCAAAGTGTTTTTTCATACCGTTCGTATGATTTAACGCTCGTGAACTTTAATTCGAACAGGGCTTTGATGTACCGAAGCAATCGCAAAGGCTTTTCGAGGCAAATATCATCCATAGACGCAGATTATTGTGGTTTTATCGATATACGGATACAAGCTTAAGTTGGTTGTCCTTACCCCAACACATGCAAACACTCGCAAATCACTACCGCCGCGCCGACCCACCAACAGATGCGGTACGGAACCGTGATACGTTCGCCGCTTGTTTTGAGCAATCGGTACGGTCCGAAAATGGCAAAAACGGTGCAAATCACGCCGACGATTGCAAAAATCGCGACAAAGGCATTCGGGCAGAGGAAGTTAATGACGGTCGGAATAAAACAAATCACGGTGCGTGCCGCCATTTTAGGCATATGCGTTCCGAGCGCATGCATCATACCGATCGCTACACCGATGGCGGAGGTTGTAATCCCGAACACGGTCAAAAATTTCAGAAGTGTTTCAATTACATCCGAACCCGATGCTTTGCAGAGGAATTTCGTCAATTCGCCGACAGATACTTGGTTCGCCTGCATTTGTTGAAAAAATTCGGGACTGCTTTCGAAAATCTTCGTCAATACGCACGTCGTCCAGGAGAGATAAACGGCAACAATCAGAGTCAGTCCGATAAAAATCGCAAAACACACTTTTCGGACATCACGCTCCAGGTAGGCATATACGTGCGGACAAACCATTTGCATCACGAAAGAGCAGAAAATAACCGGAAGAAACATCGGTACTTCACTCCATTTCGGACTTGCAAGCAACAATTCCGACGGAACATTCGAAAAACCGATGGTAAAAACGGCAGACGCAATAATCCCGACCAGCAACAGCACAAAGACAGAATTTAAATTGGCGAAGACGGTTTCTTTTAAACAGAGACATATAAACAAACCGCAACCGCAGGCAATAACGACACCGTTGTAGTTCAGAGACCAATTTTTACTGACGGTATCGGCAAGTCCGGAAAAGTAGGCGGTCAAAACCGCGAACGACAACCCGTACAAACTCGACGCAAGCATTCCGAAAGAAACCTTGTCGCCGTGTTGTTTGGCAATATCGACGACCGATGCGGGCGTTTGATACTTTTCGTTCAATCGGACGACAATCATGGATGTGTAATACCCGACAAACAGCATCAATAAAATCGTGACCGTTAACAATCCGATACCGATATTGACCGAGGTCATCGGTAATGCAAGCAGTCCGGCTCCGATCGACGTTCCGGCCACAAGTAATGACGAATGCAGTATTTTTTTCATAGTATTTCCTTTTGTTACAAAAAATAAAAAGATGTGAGGAAAAGGTTCTTCTGCGCTTAGCGCAAAACCAAAACCAAGGAAGACAAAATAATGCTTCCGTTGGAGACAATATGATCCGTATCGCACGACAATAACGGCGATTGAACTGAAAAGATCAATGTGCTTTTCACTCTCACAGGATCAACATTCTTGATGCTATACGAAAAAAAAACGAAGTCAAGTTCTTTTGACGAACTTTAAACAGAAATTAAAAATTTCTCTTAAACTGCCGCCGGACGGCAATGCTCGAACAAAGTTATGGAAGCGACTTACAGAAAATACTGACTCAGTTCGCAAAGCACAATAACAACACCGGCAACGCAACAAAACAGTGCGCTGACGGAATCTTTCCCTGTTTGTTTTTTAAGCAGGTAATGCGGTACAAAAATCATGAAAACCGTTGCAATCGCTCCCGAAAATGCAAACACGCGTACAAACAAATTGGGTGAAATAAGATTGATCACCGCCGGAACAAAACAAACGATGAAACGCGCCGTTATCTTCGGTACGAACATGTAGAGTGATTGCAAAAGACCGATGGCAAATCCGATGGCGGACGTAATAACGGACAATAACGTCAGCAACTTCAACAGCGAACCGATAAACGGATGCGGCGAGGTGTTGCACAAAAATTCAATCAACTGTCCGACCGTTATCCGATGCGCCTGCAAACGCTTTAAGAATTCCGCATCGTTGGCGGTAATGTTTTTCAACACGCACATAACCCACAGCATGTAAATAATACCGGGAATCGAAATCCCGAGGATGAGTGCACGACTGATTTTCTTTCGATCGCCCGCCAGATCATTGTAAATACGCGGACAAAGCGTTTGCATGATAAAAGATGTAAAAAGAACCGGCAAAAATCCCGGCAACTCCTTCCAACGCATTTCGGTTTTAATTTCCACACCCGGATAAGAAATTCCGACATAAACAATCGCTGCCAAAATTGCCGCCAGCAAAACGGTCACGAAAGAGGAATTCAGATTGGCGAAACGCTTAGCATCCAGGTTTAAAATCAAAAACAATCCGAGTGCACTCAACCAAACCGTTGCATTGTAATTAACGGAACACACACGGCTGAAAGTATCCGAAAAACAGGAAAAATAGCCGACCAGCAATCCGAACGACAGCAGATAAATACTGCTCAACGTAAGCGCAAAAACACTCTTCCCGACGTGACCGCGACAGATTTTATCCATCGAAGCCGGCTCTTTGTAAAGCGCATTCAAATCAACCGCCATCATGGAAGAACGGTAGGCAATAAAGACAAATGTAACGGTCAATAAAAGCAATAAGCCGATATCGAGATTGACGCCTGACAGAGGCAGTGCCAAAAAACCCGCGCCGATGGAAGTTCCGACCACCAACAGTGTTGCATGGATAAAACGCTTCACATCCCGAGAATAACCCGGAGTACGCTTGCCGGTCAATCTTATAACCGAACCGCCGCTTTTGCACGTATGCTACTTCCATTCATATAAAATTTCGCACACCACAATCGCCACGCCGAACAAAAAACAAAACAACCCGCTGAGGCTTCTTTGTTTCATATGCCGTACCGTCAGATAATACGGCACGAAAATCGTAAAAACAGCCGAAACCATCCCGATGAATGTCAAAATGTGGATAAACAGATTCGGTGCAAAAAGATTGATCGCGGCAGGCACGAGGCAAATAACAAAACGCGCCGACGGCTTCGGCAATACGTTTTGCAACGATTGCAACAGCCCGACGCCGTAACCGATGGCGGATGTTACAACCCCCAATGCCGTGACCGTCTTTAAAACCGTACCGACGGAAGCATACGGCAACGTATCGCACAGGAAAGCAATCAATTCGCCGACCGAAACCTCATGCGCACGCAAACGTTGCCAGAACGCTGGCTCCTGAGAAGCCGTTTTCAGCACGCAAATCATCCACAGCGCGTAAATGAGCCCCGGCATCAGACACCCGAGCAACAGAGCCAGCCGAACCTGTCTGCGGCGACCGCCCAAATTGTTGTAAATATAAGGACAGACGGTTTGCATGGTGAAGGAAGCAAACAAAACCGGCAAAAAACACGGCAATTCCCGCAAATTTGTTTGCGTTTCGATCATTCCCGACGAACATCTTGTCGCAATTTGAAAAAGAATGAGCAAAATCGCCGCCAAAAAAGCAAAAACAAACAACGAGTTCAGATTTGAAAACCAACGCGTTTGAAGACTTAAAATCAAAAACAATCCGCAGGCACTTGCGACAATACCGAGCGAACGATTGACCGGCAAAAACGCGCAAAGCATATCAGAGAAACAGGCGAAGTAGCCCGTCAGGAAACTCAACGACAGCAGATATAAACTTGTTACGGCAACAACAAAAATCGTTTTACCGACATGCATGCGACACAGTTTATCCAACGAAGCCGGCGATTGATAAAATTCGTTCAAATCGACCGCCATTACGGAGGAACGATAAGTAACAAAAACGGATACGAGTGTCGCCAAAATAATCAGCGGCACGCTCAAATGCGCACCAGACAGCGGCAGTGCCAAAAAACCGGCACCGATGGCAGTTCCGATTACCAAAGCCGTCGCGTGGATAAAGGATTTCACGATACAAATGTAGAAAATCGGGCTTTGTAAATCAAGTGCAAACAGGTATATTCATCTTGCCCGTTGGGAAACCGACATCGCAACTTTGGCAAAATCGTTTTCCGAATATGACGGGGCTAGATTGAAACTTTTAAAATCCCCTACCCTGCCCTTTCGCTCCGGGAGCAAAGTAATTTCGGAGGCGGTTATCGCTTCAAAAGAGGCAAAGCACGTTAATACGTCCCGTGCTTTACCTCTTCCGAATGTTTTAACCAAACAATACCGTCAATAATTCGCACATCACCACCGTAAGCCCGCCGATAAAACACAGGCGATGCGCAAACGTCTTTTGCACGCCCATCGGTTTCAACAGTTTATAGGGAACCAAAATCGCCAAAATCGCCAGCATCATGCCGCCGAATGACAAAACCTTCAAAAATGCTTCCGCAATAGTCAGATTGATAAGAACCGGAACAAAACAAAGCACACATTTGGAAACGGTTTTCGGCAAAAATGCCTGCAACGGTTGCAACAGTCCCAAAGCGACACCGATTGTGGAGGTTAAAACCGCAAACAGCGTCAACAATTTCAAAAATACGCCCATGGCGGGAAGACTTGAAGACTCGCAAAGAAACCGTATCAATTCGCCGACGGAGATTTGATGCACCTGTAAACGTCGAAAGAATTCCGCATCGTAGGATGCGGCGGTGTCCAAGCAACAAAGCGTCCACAAAAAATAAATCACCGCGGGAATACCCAAGCCGATCCAAAGCGCCGTTTTTAAACGTTTTAAATCGTTATTCAGGTAGGAACAAAAATATGCACAGGAACCCTGCACACCGAAGGAAGTAAAAAGGATCGGCACCATCTTAACCCATTCATCGGCTTGAAACACCGCTTCCGTTGTAACCGTCTCCGATACGTGTTTAATGGAAACAACAGCGACGGCAATCACTGCCAACAGCATCAGCACGAAAACGGAATTCAAATTCGAGAACGCGCGCGTTTGCAGGCTCAAAAGCAGAAGCAGACCGCAACCACATAGCACAACGGAAGACGTTTTGCTCAATCCGCAAAACGTACCGATGGTATCCGCCATGCAGGAAAAATACACCGTCAGCAGTCCGAAAAACAGCAGGTAAAAACTGCTCAATGTCACCGCGAACAACGCCTTTCCACCGTGTTGTCGACTTAGTTCCACAATCGACGCGGGCATTTTGTGCGCCACATTGAGTTGGGCGGTCATATACGACGATTGATACGCCAACCATACCATAACAGCAATGACGCCGATAAATGCACCGCATCCGAGGTTCACAACCGTCATCGGCAACGCAATAAGACCGGCACCGATGGAAGTGCCGGCTACCAAAAAAATCGTATGAATTAATCTTCTCATCACCAAGCTTTCGTAAATCGTTTAAAAAACCATGCCGTACGCAACGCCATTCGAATACTCCCCTGCTCCGTTCCGAACAATCCGCCAGGAGAATACTTCGAACCGAAAACACAGTGATAATATAATGTTGCCGATGCCGAAAGCGATATCAAACCGACGTATGTCAATATCACCGCAACATTGCTTCCGTTGACACTCATCACCATTCCAAATGCCGACAACACGGCACATCCGGACTTTTTTATTTTATTTTTCATTGTATTTCCTTTCAAAAAAGTTGCTTCAATTCACACAGCACTACAATAACGCCGAACAGGAAGCAAACATGTTCACCGACTGTTAATCTTTGTCCCTGTTTTTTCAGCAAATAATACGGCATAAAAAACACAAAAACCGTCGCCACCATACCGCCGAACGACAGGATTTTTAAAAAAACATCCGAAATTGTCAAATTGATCACAACGGGAACGACACAAACCAAAAGACGCGCCAACTTATCCGACAGTAACTCCTTCATGGATTGAAGCAACCCGATCGCAATTCCGACGGCAGAGGTTATAACCGCAAGCAGGGTGAGCAATTTCAGGAAAAGCCCGAGCGATTTGTAATGCGAACAATCGCAAAGAAAGCCGATCAACTCCCCGACAGACACTTGATGTGCCTGCAAACGCTGATAAAAAGCCACATCGTTTGACGCAATCGTCTGCAACACACACGCAATCCATGCGATGTACACTATTGCCGGAACAAGAACACCGATAAAAAACGCCAGGCTGATTTTTCGTTTATTTCCGTCAAGGTATCCGTAAACGGTATGGCAAACGTTTTGCACGCCGAAGGATGTAAAGATGACAGGGAAAAACGCGAGCAGGTCATTAAACTTCACGGAACCGCCGGAAATCATACCGTGCCCGTCGGTGCGCGTCTGAAAAATCGCAATCGCAATCACGACCATCAGAAGACCGACAAAGATAGTGTTTAATTGCGAAAAAACGCGTGTTTTTAAGCTTAGAAGCCCAAATAAACCGAGACCGCAAATTAAAATACCCGTTGTTTGCCCGAAATGACAGAAGGTATTGACGGTATCCGAAACACAGGAAAAGTAGACCGTCAGCAGGCTGAACGAAAGCAGATAAAAGCTCGCCATCGTGATTCCGAACGCTTTTTTCCCTGAATAAATCTCGCTGAGTTGTACGATCGATGACGGCGCCCGACGCAGCGCATTCAAATCGATCGTCATCATCGATGACCGCCAGGCAATGTACACCATGGCGGCAATAATAATCGCCGAGAGCGATATTCCCAAGTGCACCGCCAGCATCGGCAACGCAACCAATCCGGCACCGACGCAGGTACCGAAGATGAGACATATGGAGTGAACGAGTTTTTTCATAAGATTTTAAAAAAATTGCTTCAATTCGCACAGAACAATCGCAACGCCGAACGCCAAACAGATGCAGTCGCTCGAACGATGTTTCTTTTCTTTCCAAAGCAAATAATACGGTACGAAGATGGCGAAAATCGCCAGCATCATGCCGCCGAACGACAATACCCTCATGAAGGCATCACGAACGGTCAAATTGATGAGCACCGGAATGAAACAAAGAACGATTTTCGAAACATTTTTCGGCAAAAATGACTGCAACGGTTGCAAGAGGCCGACGGCAATACCGATGGTCGATGTAATAACCGCGAACAGCGTGAGAACTTTCAAAAACACACCCAAAGCGGGATGATGCGATGACGTACAGAGAAATTGGATCAATTCTCCGACGGACACCTGATGTGCCTGTAAGCGTTGATAAAATTCGGCATCATGCGTCGCGACGTTTTTCAGCACGCAAAAAATCCACAACGTATAAATCACCGCCGGGATGATGACACCGAGGACGGCGGCTTTGGAAATTTTCTTTCGGTCATTATCCAAGTACGAACAGACATAAGAACACAGCACCTGCATGCCGAACGAGGTAAAAATCGTCGGCAGGAACACGGATAATTCGGTTAATTGCAGGTGCGTCTCCGTTTCTGACGAAATACCGCTCGGATTACCGCACACGTGCACGATGGCAATGCCGATAAAAAGCAACAAAATCGAAACACAGACCGAATTAATCTTCGAAAAAATGTTATTCCGCAGGTTCACCAGTGCCAATAACCCGATTCCGCAGAGCATAATGACCGTACGCGAAGGCACATTGCAAAACGTACCGATCGTATCCGCCAGACAGGAAAAATAAGCCGTCAGCAGACCGAATAACAATAAACAATAACTGCTCAGGGTAATGAAGAATGTTGCGCGCCCGGCATGCTCGCGGCTCATTTCAACAATCGATAAAAAAGACCGATACCGTATATTCACGTCCACCGGCATCATAAACGACCGATACCCCACAAAGACCATCAGACCCGTAAGCCCGAATATGAGCGGCAATCCCAAATTTACCGCAACCATCGGTAACGCAACGATACCGACCCCGATCGATGTGCCTGCAATCAGCAAGGCAATATGTATTATTTTTTTCATTGTTTTTTTATTGTTTATCCTTTGACCTGCCCCAAACCGAGTCCCCCTCGCTTCGGGATAAGTTCAAAAAGAAAGATTTATAAGGAAAATTCAACGGTACGGCTTAACGCCATCCGTAGAAATAATATGAGGTCGCCGCAAAAAATCGCGACGCTTTCGTAAATCGAATAAAACTAAACGACCTCACGCTTTTTATTGAAGAGAGAAAACATCCTCTGTCAACGGTTTTTGTAAAAAATTAAAGGAATTTTCCGATTTTTGGAAAAATAAGCGATAGAAGCGGATAAAAAGATATTTTTTTTAATTAACCAGTTGATAAAATAATGGGAAATTTTCTGCCAGGATGATTTCAGCACTTTGCAGAGCGGAACGACTTTATGCCATGTCAGACTTGCAAACTAAAGGTCCTTGGTTTGAATTTGGGTTTTGTATCTGTGGAGGCTGTTCCTTCTATCTATTACCTTCGTCAAAGGTGTAAAGTGAAGATGGATTTGTTTTTTTGTTTGTATTTGCAGCTTACGAACTCTACTCTGAAGCAAGTGTGATGAATATCCCTTATTTTCGATACGATTTCCTATACAAGGAGTTTAAAACAGACATAGATGAAGCCCTCCGAAATGTCTTAGATAAAGGCGCTTTTATTCTACAACAGGAGCTCAGAGATTTCGAAAAAGCGATTGCGGATTTTACTGGTGCGAAGCACGTCATCGGCGTCGGAAACGGAACCGACAGTCTGATATTGATGATGAAGGCTTGCGGGATCCAACCCGGTGATGAGGTAATTATGCCTTCTCATACGTTTATTGCCACGGCAACCGCCGCGGGTTGGTTAGGGGCAATCCCGGTTCTTATCGACTGTAGAGATGACCATTTGATGGATGTAAGCAAGATTGAGGCGGCAATCACTTCAAAAACAAAAGTCATTATGCCGACGCAACTGAACGGACGCACCTGCGAGATGGACAAATTGCAGGAAATTGCCGACAAACACGGGTTAATCATACTGGAAGATGCCGCACAAGCCTTAGGTTCCAAGTATTTGGGTCGTTGTGCCGGAACCTGGGGTAAGGCGGGTTCCATCAGTCTGTATCCGGCAAAAGTTTTAGGGTGTTTCGGGGACGGCGGAATGGTTTTAACGGATGATGACAAAATTGCGCATGATATTTTTTGCATGCGGGATCACGGACGCGATCCGAAAACCAATCGGGTTTGCATGTGGGGTATTAATACGCGCCTGGACAATCTTCAAGCTGCGGTGTTGTTAGCTAAATTCAAACATTACCGCAAAACAATGCAACGCCGTCGTGAGATTGCTCAGCGTTACTGTGAACGATTATCGAAAATCCCGGAAATCATTCTTCCGCCAGCTCCGAATGATGCAGATACACGGCATTGCGATGTTTACCAAAATTTTGAGATAGAGGTAGGAGAGCGTGATGACTTGCGGAATTATTTGCAAGCAAACGGCATCGGTACCCTTATCCAGTGGGGAGGAAGGGCAGTGCATCAGATAACGGAATTGAAAGATAGTATGCGTTTTGATGTTAGTAATCTGCAAAGAACGGAGTTACTGTTTAAGCGTTGTCTGATGCTACCACTCAATATGTCCGTTTCGGATGATGAAGTCGATTATATTTGTGAAAAAATTGAAGCATTTTATAAATAAGGATAATGAATGAAAATAGATGAATATTTGAAAGATTTACCAGCGACAAGAGATGAAACTTGGTTTAATAATCTAGACAGTCGAAAAAAGGAAGAGGCGTCTTTTCACGATTATGTACGGGCTGAAGAGGCGGTTAAAGGTGAGGCCGGGAAAAGAAGAAATTTAAAATTTTATAAAATTACGTGGAAATCGAAAGCATACGTACGCTCTTGGTTAAGAAAACATGTAATCGGGAAGGTTTTTTTGGATTATGCGTGTGGCGATGGGAGACATTCGGAGGATGTTCTGAAAACATCCTGTCAAAGGCTTTTGGTGGGTTTGGATATTTCTTCGGAATCCATAAAGATTTGTAATGATAAACTGGGTCATATTAATCCCAAATGTAAAAAATATTTCATTCAGGGAGATTGTGAGAACACGGGGTTCCCCGACAACTCCTTTAACATCATTCTTTGTTCTGAGGTGCTCCATCATCTTGATTTGCACCGTGCTTTTTCGGAATTATATCGCATCCTGAGTCCGGGAGGGCGTATCCTTTGTGTCGAGGCACTTGGCATTAACCCTATTATTCAGTGGTACAGAAACAAGACCCCTGACTTGAGAACGGAATTTGAAACACATCACATTTTAACGCCAAAAGCCTTTAAAATTGCAGAGGATTGCGGATTTGTAGTAGAGGAGGTGAAGTATTGGCACTTGTTCGCGATTCCGTCAGCTTTTTTCTACACAAATAAATTTTTATTCAATGTCTTGTTAAACATAGGGAATGCTTTGGATTGTGTATTTTTAAAAATTCCAGGATTTCAAAAGTTGGCGTGGCAATTCACTTTTGTTTTGCGCAAAAGGTGAAGAGTATGGAAATTAGCGTGACAAAGGGGTATTACGCGGTATTTTTTAGATGCCATGTAATGTAGGCAATATTGGTAAGTTTTCATAGCAAACGCGCGTGAGAAATTGTCTTTCAGCATAAGCTTTTGTATGTTTCGATGTTTGATTTTTTCTCAAAAGAGTATCTATTGGAAACTGAGATGCGCGGGGACATAGCTGTAAGGATTTTAAGGAGAATTATCACAATCCGTGAAACCGAAGAGTTTATTGCCAGAAAAATAGAATCGGGAGATATAAGATGTCCATGCCATTTGGCGGTAGGGCAAGAAGCAACACCTTCTGTTTTGGCTGAATTTTTAAATCCAGAAGATCGCGTTTACGGTACGCATCGATCACACCATCAGTACCTCGCAGTTACAGATGACGTAGAGGGATTGTTGGCTGAAGTACTTGGGAAAAAGAACGGATGCGCTAAAGGGATGGGTGGATCGCAACACTTAATAAATATTGAGAAGGGCTTTGGCGGCTCGGTTCCGATTGTTGGCGGAACCATCCCGATTGCCTGTGGAGCCGCCTTAGCGATGAAGTTAAAAGATAATAGGAGTATCGCGATCCCATTTTTTGGCGATGGAGCCACCGAAGAAGGTGTTTTCCATGAAAGTTTAAACCTTGCAAGCGTCATGAAACTTCCCGTATGTTTCATTGCCGAGAATAATTTATTTGCCAGTCATTTACATATTTTGGAACGTCAACCGGAAACCTCGTTGTGCAGGTTCGCAAAAGCGCATTTAATTGAGAACATCCAACTGGACGGGAATGATGTCATTAGTCTGTATGATCATTTAAAGCAGATTATCCGTTATGTTCGCGATGAACGCCTTCCTTACTTCGTTGAAGTTATGACTTACAGATGGAAAGGTCATGTCGGATATCGCGAAGATCTGGATGTCGGTGTGAAACGTAAAGAGGATTTATCGATTTGGAAAACAGAAAAAGATCCGATCGGGAGATTACTTTCAAAGTATGAGTCGCTCAAAGATACCTATGAAAACTTTATCCGAGAAGTTCACAAAAGAATAGAAAAAGCTTGGGAGTTTGCCAAGCAATCTGATTACGCGGATAAAGATTTTTTGTTAAGTTGCGTGTACTGCGAGGATTAGGATATGAAAATAACTTACGCGGAAGGAATTCGGCTGGGATTTGAGTATTTGCTTGAAAATTACAAAGACGTTTTTGTTATCGGACAGGGGGTTTGGAGTCCTTGGTATGTAGGTTCCTCCATGGAAGGTTTGGACAAAAAATTCGGTCGCGAACGTGTTATTGACACCCCTGTATCCGAAAATGCGGTTACTGGACTTTGTGTGGGAGCCGCTTTGAACGGTATGCGTCCCATATGTGTGCATCCCCGTATGGATTTTGCCGTTTTGTGTCTTGATCAATTGGTGAACGAAGCCGCAAAGTGGCGTCATATGTTCGGCGGTCAAGTAAAAATACCAATGGTTGCGCGGTTAATCATCAATCGGGGTGGCGAACAGGGGGCTCAACATTCACAAGCACTGCAGTCATGGTTGGCGCATATACCCGGATTGCGAGTGGTGATACCTTACACCCCGAATGATGCCAGGGATTTGCTGATTTCGGCAACTTTGTGCGATGATCCCGTTGTTTATATCGATGATCGTTGGTTATACGAACAACAAGAGGAAGCAAAGCCTATTCAAATATATTCTTTATCAAAAGAAGCACTGAAGTGTATTCACGAAGGCACCGATATAACATTGGTCGGCTCAGGATACACTTCTCTGTTATGCAAAAATGCTTGCGAAAAACTTAAAGACGTCATTTCGTGTGATGTTTTTGATCTGCGGATTCTTAACCCGATGAATTTACAACCAGTATTCGAATCCGTAAAAAAAACGGGGCGTTTGTTAGTCGTCGACGGAGGTTGGTCATCTTGTGGAGTGGCATCGGAAGTGATTGCACGGGTTGTCGAACATTTGCGTGATGTGACTGTTCTAAAATGCGCTCCGCGGCACATAACTTTAAAGAATGCTCCGGCACCTACAAGCAGATACTTAGAACAGATATATTATCCCAACGTGGAGGATGCGTGTAAAACGATTTTGGATATGGTGAAGATGTGATTCGTTTTCTTAACTATATCTTGTGTCTGTTAATAGCAATTGCTGTATTGCCGATCATTTTGTTTTTTTCGTTTTTGATTTATTTGTATGATTTCCATAATCCGTTTTACATTTCGGTTCGTATAGGCAAAAACGGCAAATCTTTCAAAATGATAAAGTTGCGTTCCATGTGTGTCGATTCATGGAAGTACAAAGCTGATACTACCGCAAATGACGACCCTCGCATCACGCCTATTGGACGAATAGTGCGCAGGTATAAAATAGATGAATTACCACAAATTGTTAATGTCCTCAAAGGAGATATTTGTATTGTCGGACCAAGACCTCAGGTTGAGACGGAAGTTAATCGTTATACATCGGTGGAAAGGGGTATCTTAAAGGTAAAGCCAGGGATAACAGATATCTCTTCTATTGTTATTGCCGATCTTGGCAACATTAGTAACGGAGTAAAAGATCCGGATTTGTTTTACGCACAGATTGTGCGTCCTTGGAAGTCCCGATTGGCACTTTTATATGTAGAGCATGCTTCAATTTGGTTGGATTTACGGTTAATGTTTTACACATTTACAAATATGTTTGCTAGAAAGTGGACTTTGGACAAATTGTCAAAAATCGTTCGTCAATGGAAATATGATGTCAAGGACTTACCTGAAATTGTTGCGCGGCGTAAAAACTTATATGCGTATTCTGTTCCTGGGGCAGATAAAATTGTGGAGGCACCATAGATTGTAGAAGGAAGATCCTCTGAGAAGAAAATTTCTTATGCGCTTTCACACCTACCCCAATTTAACCTTCAGATCGTTAACCGTATCAAATTCCGCCCAATGATTTCGAATCGGAACACCGAAAACGGGAAAGTTTTGTTCGATAAGGTATTGCAAGAAATCCGTCGTGTAAGCATTTTTGTAATTTAAATGCAAATTTTTAAACGTTTCGTAATGCTGCTTGAATACTTTCACGTGCGTTGAGGAAATCTTAAACAACCCGATATATTGCCCCTGAATATCCTCCAAGGTTTTCGGCTTTTTGCCCAATTCGAAAATCCGACGTGTTTTCATATCCCAACGAAACGTTTCGGCATCTTTCAACGGCTCATCCATGCGAGATTGCCAATAACGCCGCCAATCGACATCCGTAACGATACTGCACGGATCCTTCGATTGAAGCAATTTCTCCAATGCCGAAGCGTGGTAGATAATATCTCCGTAGCTTACGATGATATCGCCGTCGTCCGTCATGTGTTCTTCGGCGTAAAACAAGCTGTAAAGCATGTTCGTCGTTGCGAATTCTTTATTGACGACAACGGGATATTGTTGAGGCAAGGCATCGCTGCGGTATCCGCCGATGAGCGTGATGTTTTTCAGATTAAATTGCTTAAAAACTTCCAGTTGGTATTGCAAAAGCAGCTTTCCAAGATAAGAAACCAGGCATTTCGGTTGATTTTCCGTATAAGGACGCAAACGTTTCCCTTCGCCGGCGCAAAGAATAAAAATTTTAACTTCTTTCATAAAATCTTTTCAAAAAAGCGCCGAACCAATCCAAATAAGGTACTCTCTCGGGATGCCACATGAAAGTGACAATCGGCAAAGTTGAATGATACATGGCTTCGCAATGGCCTTCCTTATCCGTAGCAAAACTTAAAAATTCTTCGGGAATTTTATCCAACGTAAAACGATGAAAAGAATTTACTTCAAACGTTTTTTGAGGAATTCCGTAAGGATTTGAATGCACGAAAATATCATGACGAACGTTAACGTGTCCTTCAATGTTCACCAAGGTTGCGCCGAAATACCGACCGATAAACTGCATCCCGTGGCAAATACCCAAAAGAGGCATCTTGTGTTCTACGCAGTAATCAATACAATCCCTTTCGCATCGATCGCGCGTCGGATGTTCATCACCGCCGCTCATCAGAATGCCGTCCAACGAAAGTGCTTCAATGAAATCACCGACACGGCACACATTCGGAATGGGAACCGCCAGGCAATCGTTCGTCCACAGGAATTCCGTCCAATTTTGATCCAACGCATCGCGGGTTTCCCCGAGAGTTTCGAGGTATTCTACGCGCTGAGTAATACCAATTCTTAACATTTTTATCCGAGAACCGTCAGTTGATGTGTTGCACAATCCAACCGAACCAATCGCGCAAACTTCAGCTTATTAAAAAGACTTTCGCCGACACCGATGCTCGCCGGCAGGTTGAATTCCGAAGCACGAATTGCCATGTGCGAATTCGGTCCGCCGTAAGCGGTTATCAATCCGCCGATGTTGTAATTAAAGATCCAATCGAACCCGGGATCCGCTTGTTCGACGAGAACAATTTTACCGCTCAACAAGCTTCCGTCCGTTGTTTCGGAATGTTCCAAATAAACAACTTCCGCTTCAATCGTTCCGTTGGCGATAAAATTAGGCAGTGTTTTAGGGACAAAAAAGGCATAAAAATCATCCCCTTTCGTAATCAACGGCGGCAACTCGATACTTTGAGTGATAAGATTATACTCCTTACCCTGCGCAATAACCGCCTTTAACAACGATGCGGTATCCTCCCGCATGGAAAGACCGTTGCGGATATCTTCAAATAAACCGACAGAAACGTGCGACATTGCTTCCGCGTCGAAACCGTACTCTTCACCGATTGCTTTAATAAGGTCAAGAATTTCGGAAACGTAGCGCGTAAAGATAAACTTCGAGTATTCCCGACCGGAAACGGCATGCGATATAAATCGATAAAATTCATCCAAAGAAACACCGAACGTTTCCCGCAACGCATGTTCCAAATTTTTACTCGGAACATATTTTTTCTCGGGTTGCAGTCGCTCTTTTTCGCGGTTGCAACCGAAAATAGATATTTATTCGGATCGGAACGGTACGCCGGCGACGTAATATCGTAAGTACCTGGACGTAAATGTCCGTATTTGTGAATACAGCTTTCTTTCGAAATTTCGCCGTTTAACGCCCGTCGGATTTCATCGAAAAACTGCCCCGTAACGGTTTTGATGCCGCCCGTAATCTGCATTTTTTCTTCTTCCGTCAGAAGACCTTTTGCGACAAAAGATTTCAAAAAGGAACTGGCAATAAAGCCGCAACGCGCCAAATGGGAAAAATTAAGTGTTCTGGCGCGACACGTTTGAAGCAAAACGTAAATTTTATCCAACGGTTTTAAGTCGGAAGCATCAATCCGATCAAATTGATGTTCAATCGCCTGCATTTCCGCATAACAACGCTCGCAAATTTCGAAAGCATTTTTCGTTAACGTCAACAAAGCCTCTTTGTACGTCAAAAATTCTTCCTCCGAAAGCCCCGCCTCCGTCGTCAATAACCCATGCCAACGATCTTCAAAATCGACCGTATAACACGTCGGCATCACCATGAATTCCAATTTATCGTGCCAAGCGGAATTTTGTTTCAGACGCCGAACGAAATAATCAACCAATTTCCCGGTCGTTTCATCGGAAAGAACATTCGGCAAAAACGAGTGCACACTCGCCCTCACATCTACATAAGGATGGCCGACGAAATTGACGATCAGCGGATACGGTCGAACATCTTTGTAACCGAATTCGGCGCGTTGTTGCGCCCAAATATCGTTCGTAATAAGATGTTGGTAAAGAGAAACGGCTAACCGACGCGGTTTAACACCGATAATTTCCGCCGGATTCCAGTCCGGCATTACACCGAAAATCGTTTCTTTCCCTCGAATATCGGGATGGGCAATTTGGTAATCTTCAAAGCGTCGTTCCGCATCTGCCAAATAGTTCTGCAAACTTTCGTCGGTAACCTCCCGCAATTTTTGAGAAGCGATCGGTCTGACCTGGAAAACATACAATTCATCGTCATCGGTGACAGCGAACTCGACATCCAATGCATCGAATTGCACCAACGTCTCAATCTCCCGAACCGCTTCGAATAATTTTGAGTAAAAACTCGGCGCGCTTGGCGGAATTTTCGCATACTCCCAATGGTAAAACGTTTCGTCGGATTTACTGAAACCGCTCGTAACGGCAGCGGTATCCTTTTGCGCGTAATTGATAACGTAATAAGGTGCTCCGTACGTAAGCGTTCGCGTAAAAATAACGCCGCTGAGCTTCACGTTGTGCAACATCGGCTGGATTAAAACCTGATCCGCGGAATTTTGGTTTCCGTAAGACGCAATGACCACATCGATCGCCTGTCGCAGTGCCTCCGAAGTCGGTTGAACATTGAGAAGACTTTCAAACTTCCCGGCATTGGCGGTGACAAATCCGTCCTCACGCAGAGAACTGCTTCTGACAACGAGCGTTTGCGAACCAAAATGCTTTAAAACATCTTCAAGAATTGCTTGCGGATTCTCGCGCCACTGACGTACAGAACAACAAACTTGCTCCAAAATATGAGCCTTGGTTACCTTCCCCTGTAACGTGTGCAACGTTTGTGCCTTTGTGGTCAGGACAAATTTTGCAACCCCATTCGGACTTAAAACTTCCGTCCATAACCCGTGCGCATCCAAAAAACGAACATTGCAATTCCTCTTTTGCAAACAACGAACCACTTCGGATAAACGATAATCCCTCACTTCGTCGCAAAAACAGGCATTTTCCTTCAAAATTTTTAACGCTTGCGGTCTAAAGTAAACGCAACCGACGAACGGATAATGAATTTTATCGATGCAAATCGTTTCGTAATCCTCCTTCGTTTTTAACAGTGACAAATCCAAATCAAGGGCAACAACGATATTCATGCGTTTTCAAGTATCCATCTGTAATATAATGAACAGGCTTTTGATGCGTACGATACCGTTTTTTGCGTCGGTCCGCACCATGAGACTGAAATTCGCAAACGCGAACAAATGTATCGATTGCCTGCTAAAAATTTAATCCCCGTCGGTTATCCGCGAATGGATGCAATTTTTCAAAAAAATCAACATTACCAAAAACAGTTCAACAAAACAACCGTTCTTGTGGCGCCCACCTGGAGCATGGCAAGTTTGTTCGAAAACGGCATAGATGAATTGTCAGATGTTTTGGAGAAAACCGATTGGCGGATTATCATTCGCCCACATCCCGAGTTTTTAAAACGACGTTCTTCCTTGCGAAAACATTGGAAGATCGCGTAATTCAAACAAAAAACTTCGTCTGGGAAGATTGTTTGCTTTAGGAGAATAATCTTTACGAAGCCGATATCCTCATCACCGAGCGCTCGGAAATTGCCTTTAAATACGCTTTCGCGACGGAGCGTCCCGTGCTGTTTATCGATACACCGCTGAAGGAGCACAATAAAAATTGGAGATCATTAGGCATCGAGCCGATCGAACTGCAACTGCGCCATAAAATCGGCGTTTCGGTACCGTTGGCTCGTCTTTCGGAAGTTCCGGATGAAATTGAGAACCTGCTGAAAAGCCGAGCGGATTGGCAGGAAATGTTAAGAGAAATTCGCGAAATACATGTTTATAATTTTGGACATTCGGTTGAAAAGGGCGTGGATTATATAAGAGAAAGATTAAAAAAGAGTTGCATATAACAAATATCGGTGCTAGAAGTTGTTAGTGGGTGGTTTCATGAGAGAGAGAGAGAGAGAGAGAGAGAGAGGATTGGTTTTATGCCGAATGGAAGCCGTTCAAGTTCTTGGTGTTTTGCCTCAGGCAATTTGCTTTTGAGAGGCTCCCTGCGAGACGGCAAGCCATTCTCAATCGTCTGAAAGACTACTTCGGTATAAGGGGGAACAGCTCGCGTTGCATTACAAAATTGCAAAAATTCTGGAAAGACAGCATCAAAATTACGAATCGTACGACTATGGCGAAGGTTACTTCTATCATGTAACGAAGCAAAGACATACGATGTGGTTTTATCGTTTGCCAATCATTCTACCTATGATCACTTCATAAGTTGCTTCGTTGAAAAAAGTTATACGAATATTCGTCGTAATCTTGCTTTAGAGTTGAGTTATTTTGGGAGTCTAGCATGAGGTTATTTTTGTTATTATCGGTGTATAGGCTCCTTTTGAACTGGTTATGCAGTATTTTTTATGCTTGGAGAGGGTTTGAATATTCTTTTACATTCGATATACTCTCATGGTTTATATTCGCAGGTAGCTTTTCCCTTTTTAGAATCATAGTGCTTCTTAGCAAAAGGATGGATGATGTGCTAAAATTCCTTCTCTTGCTCCTTTATATGGCATCATATTTGCCGTTTACGTCTTTAATTGCCTTTCGTCGAGTATCGATTCCTCTTATCATCCATAATTCGATTTATTTTCTTATTCTGGGAACGGTATGCAGATTGGGAGTTGAATTTTGTGATTTTAAAATACCTCTTATTACAGTTGGTAGGCGTCTTTTGACTGGAATTTGTGTTGTTATAGCGTCTGTTTGCCTATACATCTCCTACAGGTATGCATCCTTTCGATTGTACCTCCGTTTTGATGACGTGTACATTGCTAGAAGTGCATTTTTACGTTTAAACATAAGTAAATTTGAGCGCACATTTTTCAGTGTAGCTGCGGCGCTTTTGCCCTATTTTGCGTCATATTTCCTTACTCAAAGACGACTGATAATAACAGTGCTTTGTACTGTATCTATAATAACTTCATACTGTACTTGTGGTTCCAAATTTTTGTTATTTACACTTGTGATTGGATACATTATAGTGTTGTTTCCTAGCAAAAAGATTTCAATAAGAGGAGATTTTTTCTGTTATCTTGGAATAGCTGTTTCTTTGATCACAGTTCTCGCACTGAAAGTTTCTTGTACTAATGTAATAGCTGATGTGGCTTCAAGATGCCTGTCGAGGATACTTTTTGCACTCAACTTCATGATTATTGATTATTTTCATTTCTTTATTGAGACACATCATCCGCCTGAGTGTTACCTGAAGATTTTGAGTCACTTTATTAACGTTCCTGTTCGTTATCATAGTGATATTAATCCAGTGCCATTGGTGATAGCGAAGACTTATTATGGTAATGAAGATTGGTGTTGTTGTGGATTATTGGGAATTGCAGTTATGAGGTTGGGATATCCAGGCATTTTTGTAATGCCGTTTGTTTCTGCTTTTCTCGTATTGTTTTTTAGCAAGCTTGTTGTTGCTTTGGCTGATCGATTACAGATTTTTTTTTCAGGTTGTTTTATTATCTGCATCATGAATGGTAACACTTATGTACACTTCCTTTTCCCATTATTTTTCTGCCTTTGGTTGATGGGCTCTGCTGAGAATTCTAAGAAAAGTTGTAACAGTGTATCTAGAAATTTCCTACCTTACATTCGCGGCGGTATTTGAGTGCGCCTCGTGCGCCCGTGATCGGAACGTCGAGCAAATCGAATCAAAACTGTCGATTTTCGAGCGATCGACTTGTATGTCCGTATTGATCGTATCGATGGCGGTATTGATAAACTGCGTTTTCTTTGAAAAAGCATCCGTCCAGGAAGAAACGACATCGGTTGTTATTTTATCGTTGTTGTAGAAATATTCATATTCCCGCACGCTGTTCGGGATAACCTTCGCGCAATCGATGCGTGTTGGAAGTTTGAAGTTTTTCACATAGCCCTTGTCAGCTTCATTCGTGTTTTCGTTATAATAATGATAAACCGCTTTCGCATTCGTCATTTCTACGGTATCAATCGGATCTTTTGTATCAATAAAAGTCGCCGTAAAAACCCCGGTTTCGTCCAAATCGTAATTATCACAAAAGTTATTTCCGCGCCCATCCCTGTCCGTACCGTTATTACCGATCAAAAACCGCATACCGCTCTCGTCTGCCGGTATTAAAAAGCAATAATTACTTTTATCTTTTCGATTGGATTGAAGAACCAGATACTTTTTGTCATCCTCTTCATAGAAGTTGTACATACTTCCACCGCATAAATACGTCAGTGCCGTCGCGGCACCGTCGGGAATTCGATGTTTGATATCTTTGCCGTCGGTACCCGATTGGCTTGAATTCAGGATATTCAGGCCGCGATTGATAAACTCCAAATACGTATTGAGTGCGGAGATGCTTTTCGATTGGATGTTTAAATTTTCGCGCAACGCCTGAACTTTGACCTCAAAAAACGACGAAACGGCGTTGATCGGACCGTCGCGATCCGTCAAATACCCGACGTAGAACATTTCCAACGCACCAAGGTGTTTCGTCGCTTCGGTATCTTTGGTGCTTTTCACATCGGGGATACACGGGAAGCCGGTTTCGATGTCATCGGGGAAATTGGTGTAGTCCGTATAACCGCGACCGATAAGTTTGTAATAGTAGTAAATGAACTTCATGCGATCGATGAGTGATAACGAACCGAACACCATTATGGGAGCCTTTGCCGTTCCGCCTGCACGTGAATCCTTGTAAGCGATCAGTGTCGTACGCAAAGCCTCGAGATTGTCATAGTTGGTTATCGAAGCTATCTGTGAACGCACGTCTCCGGCTTCATACAACATCTCCATCGGATCTTTGACGATTTCCCACTGTTTTGTATCGTTATTATATTGATGATGTTTCACCAGCGCATCGACCGTTTCATCGGCAAACGTTTTGCAAACGGACAGTTTATCGATGTAAGCGCGCGCCCTTTGCATTCTCTCATAATCGCTTACATCGGGCAGATCGCTAATTTCCTGCAACTTCTCCAAAGCCGTTTGGGCTTCGTTAATATATGTGTGCAACATCTGCAGGTAATCCACAATCGATTTGACGTAAAACCGCAACGCCATATACCCTTCGCGACACGTCTCATCAACGGCTTTACCGTCGGGCATTCGCGAATCATTATAAATTTCGGAAAGTCTGTTAAAATTATCGCCGTATTTATCAATCGTATCCAAGGAAATAATATATCCGAGACGATAAAGTGCACCTTTCAGCAGATCGGGATAAGAGGTACCCGTCGGATATTTGCCTGTTGTATCGACGAAAAGTTTTTTGTATTCCGCAACGATTTCCGAAAGCGATTTATCCGATATATCCGCCACCGATGGTTGCACGCCGACGGTACGAACGTTTTCAATCGGCACAAACGGCTGATTGGATGAAACATCTGAAATACTTTGGGACATATGATTATTTTTTAATGTTTGAAGCGACTTTCACGTAGGCGGTGTGCGTTCGGTTTCGAAACGTATTGCTTAAAGTATTCAAGGTGTCGATTTTGTTGCGAAAGACTTTAATGTCGGTATTAACGGTATCGATGGCGGTTTGTATGGACGAAATTTTATCCTGAAACGCCTTTTGCCAGGAAGGCAATATGTCGGATTTGTCAATGAAAGCGGCTTTGTTAAAATCCGCGTATTTCCGAACGCTGTTTGGAAGAATTTTTTCACACTCGATTGGAAATGACGGTACAAAGTCTTTCCCGAAAATTTTTTCCACATCATTATGACGATTGTAGCCGGAAGCCTGATTCGAGCAATGATATGTTGTCGGTTTACCGGAAAATAAATCATCGCTGAGAAAGTATAGCTCACGATTGCCATTCCAATGATTATCAACACAGCAGTTCCCGCGATAGCTGTTTGCATCCGCCCTGTCACCGATCAACCAATTCATACCGGCATCGTCGGCGGAAATCAGCAGATACTGTCCGTGACTTACATAACCTTCGAGAACCAAACACTTTGTCCCGTCGGATGCTTCCGCCAACGGATACATGTTGCAGCCGCACACATACATCAATGCGTTCATCGCACCCTCAGGGATGCGATGTCGCTGCTCCGACGGAATTTCTCCCTTATCATTCGACGTCACACTTGACTGACTTGCGTTTAAAATATCCAAGGCACGCTGAATAAATTTCAAATAGACATTGAGTGCCTTTATTTTCTCCGATTCCAAGCGAATTTTTTCAATCAAAGCGGCGGATTTGACCTCCTGATACGACGCAACGGCGTTCACGGAACCGTCACGATCGATGAGGTAACCCATGAAAAAAGGTTCGATCGCGGCAAGCACATCCGTCTTTGATGCTTCCTTAACGGTCGGTACACCGCGAATCTTGTCGTTCGGAAAAAGCGCATCGGTTTTACCGCTGTCAATGTCGTAATACAATTTGATGTACTTTAAACGATCGAGAAGATTGAGTTCGTTAAAAACTTCGATGTTTTTTTTGCCAAACACAGGCTCCTTTTGATATTCCTGTTTTTCGTAATCCTGCACCTTCATGGTACGCAATTTATCGTAGGGCTTGTAGGCATTCGGGTCACCATCATGAAACTGCGTATGGGGGGCGTTTGTATAATCATCCTCATACAGTTTCCAAATGTCCTCGTTCAGGTCATAAATATAACGGAAGCCGAACGTTTCGTGCATCTCCTTCGAAAAACCGTCCAGAATATCCAGCTGATCGATAAGCCACTGCGGAAAATCCGCCGTTGCCTGATTTAAAAGCGCGCGCGCTTTAATGATATAATCCCCGAGCTGATTGATTTGTTCGATGATCTGGCGACCGTAAAACTTATAGGCATCATTTGCCTGATCGGAATCCACGCAAACATCTCGAATAAAATCCGTAAAATTCACATGGCGATTACGATCCATAGGAATGTTTTTTCCGAAAATGTCATTCAATTGTTTTAACAGATTGTTCTGAACCTTTTCGTGATTATTGAAAATCTCCGTGTAGTGTATTTTGATATCCTCTGCCACAGCCGTATCGGCAACGGATGCCGCACGCAGATTTTTGCGTTCAACCGCCGACAATGATGATCGCGAACCGACGACGACATGCGGATACGTTGCGGGCAAAGGATTTAAATTCGGAACGGAATATGCCACGGTTTTGCCTTTATTCAAATATCGGACATCGGTCGAAAATTTTCACAAAAACTTCCCTAAATCATCCGCCCCGGCATCAGACGCCCTTTGATTTTTGCGGTACAGGCATTGTGAGAAGTCTCTTTCAAAGGTATATTTATTCGTTTGGCAGCCGTTTTTTTCTCAATCGTCGCATTGCTTTGTTTTGACAGTGGCAACAACATCTTCAGTGCCTGTATCATGGCTTTTTCGGACGGATTAATTTTCTCTAACAGCCGAATGGTTTCCTCGATATTCTTCGGCGTTAACAGACTGCCTTCCGCCGTTGCGGATTTACTTTCGCGGAAAAATTTCTGCAGTTGCGCCAGACGTTTATCCAGCTCCGCCAATTCCTTCAACATCGCCTCGGGATCGCTTTTCTTTGCCATTCAAAAGCAATGTGAAGCAGATTTTGTGCCTGAATGACGGAGGAGAGAAAAAAAATCCGACCTGACGGACAAAAGAACGGTTTTCGGAAAACCTGCGTTGCGGTTTGGGAATAGATATGTTTTTTTACTTACCATCGAAGGCGGTTCGCATTTTTTTCATCCGACCCCGTCCGTGTTTAATAAAAAAAGCGTATTTTAAAAATCGTTTTTTCAACAGAACACACGGTATAGGAACGATGCCCGTGAAAATGGCTCCGATTTATTTAAAACCGACGATTTGTTAACCGAGGGTATCTCCGTTAAAAAAACCATAGCTTAATCTCTCGGAGTACGTTGCGTGTTCTGCAGACTTCAAAGGGCGGCAACAATTTCATTCCACTTCTTTTCCATTGCCTTTGACGGCAAAAAATTCACAATAATTTCGTGGCAGGAAATGTAAAAAAAGCAATTACGGACGCCAATGAAGCGGTTGCATCCGTGGCGTACGCTTACAGCGAGGTGGTTTCGATTTACCCGATTACGCCTTCCTCGCCCATGGCGGATTTCTGCGACCAATGGTCGGCAAACGGCAAACCGAACCTTTGGGACAATGTACCCGAAGTCATTGAAATGGAATCGGAAGCGGGCGTGGCGGGATTGGCGCACGGAACCGCTCAAAACGGCGTTTTGACGACAACCTTTACCGCTTCGCAGGGATTGTTGCTGATGATCCCGAATTTGTACAAGCTCGCAGGGGAATTGACGCCCTTTTGTATGCACGTCACCGCGCGCGCCTTATCCACCCACGCCTTGTCGATTTACGGTGATCAGTCGGACGTCATGGCAACGCGCCAAACGGGCGTCGTGCTTTTGGCGTCGCATTCGGTGCAAGCCGCACAGGACTTGGCGGCAATCGCGCATGTGTGTACATTAAAAGCCAAAATTCCGTTCTTGCACTTTTTTGACGGCTTTCGTACATCGCACGAAATCAACACCTATGTACCTTTGGAAGAGACACACCTGAAAGCTTTGTTGGATGAAGAAGATTTGATTGAATTTCGCAAACGCGGTCTTAATCCCGATGCTCCGATGATATGCGGGACGGCGCAAATGCCCGATGTATATTTTCAGTGTGCCGAACGCTCCAATCCGTTTTACAATGCCGTTCCCGAAATCGTCGAAGCCAAAATGCGACAGCTGGAAGCGTTGACGGGAAGAAGGTATCATCTCTTCGAATACACGGGTTCGCCCGACGCCGAACGGGTTTTCGTTGCGATGGGTTCGGGTGCGGAAACTTTAAAGCAAACGGTTCACTATTTGATGAAAAAAGGCGAAAAAGTCGGCGTTATTAACGTTCATTTGTATCGCCCGTTTTCGGTAAAACATTTTATTCAGACCCTGCCGACATCGGTTAAGGAAGTGATTGTTCTCGATCGCACAAAGGAACCAGGCTCCGTTGCCGAACCGCTCTGTCTGGATGTCACGGCGGCGTTACAGCGGGCGGCCGATGCAAAGAAGTTCCCTCATTTGCCAAAAATCCTCGGCGGACGTTACGGCGTCGGCATGAAGGAATTTACGCCGACAATGGCGAATGCCGTTCACGAAGCCGCCAAGGCACAAACCTTGAAGCCCTCCTTTACGGTCGGCATCAACGACGACGTCACACATTTGTCGGTGCCGATTAAAGAAACGCTGGATCTGGAAGACAAAGACGGATTTCGCGCGCTTTTCTTCGGATTGGCGTCGGACGGAACGGTCGGTGCCAACAAGAATACGATTAAAATCATCGGTCGCGAAACGGAAAAATTCGCCCAGGCGTACTTCGAATACGATTCCAAAAAATCGGGCGGCATGACGGTTTCACACCTGCGTTTCGGCAATAAACCGATCGAAGCACCGTATTTAATCCAAACCTCGCACTTTGTCGGCTGCCACCAATTCCAATTTTTACGCACGTATCCTGTATTGGAAAAATTGCAAAACGGCGGCGTATTCCTTCTCAATGCGCCGTTCAACCCCGACGAGCTGTGGGAACAGTTGCCGCGGAATATTCAGCAAACACTGGTTGAGAAGCAAATTCGGTTTTATGCCATCGACGCCTACGCCATTGCGCAAAAAGCCGGCATGGGCAATCGCATCAATACGATTATGCAGACGTGCTTCTTCGCGATTTCCGGAATTTTACCGCAACAAACCGCCATCGAAGCCGTCAAACACGCCATTCAAAAGACGTACGGCAAAAAAGGTGATGCCGTGGTCGCCGCCAACTGTGCCGCCGTGGATGCGACTTTGGCGAATTTGCATAAAATTTCGTTAAAACAGGTTTCCGTAACCGAAGGAAAAGCCGCTTCCTTCAACTTATCGGGCGCGTCGGAATTCGTGCAGACCGTCACCAGGCGTCTGTTGGAGCACAAAGGCGAAGAGTTACCCGTCAGCACGTTGCCGATCGGCGGTCGTTGGCCGACAGGCACGGCGTGCTTCGAAAAACGCAACATGGCGCAATTTATTCCGCAGTGGAATCCCGAATTATGCGGTCAATGCACCCGCTGTACGACGGTATGCCCGCATGCGGCGTTGCGATCAAAACATTTCGATAAGGAACTTCTGGAAGACGCGCCCGAAGGTTTCAAGTCCCTGCCCTATCGTTCCAAGGAACTGGCAAACGATGTTTTTACCCTGCAGGTTGCGCCAGAACATTGCACCGGGTGTGGCTTATGCAGTGAAAGCTGTCTGTCGCGAAGCCGTACGGATGCGTCGAAAAAAGCGCTGATAATGGTCAAAAAATCGGAAGCATTCGAAGACGCAAAGCGAAATTGGGACTTTTTCGCAACCCTCCCCTACCCCGCCGCATCGGGTACGCCATCCGATGCTAAACAGGCGCAGTTCCGACAGCCGCTGTTCGAATTCTCGGGAGCCTGTATCGGATGCGGTGAAACAGCGTATATTAAATTGCTCACGCAACTGTTCGGCGACCGACTTTTAATCGCCAACGCAACGGGATGCTCCTCCATCTACGGCGGGCACTTGCCGACAACGCCGTACACAAAAAATGCCGAGGGGCGCGGTCCGGCATGGGCATCGTCTCTGTTTGAAGACAATGCCGAATTCGGGCTCGGCATGCGTGTTTCGGCGGACAAAAAAACTTATCTTGCGCGCGAACTGTTGCGGGAACTGCAACCGCAATTATCGACGGATTTTTCAAAATTATTGCAAAAACCGACCGACGATGCGCAACGACAGCAACATCGGGAGTTGATTGACGCACTGAAAGCACAATTAAAGCAACTTTCCTCCGAAAAGGCGCGTTTATTGTTGCCGATTGCGGACTTTTTGGTTGATCGCTCCGTTTGGACAATCGGCGGCGACGGCTGGGCGTACGACATCGGCTACGGCGGTTTGGATCACGTACTGGCAAGCGGTAGGAATGTAAAAATTTTGGTATTGGATACGGAAGTTTATTCCAACACAGGCGGTCAACAGTCGAAATCCACGCCCTTGGGTGCCGTTGCAAAATTCGCCGCCTCGGGCAAGGAACGTTCCAAAAAAGATCTCGGTTTATTGGCAATGAGCTATAAGAGTGTCTATGTGGCTCAAATCGCCGTCCAAACGAACCCGAACCAAGCCGTTAAAGCCTTTCTCGAAGCCGAAAGTTACGAAGGTCCGGCACTCATTATCGCTTACTCCAACTGTATCGAACACGGTTATGATTTACGTTTTGGCGTCGAACAACAACGCCTGGCGGTCGCAAGCGGTTACTGGCCGCTGTACCGCTACGATCCGCGTCTGATGGAACGTAATCCGTTACAACTCGACGCCGTCGATAATCGCATTCCGTTATCAGAGTACCTGAAACGCGAAAACCGTTTTCAAATTCTGACCAAAACCCAACCGCAACGCGCGGAACAGTTACTGCAACGGGCGCAGGAGGCGATCAATCAACGGGTAGCATTTTATAAGAAGTTGGCGGAGTAAGGAAAATGTTTATTCGGAAAATAACCATAGAAAATTTCAAAAAATTTCAAAAAAAACGAACTTTTGAATTTAAAGACGGATTAAACATTTTGGTCGGCGACAACGAAACAGGAAAATCGACCGTTTTGGAAGCCGTTCATTTGGCATTGACGGGATATTATCACGGAAGGGCTCTCGCTTTCGAATTGTCTCAAACCCTGTTCAATAAAAACGCAATTGATGATTGGTTGAAATCTGCAGGTAAAGGAATACTGCCGAAGATTATGGTTGAAGTGTTTTTCGGTGACTGTTCCGATGAAATGTTTAAAGGAAATCATAATTCCGAAGGAGACGGCAATGCATGCGGAATTAGATTTTCGGTTCTTTTCAACGAAGATTACAAAGAGGAATTGGAAGCGATTGTTGAGTCAAAAGAAATATCGGGATTGCCGATCGAATACTACGAAGTTCGGTTGGAAACTTTCGCAAGGGAGATCATCACGACACGCTCCATACCGATTAAATCTTTATTGATCGATGCCTCCGAGTACAAAGCGGGATATAACGTTTCGGATGTTTATATCTCCAAAATCATAAAAAACCGCCTTGAAGTTTCGGAAAAAATTGCCGTTGCGCAAGCCATGCGAAGCCTAAAGGGAAAGCTTGGGAAAGATGAAACAATAACGAAGATCAATTGCAAGCTTAACGAGGAACTTGCCGAAACAATCGGGCACATCTCTCTCGGTGTAAATATCGGAACCGTAAATGCGTGGGAGAAAGATTTTGTTCTTGAATGCGATGGGATCCCATTGTCGTACAAAGGGAAAGGAACCCAATGCTTTGTTAAAACGCATTTGGCGTTATCGGACAAAAAGTCCGATACTTCCGACATCATCCTTCTGGAAGAACCCGAAAGTCACCTGTCGTTTTCGAATTTAAATCAGTTGCTTCGGTACATCGAAACGAAGTGTGAGAAAAAACAGATCCTGGTGACCACCCACAGTAGCTTTGTCACCAATAAACTTGGTTTAGATCGTCTAATCCTTATGAGCGAAAACGAAACCATGAAGATGAACGATTTGCATCCGGATACAAGCAATTTTTTTAAAAAACTGCCCGGTTACGACACGCTTCGCCTGATTCTATGTAAAGTTGCCATCCTGTGTGAAGGTCGTTCCGACGAATTGATTATTCAGCGTGCTTACCGCGATCGGCACGGACACTTGCCGATTGAGGACGGCATTGATGTCATTTCGTGCGAAGGATTAAGTTTTTTGCGATTTCTGGAAATTGCGGATAAGTTGAAATTAAAAGATGTGCGTGTCGTTACCGATAATGACGGTGACGTACAAAAATTAGAAAAAAAGTACGAAAATTATTTGTATAAAAACAAGAAGGACAACATCAAGATTTGCTACGATCAAGACGTAAATCCCCGAGGTGAAAACGATCCTGAAAACTATAACCCGAACACATTGGAATCGAATTTGTTAAAAGCAAACGATCTTAAAACACTGAACGCGATATTCGGTAGAAACCGTAAAGACGAATGCGAACTGGGAAAATATATGCAACAGAACAAAGCCGAATGCGCTTTAAAGATATTTGAAAGTTCCGAGAAAATTAACTATCCGAAGTATATACAGGATGCCGTCACATTCCCAAAATAGAAAATACTCAAACGGCAGGATCATTGTTGCGGCAGCGGGTTCGGGAAAAACAACATACATCGTCGAAGAGGCATTGAAAAAACACAAAACACTTGATCCATATAAACGTATTTTGATAACGACCTTCACTGATAAGAACGAAGAGGAAATCAGAAAGAAAATAATAAAAAAACACGGTTGCATACCGCAGAATATCATCGTGCAAACCTGGTTTTCGTTCCTGTTGCAACACGGCGTTCGTCCGTATCAGGATACCTTGTTTCCCATATTGAGTGACGAACGAGTTAAAGGGATATCGCTTGTCAATCAACAATCGGCGAAAGGAATAAAAGAAGGAGATTTGTTTTATTATTTCACGAAAGATTTTCGCATTTACACGGATAAACTTTCAAAATTCGTGTGTAAAACAATCGAAAAAGAGAAAAAAGAAGACGGAAATCTTACGCCGGGACGCATTAAAAACATTTTTCCGAAGATTTATATCGACGAAATGCAGGATTTGGCAGGATACGATTTGGATTTTGTCGAACTTTTAATCGAAGAAGGCGTCGAAATAACACTCGTCGGCGACCCGAAACAACGCACCTATCTTACAAATTACGGAGGAAAAAACAAAACAGAGAAGGATGGTCGTCAAAGTGCGATGGAATTTTTTAAAGGTAAGATCGAAATCGATAAAACGACGCTGAACGGATCATGGCGAAATTGCCAAGAAATTTGTGATTTTGCCAATAGAATACACGATGGAAAATTTAAAGCATGTAAATCCAAGGCAGAACAAAGTTCGGATTTCGATTCAAAGAAATATGATGAACATCACGGCATATGGATCGTAAACGAGGAATATGTTTCAAAGTATTGCAAAAAATACACTCCGAATATATTGCGCCATAATAAAAAAATAAAAATCGATCTGTGTCATAACGAAAGTGATATTTTCAATTTCGGTTTATCAAAGGGATTAACATTTGATCGGGTTCTTATTTATCCGACAGAAGGAATAAAGAAATGGCTGAAAAATCCGTCGTCCTCTTACAAAGAGAAAGCCGAAAACAAATGCGATCGTTCCGCATGTGCATTCTATGTTGCCGTAACGCGGGCACGTTACAGCGTTGCGTTTGTTTGCGACAAGAAATGGATCAATGAAATTTTTTCGGCACCATCACTTTTCCAATCCGAACAACCATACAAACTTTTCGAGATATAATCCTTCCGCAATTAACGAAATACACGGGAATGAGAACACATTCGTTCCACGGGAATCCCCCCCCCTTTTTTTATTCAACCCCTCTTCGGCAAACATCGCTCGCCCGATAAAAGGAAGCATGTTTTATTTCTCTGTCAACAGAGCATATTCTTCCTCAAAATCCTCCGTCAACGTCGGCTTCTTTATTTCCAAAACATCATACCATTGATTACATTTATCCAACTGTTCGATTTTACTCCGACAAACATTTCGCATGAGTGTGTCGTAGTAAAAAAACATCTTCCGATAGCCGTCGCATTTACCCGTGAGCGATGCGTAATTGGCAAGCAGTGCCTCCCTGCGATCGTTCTCGGAAATACAATTCACCGCTGTCTTGCGTTCCATCCTGCGTTTTTCCTTCACCGAAAGATGCGAAAATTTGTTTATCTCTTTTTTTAACCCGCCGATTTTGTCCGACAAATCATCAATCTCGTCCTGCAACTCTTCCGCATCCTGCGGTTCGTCGCTTTTTTGCATATCTTTAAGTAACCGCTTTTGTTCCTTTTTAAGCTTCCTCAGTTCTCTTGTTTTTTCGACAATTCCGTATTGGCATTTCGCCTTTTGCTCTTTTTTCCCCTTAAAATCCTCCTGCGCCTGCTTTCTTGCCGCTTTCTCCTGCGCTCTGAATTTTTCGGAAGCCCTCAAACGGGCATCAAAATTTTCCTTTTTCGGCTCATTCAAAGAAGTATTAGAATTTTTTTCCGAAACTTTTCCGAGAATTGAACACATTCGTTCCAATCGCCCCAAAATCTTCCCGTTCAACTCTTTTAAACCGTAAACCGCTTTTCCGTACAGATCTCCCGTCGTCTTCGCATAAATTCGCAATTTCTCATCCGGTGAACGAGCGTTATCAATCTCAACCTTGGCATTCGCCGTCATCGCATCCGATCGGCGGAAACAGGTTTCGAAAGATTTTTGAAACATGTTCACATTCTGAACCAACGGACTGTCGTTACTCTTCTTCGTCAGCTCATTGTAAACATCCCTTTTTGCAAAAGATTTCATCAGCTCCGCCAAAACTTTATCACAGGGCTTTTGTTCGATTGTTTCCGACAATCCGTCCGTTCCGAACGTTTTCGCAAATTCCGAAACGGCACAATGCACAAACACGAACATACGGCGCACAAAAGCACCGTAACATTCCGTCGTCACAACTCCGTCGATTGTACCGAAATCCGCAGTTAAATTCCACGCTCTGCCGATGTAATCCGAAACACACAAACATAAATCGCGGTTGAGACGCAAAAAACAAAGTGCGCTTTTGACAGCACCGTTTGATGTTTTAATTCTCCCGTTCAAACGAATCGTTTCCGATTTTCGAAGATCGTCATACTTCTTGACTATTCCGTACGCATGCGTTCGAAAATCCGAATAAAGCATTTTACAGTCTTTATAAAGTTCATAATATTCTCCCCACAACAACGGATCTTCATGATTTTTTTGAGGAAATCGCTCGGGTGACAATATGCTTAGCAGATCTGCCTCAAAATCCGCCCTCGAACTCACTGCACCCGTTCCGAGACACAGCGCAACCAACACAATCCCTCTCCGAAACAT
Source organism: uncultured Verrucomicrobiota bacterium (assembly GCA_946186275.1). GTDB lineage: Bacteria > Verrucomicrobiota > Verrucomicrobiia > Opitutales > UBA9783 > UBA3222. Next base: position 173,875 of record CAMHMO010000001.1, read on the forward strand.
CTTATTCATCTCACTCATGGTAATGTGGTTTTTTTCGAGATGCAAGTTTTTCCGATTTTTTAAAAAACGGTAAAATTTTCAAAACATTAAAAACAAGTTTATTTTATATAAAGAATGCTCCGTTTTCCGCATAAAAATGCCGAATGATCAAAAACTTGCAACATACGGCAACACGGAAATTTTATCGTTGACATAAAAGCCTTTTCCGAGAAGAAAAATGCATGTGGAAACAACATCCAAAACACTTACAATTGTAGCGGTATGCACGTTGCCGATCACGGGTTACGCGGGTCGTGCCATGACCTTGAAAGAACTGAACGCGTTTCTGGAAGGACTGCGTACGGAGGGGCTTAAAAACCTGGAGCCGTTGTGCGAGAAAATAGAAAAAACGAGAGGTGTTTTTCATGCGACAGAATGCATGCATTTTGAAGATTTCGGCGACGATTGGTACAAAGATCTGCCGAAAGACAGTGAACAGGATAAAAAGCAGAAGAGAGAACTGAAAGAAACTTTCCTGAGGGAACACAAGGAAATTCCGGATCAATCGAACAGTTATCTTGGTTTAAATTCGGATGAAGCGGATCGAGTCAAAAGTGACGCCCTTAACGCGCTTGATGCAGTTACCTTTGGCGGCGTGGGAAGGTTTTTGTCGACCGTTACAAAGATAGAGTACAATGCCGACGGCGAACCGGTTTCCATCGAAGCAATCGACAGATTTCCCTCTCTTATCGATATTCGATTGGATGAACTGAGTTCGCCCTTCCATCCTTACATCATCAAGCAACGCGATCCGAAGGCAACGGACGAACGTCTCGAAGCTTTTTCGCAAGTATTGACCTCGGATGACTTGAAACAACGCAACATTGATGTCGAAACACTGAAAACACTCGGCATCGAAACGATTCGGGAAATCACGTTCGATTCAATCCTCAAAAGTAAAATTTTTACCAAAACACAGAGAGATAAGGCTCAAGAATGGTTTCGCAATCCCGCTGGACTTGAAAAAGCGATCGAGAATTATGCGGGGACTTATCCGTGGATACAGAAAAACATCAGCTGTACATTCAAAAGCCGATCGATTGCAGCCGAAAAAGTATTGGATTGGGAAAAGAAGACCATCCGTTTTAAGGATAAAATTACCGAATTCCCGCTTACATTATCCTATCTTACCTCGAAGCTCCCTGATGAAACCTCCGAAGTGCAAAAGCAAATAGAAACATTTTTGAAAAATCTGTTGCCTTACAAAAACGGCAAAGAAAAGGTCATTCTTTTGCTCCTTTTGGATGAAATTACCCCGTCCGAGTATCGTCTGAAGTGGATGCATGATGGCGGCGAGCATGCCAATGGTGCTTACGATCTGCGCGGCAATGCATTTTGTTTCAGTTTCAAAGGAGAAACGAAATGCTTGTCTCACGAAATCGGGCATTATTTGCAGATGCATTTGGGTTTATACCAAGCCTTCGATGATTACCAAACGTCGTTTGCAAAGCAACTCCTGCAATTGGAAAACAAGCAAACGGATGAATCGATAACGATTCCGAGCATGATAAAGGATGATATTGAATTCGGCAACGAACCGGCTTTTTGGGGATTGAAGGATCTTTGTATTAAATGCCCAGAACAGCTTTCGGCAAAGAAGTTTTTCGAATATTGGCAACTCGTCAAGCGTTGGCACTCGATTATGGAAGTTTCCAATATCCTCGGGGTTTATTTCAAAGGAAACACGCTTTACATCAATGCCCTGTCGGATATCCGCGAACTTAAACGCATCCGTTATACGCATAACCGCCGACTAAGCAAAAAGGAAATAGGATATGAAAAAGATAACTTTAAGGAAGAGGCAGACAAAGCATTGTTCGGGAAAATTATCGAAGAAGCTTATCGATATCCCGTACCGACGAAGATGTTAAGCTTGCTGTGTCGACTGCACCAATGCAAAAACCCGAACGAAGATGCAAAAAACGTCGTGTGCGATTTTGATCTTGCCGATGGCAAAGAGAAATGGAACGAGAAGGTGAGTCCTTTGATTTCGGAATATATTGAAGCCGAACCGTAAAGACGATTATATTTAGTCGAAACTCTTGTATTCAAAAGACTTATGAAAAAAATCACAAAAACCATCGGGTATATCGGGCTGTCGGCTGCCTTGTTGCGCATGCCGCATGGGCAGGCGGTTACGTTGACCGAACTGAACGAACATCTCGCACAGTGGCGTGAAAAAAGCATCGCAAACTTGAAGAAGTTTCTGGAAAAAATAAAGGATGTTCCTTGCTCAGATGAAAAGATAGGCAAAGCAAAGACACTTCTTGAAAAATACGAGAAGAGTCAGATCACATGTGCGAACAAAGAAGGGAAAGTAATGACTATCGAAACATTTGGCTTTATACCTTCAGCTCGCGAAACTTCTTTCTCTGCGTATCAAGAAGAGAAATGGAACGAGTGGCGCAGCAAGGGAAAGGGAAATCCGCTTGATGTCTTTTCTACCAAAGAATTATCCGAAGATGAATTACGAGAAAGAAACGTCGATATCAAAGAAATACAAAAACTTGGAATTACGTCGGTTCGGGAAATTACATTCAACTCAATCCTGGGAAGTGATTTTTTCAACAATGACCAAAGGAAATTGGCAAACACATGGTTGAACGATGAACAGGCGCTGCAAAAAGAAATCGAAACATACGTAACTCGGTGTACGTTTTGGGACAGAAATTTTTTTGACACATTAATCATTACGAATACAAGTTTCGAGAATACAACCTCTCAACTTGTAGAATATATTCCATATCCTTTCCTTACACCTGCAAACGAAGGTGCGGTCCCCGAATTGCGCAAAAAAACGGAACTCGGTCTGAAAAATATGTTGTCTCGCAAAAACGGAAAAGAGAAAGTTATTTTATTCCTTCTTTTGGAGGAAAATATGCCCGAAAATGCTCGTGCAAAATGGAGATATCATTCCGATAAAAACAAACATCTCGGGCGATACAATTCGAAAGATAATTTATTTTCATTCATCGACGACGTTGACGGAATGAGAGCACTTTCGCACGAAATCGGACATTTCCTGCAGGAACATTTAGGCTTCCGTCAAACTTTTGAAGATTACGGAACGCAATTTGCAAAAAATCTGTTGCTGTTGGAAAACGACTACACGGAAAATGATATTTTCAATATGCCGCAGTGCATACAGAATGTCTTAAACAGATTTTATGATCACAAGAATATTGAAACAGAGACAGAATATACGCCGAATTTGAAACAACTTTCAAAAAAAACGTGCTTTGAATATTTTCAACTTACGGCACGATGGAGAAAAAGTTGTGAAATTTCCAACATGCTCGGGGTGTATTTCAAAGGCAATACGCTTTACATTAATACCTTATCGGATTTTCACGAATACGATGTTATATTTTACGGACATGAATATAAGATTAATAATGAATCGGTGGAAAAAATCTCCTCGGAATTAGAAGATGAAAAAACAAAAAAAGCGTTTTCGGATATCCTGGGAACAGCATATCAAAAATCCGTACCGACTAAAATGTTAGAACTATTATGGCACTTGCATAACAGAAACCATCTCAAAGGTAACGGAAACCATCCCAAAGGTATTGAATGTCCCTTGAATTATCAAAATCGAAATGCTTTAAAAGAAAAACTCGATTCATACGGAGATTTTTTAAAAAAACCGTAATATATTTGCCAAAATTCCGAACGCCGGAAACAGCTGAAAAGTATTGTTGGAAGTCTGCGAAAAGTAAGAAATTTTTTGCTTTATCACAGTCGGATGTAGTATCAGCGGAAATTATTTAAACACAAAAAGCGGGCAATAAACCCGCTTTTTGCACGACATGAGATAACAAATTCTTTACGAACGCGCCTGTTTCAAGGCCGCCTGAGCGCATGCCAGACGTACAATCGGGATGCGTTTCGGGGCACAACTCACATAATCCAAGCCGACGTTGTGGAAAAATTCGACCGAACGCGGATCGCCGCCGTGTTCGCCGCAAACACCCAATTCCATCTTCGGTTTGACGGCACGCGCGCGCTTCACGGCAAATTTGACCAGTTCCCCTACCCCGTCAACATCGATGGATGCAAACGGATTTTGCGTGAAAATTTCGCAATCCGTATAGGCTTTGAAAAACTTCCCCATATCGTCGCGACTGATACCCAACGTGAGTTGTGTCAGGTCGTTTGTGCCGAAGCTGAAAAAGTCGGCGACTTCGGCAATGTTCGCCGCGCGTACCGTTGCACGCGGATTTTCGATCATCGTTCCGAGTTTGTACGGAATTTCAATGTTTCGTTCGGCGCAGACATTTTTATGAATGTTGCGAATGACCTTCGCCTGGTGTTCAAATTCCTTCACGAACCCGACCAGCGGCAACATAATCTCCAAAGACACCTTTATGCCCGACGACAAAACCTCCGCGACGGCTTCGAAAATCGCCCGAGCCTGCATCTCGGTAATTTCGGGGTACGAAATGCCCAGACGGCAACCGCGATGCCCCAACATCGGATTTTGTTCTTTCAACGCATCGGAACGACGTTTGATTTCATCCATCGACAAACCGATCGCTTTGGATAATTCCGCAATCGTCTCCTCATCGTGCGGCAAAAATTCGTGCAACGGCGGATCCAGAAGGCGGATAATCACCGGATGCCCCTTCATGGCTTTGAAGATGCCGACAAAATCCTCCCGTTGCAATGGAAGCAGTTTATCCAAAGCTTTACGACGCGCCGCTTCATTATCGGCTAAAATCATTTCCCTCATCGCATCAATGCGATGCCCTTTGAAAAACATATGCTCCGTGCGACACAAACCGACGCCTTCCGCGCCGAACGCAAACGCCAACGCGGCTTGATCGGGCGTGTCGGCATTGGTGCGAATGCCTAATCGACGATAACCGTCGCTCCAATGCATGATTTTGTGAAACATGCGATAAGTTGCGCTCTTATCCGCATCCAAAGTACCGTTCAGCACCTGCATCACCTCCGACGGAGCCGTCTTTATCGCGCCGCCGAACACTTCGCCCGTGGAACCGTCGATGGAAATAAAATCCCCTTCGCGCAAAACAGTTTTGCCGCAGGTTAAGCTTTTTGCGTCGTAATCAATCCGTACATTGCCCGCGCCGCAAACACAAACTTTTCCCATCTGACGTGCCACCAAAGCCGCATGGGAACTGACACCGCCGCGGCTCGTCAGAATACCTTCGGCGACCAGCATGCCGCGTAAATCCTCGGGGGAGGTTTCGGCGCGGCACAAAACAACCTTATCACCTTTTTTGGCAAGCTCTTCCGCGCGATCCGCCGTAAAAACAACCTTTCCGCAGGCGGCACCGGGACCAGCGGGTAATCCGACGGTCACGGGAGAAGCTTTTTTCTTTTCATCCGCATTAAAAATCGGCACCAACAGCGTTGCAATCGATTCTGCGGGAATGCGCAACAGAGCCGTTTTTTGGTCAATGAGCCCTTCCTGCACCATATCCAGGGCAATACGCACCGCCGCAAGACCCGTCCGTTTGCCGTTGCGGGTCTGCAGAATAAATAAATGCCCGTCCTCGACGGTAAATTCGAAATCCTGCATGTCGGTAAAACGTTTCTCCAAAACGGAACGCACTTCCAGCAGTTCCCGATAGGCATTCGGCATTTCCCGCTCCAAATCCGCCATCGGGTGCGGCGTCCGAATACCCGCCACTACATCTTCACCCTGCGCATTGATGAGATATTCGCCGTAAAATTCATTCGTACCGTTGGCGGGATTGCGCGTGAACGCCACGCCCGTCGCACTCGTGTCGCCGGCATTGCCGAACACCATCGACTGAACATTCACCGCCGTTCCCCAATCCGACGGGATATTGTACTTATGACGGTACAAAACGGCGCGTTCGTTGAACCAGGAACCGAAAACCGCCCCCACCGCGCCTTCCAGTTGTTCGAAAACGTCCTGCGGGAACTCGTACCTTTTTTCTTTGCGTACCAGTTCTTTGAAGCGGACGATGATGTTTTTCAAGTCGTCGGCATCCAATTCGGTATCGAACTTGACTCCTTTGTTCTTTTTGGCATCCGATAGAATTTCGTCGAACGGATCGAGATCGCTTCCGGCACCGATATTCATGACGACATCGCCGTACATTTGAATAAACCGACGGTAACAATCGTATGCAAAGCGCGGATTGTTCATCTTCTTAGCAAAACCCTCCGTTGTTTGGTCGTTTAAACCCAGGTTTAGAACCGTATCCATCATGCCGGGCATCGATTCGCGCGCGCCGGAACGCACCGAAAACAACAGCGGATTGGACGGATCGCCGAAGGTTTTGTGCAACTGGGCTTCGACGTTTTTAATGGCATCTTTTATCGCCGCCTTTAATTCTGGCTTAATCTTCTTGTCGGACTTGTAATAATCCAGACACATTTCGGTGGTAATCGTAAACCCGGGCGGCACCGGCAAACCGATGCGCGACATTTCCGCCAAATTCGCACCTTTGCCTCCGAGCAATTTTCGCATCGCGGCATCACCGTCCGTGTGTGCCCCGAACTCATACACCATCTTGTCCTCCATAAGCAGAAACCCTGTAAATTTAGTATAAGATTGACCGAGTTGAAAGTCAATCAATGCGTAGGGCACAAAAAACCGCACAAGATTGCAACACGTACGGTTCGTAAAGAAAAGACCGCAAACGCCCGACGTTTAAATTCGGGCGTATTGCAAAAACAAGAACTCTCCGAAGTAATTACTTCTTGGAAAACTTCCCGTCGGAAGCATCGTGCATCTTTTTAAGCTTCCGATACCATTCCTCATCTGCCTTCACCGATTCCATATATGATCGGCGACAGTCAACCTGGGCACTTCCGCTTATATATGAAATATTGAACGCCGCCGAAATCGCTTTCAAATAATACGGCATATCCTCTTTTTTTTCACTTTGTTCGCCCTTCCCTTTCTCCTCATCATCGCTGTCGGAAAACTCAATCATTTTTTCCCCGACGCTGCGATCCTCTTGTATCAGCTTATTTTGCCTGCCGGCAAAATCCTTCAAACGCTCTTTACTATCGTAGATGTAAGATCGCATAAAAAGCGGTTTATGATACGGAATGCCACTCCGACCGCCTTTTCCTAAATCCGGAAACACGAAATCAGACAGTTCATTGATATACACAACGCCGTCGATTTCGATAAAACCAAGCATGTTCCATGCTTCTTCGATCGTATCCCAATCCATGGCAACCGCAGGGCACTGATTATAAATCGCTTCCACACTGCGCTCCGTCACGGGATCCGAAGAAAAATCTTTCGGCAGTTGATACACATCCCGAATGAATTTTGTTGTATAGGAGCACAAAGCGGGATCGCCCGACAAGCCCAATTCATAGTATAGCGCGTGTCTTATTTCGTGCGCCAAAAGGGAATGATGGAAAATCTCATCTTCCGTAAAATGAATAACATAACGCCGATCGTTCCCGACCGCTTTAATGTAACAAAAACCGCTGCTTCCACCCATGAATTTCAGCTCAGTCTTGTCTTTAAGCAAAAAATCATAAAGCGCCAATACCTGTTTTGATTTCTCCCACCACGGCTTTAACAGCAGACATGCCAAAAAACTTCTTTTCTTGTTCTCAATCGCACTCAACGGCAAAGGGGAAAAATCGTAAATCCTATCCTCGGTATCGCGGAAGCAGAACGAACAGGGAATTGCTTCTATGCAACGCTCCAGCACTTTTTTGTAATCCTTGATGCACCCGTCAAAATCAAACGTACTCGCGGTTTTGCCAAAAGCTTCGCTCTTTTTGATCCCTTCACAAATGGTTTCAAACGAAACCACTCGAAATGTTTCGTTATACCCCAAATCCCTGAGCTTTTGCAATCGCTCTTTGTCGACTTCCTCCAACGGTCGCGAGTACTGCAGAAACGCCTCTTTGGTACTCCTCTGCGGCGGTAATTCCAGCAATGAGTAAGGCTCGCCGAAGACGGACGAAGCGGTTGCGAAACTGATGCAACCCAACGACGCGACATGATACAGTGTTTTACCGATGCTCATATTCGATACTACAATGGAAAGCAGAAAATTTTTGAATGACAAAGTTATTCTTTAAAATCAGCTAAGCGTGAAAAATCACTACCACAATCGCTCCGTTAATAACAATCAACTTTTCCAAAATCACCGCTTATCTTTATAATAGAGAAACCGACCACCGTGGATCCGCTTGACGTACGGAAAACAAACTTCGGACGCATTCGATTTCTTCAATGCGTCAGCGGTGTTTTGTTTTTCATTCTGTTTGTCGGCATCGTCTATCGACAATACGGACAGTTTTATTTGTACAACAAACTCGACAACCGCCAATGCCTGCGTCGGATTTTACAACCGGGCATGCGCGGAAAAATTTACGACCGCAACGGACGGATTTTGGCAACACACCGCGACAGTTACTGTCTGTACGTCGACCTCAACGCGTTTCGCAAACCCTTCGAGTTGTTTTGCAAAAAGAACCGCGCTCCCTCCCTGCAACGCGAACAACTGTGGGCGTTGGTGAACGATGCACTTTTGCCATACGCGCGCCAAATCGGCGATATTCCGTTTAAAATTTCGCCCAAAAAGCTGTTGCAGCATTATCACCAAAACATCCTGTTGCCGTTGAAAATTGCCTCCGATCTGCCGCAAGCAGTCTATGCCCGACTGTTGACAATCCTTCCGACGGAAAGCCCTTTCCAAGTCGGCGTCGAATACATTCGTCATTATCCGTACGGCTCTTCCGCCTGCCACGTGCTGGGGTACGTGACCCGAACATCGGAGTTGGATGCCGAGCATCTGCCGGGAAACGGCCTGCGAACGTTCTTTTTGCCGCGCGAAAAAGGACAAACGGGCATCGAAGAGCAGTACGACGAGTATTTGAGCGGTTGCAACGGCGGCGAAATCTGGCGCGTCACACCGTCGGGACAAAAACAGCAAAAATTGCTTTCCGTCCCAAGCGTCAACGGATCATCCTTGACGTTATCGCTGGATATCGATTTGCAACGGGTTTGTGAACATGCGCTGGAGGAATATAAAAAAGGTTCCGTTTCGGTGATCGACCTCGCAAGCGGCGGCGTTTTGGCGATGGTCAGTACGCCGGGATTTGATTTAAACGAACTGACGCCGTTTGTGTCGCCGGAAGTTTTCGAAGACATCAATGCGCGCGAAGCCTGGTTCAATCGCGCCGTTCAAGGACTTTATCCACCCGGCTCAACTTTCAAGGTACTTTCGATGTCCGCCTTCCTTCGCAACGGCATCGTCGACGCACACACGACGTATGATTGTACGGGGACGTATCGCATTGCGCACCGCAATATCCGATGCCACAAGCGCGGCGGGCACGGATTACTCAATACGATGCAGGCAATTCAATTCAGCTGTAATCCGTTTTTTATCCACTACGGAATGCGTTTGGGCGTTGAAAAATTGTACGACGAAGCCTGCCGTTACCGTCTCGACCGACCGACGGGAATTGATTTGCCGCACGAAACACACCGCCTTTGTATTCCGTCGCCGCAATGGAAGCGCAAAAAACTGCACGACGGCTGGGCACAAGGCGACACGGCAAACATGGTGATCGGGCAAGGTTACACGCTGGTTACGCCGTTTAAAATGGCGTGTTTCGCAGCGGCACTGGCGAAAAATCAAACTTTTTTTACGCCGCATTTTGCCGAAATCGAAACCGACGGTATCGCTCCGTCTGCCCCCCTGCCTCAAACGGCACTGTCGACGATGCACCGCGGTATTTTAAGAAACGGCATGCGCAAAGTCGGCGAACGTTATATTTCCTTCGTGCCGACGGCATTAAAAACGGGAACGGCGCAGGTCAAAGTCGCCCACACCGATCGTTACACGCATATCGGTTGGATGATCGGCTATGCTCCGATGGACAATCCGAAGATCGCCTTCTGCATCCAAATCGAACAGGAAGGCACGGATGATGATTTTTGGGGCGGTCAGGTATGCGCACCCGTCGCAAGGGCGTTTTTGGAGCGTTATTTTGAAAAGAAAAGGGGAAAATAGGAAGCGTACAAAATCGACCATTCGCTCTGTCGAAGATATTCTGTTGCGACAGATACCAAAAACCAGCAACCGCCTCCGAGCGTGAGAGCAATTTCAGAGTTATTTGTCCTTTTACGTACACTTTTAAGAAGTACAGGTATTTCCAAAATCGCAACCGACCGCCTGTTGTTTTACATTACCGCCCGTTTGTCGAAACAACAGATCCGAAACGAACAAAAAGGGACGGGAGTGTAATGTAACCGTTCTTTCTCGAAACCGTTCGCATTCGTTTCGGTAAAATAACATGCATCACAAGTTTTCCGGTCGTCGAAAACAAAAATACCCGTCAAACGACGGGCATTCCTGTTTATGAATATGAAAACTGTTTAGAAATGATACATCAAAGCGACTTCGAAGCCTTTCGCCGTACCGCCGCCTTCGATACCGATTTCCTGATTGTCTTTCTTCATGCTGTAACGCTTGTTATCAATACGCATCAGACGATAACCGCCGCGCAGGCTCCAACCTTCGGAAATGTTCACGCCGATACCCGCAAAGCACTGGTACAACTTCTTCATTTTGCGGAACGGAATTTTATCCTCATTATTCAGATGCAGACGCGCAACCTCATAACAAGCACCCAAACCGCCGCCGACATACGCCATGAAGTATTTATTCAACGGCACATCCAGCGTCAAATTGACGGCACCAAACGGCTGATGGAAACGGATTTTGGTGTTTATATCATTCCAATCTACACCGAATTTACTCCGCGATAATCTGTTTGCACCATCCAGTGCCTGATTGGCGGTAACTGCACCAGGATGTCCAAGATACGCCAGGATCTGTGCTCCCGTTTCCAACTTCAACATCTTTGCTAACTTATACGTCTGCGTATCCGCCTGCACATATCCAAACTCCAAACCCAAACGCAACCACTTATACTTAGCACCCAACTCAAATGATCCCATGAACCCGCATTTTGATTTTTGATCTTCTCCAGGCACCCTCAAATCAACTCCAAGACCATCCAAGTCCACTACCCCAGTACCGTTAATCGTACCGAAATGCATAGAACCGCTCACACGATGTGCACCGCTCTTCGGCAATCCGCCTTTAATCATGATGTACGGACGCACGGAAGGCTTCTGCGCCTCATACGAAACACCACCCTCTTCATCCGCACTCGTCTCCGCAACACCGAAAGCCGCGGAAACCGCGCAGAACGAACCCAACAACAACGACCATTTCTTACCAGACCACAACATATAACGTCTCCATTAGAGAGAGAGAGAGAGAGAGAGAGGTCAAGTTAAAAAATAACGTTTTTTTTCGAATGTTTGTTTTTTTTGAAAAAATTGCCGAAAGTTTCGCCTCAAAGGAAAAATCCCTAACCTTCGAATTCAAACCGCGACCGTTGCACAATACAACTGTCACCCGACATTTTCCGAAAAAGCACGTTTTTTGCTTACGCGGGTCATACTGCGGGCAATAATAAAGTCAAACCGTAAGAAATGATCGAAGGAAAATCGCCGTATGCTTTCATTGTCGGATCACAATCTTCCTCATTGGCAACCGAAGTCGCGCATTTGCTCGGATGCGAAGCCGTTTCCGTGTATAAAAAAATCTTCGATGACGGCGAAACACGGCTCCGACTGCCGATAACGGTTGCAGGCAAAGAAGTGATTATCTTTCAAACCATCACCGAACAACCCGATGCGGTTGTTTTTGAAACTTTGCGGATGGTTGATGCGGCAAAAACTTTGGGCGCAAGAACAATCACGGTCGTTTTTCCCTGTTATCCGTATGCACGGCAGGATCGGGAATTGCAAAACGGATGCGACATTCCGCCGAAATTGATTGCAAAACTTTTAAAAACCGCAGGAGCCGATCGGCTGGTGACCGTCGACATCCATGCACCGAGGCAGATCGATGATTTTCCGTTGCCGACGTACAACATATCAACCGAAGCGTTGTTTGCGGAGTATTTGAAACAACGGACGGTGGAAACGGATGAAATTCTTTTATTTGCGCCCGATCGCGGTGCCTTACTGCGTGTGCAATCGCTTGCAAAAACACTCGGATGCGATTTTGGTTGGTGCGATAAAAAACGCTTGACGGACGGAACACTCAAATTCGCGAATTTTCACGGCAATGCGTGCGGTAAGTCGGTGTATATCCTCGATGATCGCATTGACACCGGCGGTACATTGATTACGGTCGCAACCCGTTTAAAACAGGCGGGTGCACGACAAATTGTCGGCATTGTCACACATGGCATTACTTCCCCTGCTCTCTTGAAACGACTGAAAACGGCGGGCTTGGACGAGATTATCGAGACTGATACGCGGGAGGTTATTCGGGATAAGAATTTTGTAGAAGTTTTGTCGGTTGCGGAATTATTGGCGAAGGAGTTGAAAAAGCTGAACGAAGTTCACTCACTCCCCTGGTGAGCAGTTTACAAAAACTCTTCGACGAAAACTGTCTCAAAAAAACGCGCAAAAGGCAAAAGCCCCCTCGCTCCACTTCCATTCAAAGATTTTTATACAGAGAAACGCCCCCTACTCGAAATCCTTTACGCCGAGGGTATGAGTTACTTTTGAACCTAAATTGGAGAAGCACTCGCAAACCGACAGCCTGTCTTGTTCATCCGGGAGCACGCCTTTTGGCTTGGACTCGAACCCTGGTGGGAAGCGAGCCATCCATTCCGCCATCAACCTGGTAGGATACCATCCCGCGAAAGTCCCGTCCGCTTCAAAGCAATATATCATTTCAAAAAAACACCCCGTCGACAGCTCCTCGTACCTCACAAGATAGAGATCGTATTTCCCGAAATCCTCAAAAGCCGGACTGTCCTTTTTGAGTTTCTTTTGCGTAACGTCGCAACACAACCTGCCTTGAGATGGTCTCCCGGGTAACCATTCGAGCATCTCCTTCGGAAAAAATATCCGCGCAAAACGCGGACTACAAAAAAACTCCAGATATTTCCGTATATTTTCCGCGCCTACGGTTCCGGGTGTAATCGCTTGCGCAATTTTGGCACCGATTTTCTCATCCTCAGACAGGTCAATAAGCCTGCTTTTATACTGCCAAGCCCGGCCGTGACGTTTACCAAATAATGAGCTCCAAGTATATGAGGATTCACCTTGCCAGTGATCAAGGATCGCCCGGGCGTCCAAACCGGCAATATGTTCACAAAACTCCGGAAACCCGGGGGCGTAATTCTTATAGCAAAGGATGTCAAATCCTTCCGCTCTTAAACCCGGAGCACCCAGGGCAAACCCAAGTACCGCTGTTACAATTCCTGCCTTTCTCGCCGTCAATGAGCACATGTCGACCTCCTGTCACTCCCCGCCTCCATAAGTTCACCGCCCATGTCAAATTTTTCCTTTTCCCTTGACGGTGCGGTAAAACAATTGCCAAATAAAGGCATGGACGCCGAGGTAGCTCAGCCGGTAGAGCAACGCATTCGTAATGCGTGGGTCGTGAGTTCGAATCTCATCCTCGGCTCCAGTTTTTCGTAAAAAAAGCGGGGTTTTTATGTCACAACATGCCAGTTTTAAAAAGAGTGCAGCGAGTGCGAGCGCAAGCCAAACGGTGTTGAAGCGCTACGATCGCATTGCGTTGATGAAGAAGCGCGGTCAATGGAAGGAAGGGCGCAGTGTGCTCGGTTTGCCGAAAACAAAACCGGAAGCCTAGGTAAATTTTCAAGCCCGAACAGATTTTCATATGGCAACGCAAGATAAAGGTCCGGCAACGAACATTCGCAAAGGGAATGTTATTCTCTACCAAAACGTACCGCATATGGTGACGGAGGTGGAGCATCGCATGCAGGGGCGGCAAGCCGGGTTTATTCAGGTCACGTTGCGTAATTTGATGACGGGCGTTTCGACGCAAAACAAATATCATTCCAACGACACCATCTTCTTTTGCTTCGTTGAATCCAAGACCCTTGAATACTCCTACGAAGACGAAGCGGGCTTCCATTTCATGGATCCCGATACCTATGACGACGAAGCGGTATCGGCGAAATTGCTGGAGGAACAGCGCGGTTATTTAATTCCGGGGACATCGTATTCGTTACTGTTTGTGGAAGATAAGCCAGTACAGTTGCAGTTGCCGGCATCGATTGAAATGAAGGTCGAGGAAGCCTCCGAAGGTCTGCGCGGCGATACGGCGAGCAACGCCCAAAAGCCGGTTACGGTCGAAACAGGCATGCGCGTACAAGTTCCGCTGTTTATTAAAACTGGCGATAAAATCCGCATCAGTACCGCCGACGGTTCCTATTTAGGGCGGGCATAGGGTGTTTTTTTCTTCACTCGCACATTGACTGTATCGGTTGAAGATCCGACGATGTTTTTGTGACTTCTTCCAAACCGCTGACGCTTTATACCTTGCCGCTGACGACGGAGCAATCGGACGCCTTGGCGGATTGGTGTGAATCCCACGGCTGGAGGTTTTATGAGGTAGCTTATGCCTCTTACGCCTATCGCGGCGAAAACGTCAATATCGTCGTCTACAAAAGCGGGAAGCTGGTAGTTCAGGGAAAACAAACGGAAGCATTTATCTTAAATGTTCTGGAGCCGAACATTACGAAAAAATTACAATTCGGCTTAGAAAAAATTGAACATCCGGAATGGTTTCGGTCACACGCGGGGCTGGATGAAAGCGGCAAAGGCGATGTATTCGGTCCGTTGGTGACGGCGTGTGTGATTGCCGATGAGGAAGCGGTCGATTTTTGGCTTAAAAATGATTTAAAGGAAAGCAAATCAATTGGCAGCGACGAGCGTTTGTTCGAAACGGAAAAGCTGGTGCGACAAACGAAGAATGTCGTCATCGAAATTGCTTTCGCGGAAATGGAGAAATACAACGCGCTTTATCGGCAATTCGGCAATTTAAACGAACTGCTTGCGTGGTTTCACGCGCAGGCGTTGCAAAATACTTTAAAACGGCGGTTAGTGTCGGAGGGGCTTTTGGATCAGTTTTGTAAGGCAAAGTTGGTGCAAAAATATCTCAAAAAGGACGGTTTTTCGGAAAATTTCACCCTGCAACAGCGCGTTCGCGCGGAGAGCGATCCAGTCGTGGCGGCAGCTTCCGTCATTGCACGCGCAACCTATGTGCGACAGTTGAAAAAACTGAGTGACGAAGCGGGTTTTACCTTGCCGAAGGGTGCCGGCGGGAATGTAAAAACGACACTTCGAAATTTAATCGAACAACGAGGGCGTGATTGTTTGTCGAAATTTTGCAAAATGCACTTTAAAACGGTGGCGGAAGTGTGAATTTAAGGTATTCCGCGATAAAATTCAGAAGCGTAGCGATTGCAGTTTAGGCGCAAAAAGCAGAAACAAAAATCGCTACGATCAGTATTACATTGATTTTCCAAAACAGTTTGGATTTTTCACTTTTGTCATTACTGTTCATGAAAGGATCGAGGCAGTAAAAAAGTCCGTAGCATGCATCAACAAGCACAAGACCGACAGTCAGTGAAACGGCAATTAATTTGAAAATATTCGCGTTCCAAATAGCACTCAGTGTAGCGTTTGTAAAAGAAAGTCCGCCGCTGAACACCATAATAATCGATGCAAAAATACCAAGGACAGCAACAAACTGCTTTTGAATGCCATCGGTTTTGGTTTGGAACTGCTTTTGGATGCCGTGGGTCTTGCTTTGCAAGTTCTCGTAATTTTTCTGCGACTGTTCGAGCTGTTCTTTTAAAGTCTTCGTTTTGTCTTCATTATCGAGCAACCGATCCGCAATCTCTTCTGCCGATCGCATTCTCGAATTTTCCAGACAAATATGGTCGAGCAGTTTGTTGAGTACCTTGTAAAAACCTTTGATTTCACTCAAACGCTTTTCTTTAATTCTGCTTAAATTTGTTACGATTGTCTCAGGACCAGCTTTGTTGCTTTTTTGAATTTCCTGCAAAGCGGCTGAAATATCGGAATAAAAGTGCCTGAAGCCACCACGATAAAGTTTATCCAACCTCGACACAACCCCTTTTAATCCTTCATCATTTTTTCGTTTTGAAAGCTCAACAATAATCTCGCAAAGTTTCTTCCTTTTGGAATTCTCTTCTGTCAAGTCCATCGGTTGCAAGCTTTTACCGCTTTTGCGGGCACTTCCTTATCATTTCAGTGGGAATTTCTTTGTAGGCTCCTCTGCCGTCATCATAAATCTTTGCCCATGCACCGCCTTCTTTGTGAGTTTCCTGAACCATTTCCCACGGATCCAAATTCCTTTTCTCCTCCACAATGCCGTCGATTAACACTTTATCTTCTTTGTCTATCGATACATTATCTGGAGCATCCAATATCCAAACGATGGTTCTACCGCCGTAAATACGGTATTCGTCGTAGACTTTGGGGACAACCGGACCGAACTGCCAAGCTTCAATAGGCTCCGAAAATGCCTTGCGATCCTTTTCTTTTAAAAAGCACTCCTGGATATAATATAAAATCTTCTGCAACTGCAAGTTGCTGATAGGATGATCCTCATCGATACATTTTTTCAAAACGTACCTTGCCAAATCGAATGCCGAGTATTCCATACGACTTCCTGTTCGTCAATACATGCGCCAAGTACATTGGCACACCACACGTTGATACTATCACTCAGAAATGTTAGTGTCAGTATATTTTTTTTGAAAAACAAGGCGGTAAATTTTTTGGCGGAAGAATGAAAAGTTGTTTATTACTGTGCTTCGCAGCAATATAATCGTTGCCAAAGCACACCGCATCATTTTCAGTGGGGTTGTTCACGGTCGATGCATTCGCTCCGCAAAACGGAGAGGAAAGTCCGGACACCGCAGAGCAGGATTCCTCGCGCAAGCGAGGGACGGGCGTCAAAGCTCGGACGGCAAGTGTCACAGAAAACAAACCGCCCGCGCAAGCGGGTAAGGGTGAAACGGCGAGGTAAGAGCTCACCGCACAAACAGCGATGTTCGTGGCAGGATAAACCCAATCCGGTGCAAGACGAAATAGGAAGTCGGGTTGCTCGCCCAAAGACTTCGGGTTCGTCGCACCCGCAAGGGCACGGTGCATTGCGATTTTTTGCGATGCGTCGCGAGATAAATGAATGCAACCTTTCAAAGGTACAGAATCCGGCTTACCGACCGTGAACATTTTTCTTGTGAACATTGAAAGATTTGCAGTTTTAATGAGCACATCGATGCCGACGGGCTTTGTTTTTTATGCTGTAAGGGAAAACATACCGAAATTTGTATAAATCCCTGAAAAACTCAAAACAGATGACATTGAAATTTCGAAAAAATTACAATTAAACAGCCAAACAACGGAGGATATTGAAATTTCACACACCCCTCTCCTGCAAAACCCGTCGGAATTTGAAAAAACACCACACCGTGTACGGTGAGTACAATGGCGTTTCAAAACCATTAAAAAAATTTACAATCCGTCCCGGACGGCGCATCCTGAAAGCATGGTTTTCAATGCAACCGAAGAGGTTTTATCCGCCATTCCGCATCGACCGCCGTTTTTGTTCGTTGATCGCGTTTTGGAAATAACGGATACGAGTATTGTCGCCGAACGAACATTGCGTACGGAAGAGGAATTTTTCAAGGGACATTACCCGCAGATGCCGATTATGCCGGGGGTATTGATGTGCGAGGCGTTGTTCCAAACGGCGGGTATCTTGATGAGTCGTTATTTGAACGAAACCGACAAAGACGGCGGCAAAATTCCCGTTTTGGCGCGCATCGAATCGGCAAAATTCAAGCAACCGGCGTTTCCGGGCGATTGCCTGTGTTTGGAAGTTCAACTGACGGAAAAAATGAAGGAATTTTATTTCTTTAAAGGGAATGTCAAAAAGGGCGAAAAATTGCTCATTGCCCTGACGTTCATGCTTGGGATGGTACCCAAAACCTCTGTCAAACCGTAACGTATGGATTTCTTGGGTATTACGGGGAAAACCTTCCTGCTGTTCGGAGTTGCCAATAGAAAAAGCATCGCCTGGTACGTCGGGCAAACCTTGGAACAATGCGGTGCGACGGTATTGTACTCGGTGCGTTCCGAACAGCGGAAACAGCAACTGTCGCAGTGGATTGATCCTCAAAAACTTTTCATCTGCGACGTGGAGCGGGAAGAGGAAATCGCGCGCCTCCGTTCGGACATTGAAAAACAATTCCCGATCCTCGACGGCGTTTTACATTCGATTGCGTTTGCGAACTTTTCGGAGGGTTTTAAGCCGTTTCATGAAACCAAGAGGGCTGATTTCCTGCAGGCAACGGAAATTTCCTGCTTTTCATTGATGGAAATTTCGAAACACTTTAAGACTTTATTGTCGAAAAACGCCTCCGTGGTGACAATGGGCATTTCGTCGCAGGTGACCGCCGTGCACTACGGTTACATGTCGCCGATTAAAGCGGCTTTGGAAAGCATGGTGCGGTTTTTGGCGAAATCGTTCAGTGCCGACAGCGAAGTGCGTTTCAATTGTGTCGGTTCGGGACCGTTGAAAACCAGTGCCTCGGCTGGTATCCCGGGATTTTTAAAGAACTACCTTTTTGCGGAGAAATTAACGCTCCGCAAGCGCGCAATTACCACGCAGGAAGTCGCCAATGCAGCGGTTTTTCTGTTGAGCCCCGCTTCGAGCGGTATCAACGGTCAAACCCTAACGGTCAATGCCGGTATGGATTTCAATTATTTTGACGAAGAAGTTGTTGGGAAAGCGGTCTAAGAACAAAGATTGCGACGTTTTTTGGGTAAAAACGGCATTTTTATCGAAGAAATCCGTAATTATGCGTGAACGTACTCCGAGGTTTTGGGTTCGGTTGAAATAAACTTGCACGTCTCTTTCTTGAACAAATCAAGTATTTGAATTGAATCCGCAGCACATTTCTAACCATAACAAGGCTCAAAATTATATTCATTACCTTCTTATTTATTTTACCAACAGAGGCGGTTGCTGTTCCGTATCGACCTCGCAAAACGAAAAAATTTCCCGCCGACGTTTTAATTGCACAATAAAATTGAAAAAATCGCCAATTGCTCCAAAATTTTTGGTAGCAATGAGTAACGAAGTCGGTAAAGAAAAGGTCGGTTCCTGCATTGTCATGGGCGCGGGTGCCTGGGGGACGGCAATGTCGGTGCATCTCGCCAAAAACGGTTTATCAACGATATTGGTGCCGTGGGATGAAGCGGAAGCGCAGGCAATAAAGGAGCACGGCAATCGCCTGGGCGTTGAATTGCCGCAAAATATCCGCATCGATACGCACTTTGAGCGTTATCTGCAACCGACGTCCGTTGTGTTTCTCGCCTGTCGCGTACAGGGCTTGCGAACCGCCTGCGAACGTTTAAAAACATACGAAACAAAATTAACGGATGTCATTTCCCTGATGAAAGGGTTGGATGAAGAAACGTTCCAAACACCGACGCAGATTATTCAAACATTGTTGCCGAACGTCAACGCGATGTGTTTAACGGGTCCGACAATTGCCAAGGAATTTGCGGAAGGGAAACCCGCTGCGATGCTTTTGGCATCCCGCATCGAGCGGCGCAATCTGCAAAAAGCATTTTCGAACGAAGCTGTGCGTATTTATTACGGCAACGATGTGACGGGGGCGGAACTCGGTGGTTCTCTGAAAAACATTTATGCCATCGGCATCGGCGTTTTGGACGGTCTGGAATTGGGGAACAACGCGCGCGCAGCGTATTTGACGCGTGCGGTGAAAGAAATGATCGACATAGGCGTTTGCTTGGGCGGACGTCGGGAAACGTTTTACGGGCTGAGCGGTTTGGGCGATTTGTTCACGACGGCACGCGCGGGACGCAGTCACCATTTCGGGTTCGCATTCGCCCAGGGACAATCGCCCGAAACGCTTTTAAAGGAAACAACCGTCGAAGGTTACGCGAGTATTTATCGGTTTCACGAACGTTTAAAAGAGCGCGGTATCGACACACCGATTTTGGACGGTTTGTATGCGGTGTTCTACGAACAAGCCCCGATAAAAGACATCATGCGTCGCTTTATGGCACGCCCGTTGAAGGATGAAATGTAAAACCGCCTCCGCCGGCTAAAATGCTTCAAACGCTTTACGCTCACTGAAAACGGTTGTGTCGTTGTTCATTCGCAAATATCAAAGCAACATATTTCGGTTTGTTTCCACACCAGACGCCTCGGGTGTTTCCTGAAAGAATAAAATCCTTCGGATATTTTTTTAAACGGCCAGGTCGGTCGTAAGGCGGTTGCGGTTGAAAATAATAAATTGAGAAACACCTCGTTTTTCTCAGAATGAAAACAAAGGAATGTCGAATAACCGCAACGGTCATCGGCAACGCCTGCGTGAACGTTTTTTAAAGACGGGACTGCGCGGTTTTGCGGAACATGAAGTACTGGAATTGATATTGACGCTGTGCATTCCGCGTCGGGATGTCAAAGAACTCGCAAAGGCATTATTGAAAAAGTTCGGAAGCATCCGCAACGTACTGGACGCCGATCCTGCGCAACTGAAAGCCTTCGGCGGGCTCGGAGAAGCATCGATTGTCTGTTTTTTACTTATCAAGGCGTTTTCGGAGTATTATTTGCAACAAAAGACCGTCGAACTTCCGATTTTTACCGACAACGCGTCGTTGGTGCAATTCTGGCAATCGCGCCTGGGGGCGTTGAATTACGAAGTTTTCGAAATCGCTTATCTGGATGCCGCTTGCCGCCTGATGAAAGACGGCATCGAACGTTTGGAGGAAGGAGCGGGAGCCCGTACGAAGGTTTGTTCGGAAAAAATTTTACGGTCGGCACTGATGCGCGGTGCCGTGAATTTCGTTTTGGCGCACAATCATCCTTCCGGCAACGCACAACCGTCGCAAACGGATCTGCAAATTACCCAAAACCTGCATTACGCCTGCACCCTTATCAACATACGTCTTCTGGATCACATCATCATCGCGAAGGACGACGTTTACTCGTTCAGGCAGTCTGGACTTTTAGCATAGTTGCAACTTTCCTTGCAAACCCGTCACCTTTTTCAAAAATACACGAATTTTATCAATCGCGTCAGAGACGTTTAAAAAATCAAAATTACGAACGCACGACCGAAACCCGTCGTTCACGAAGGGATTTTTGCGGAATGCCTGACGCTTCCGAAAGCTCCGAAGCATTCACCACTGTTTCACTCCCGATGCGTACCGAATGACCGCCGAACGAACCGACGGCATCGGAAATACGACCCAAATCCGCATTTCCCGCAACACTCCCGACATGAGCATTAAAACCGACCGACATATGTTTATTTTAGTCTTTTTTCGACACAATCGCAATTTTGTTTCCCTTAAACCGCCAGAGCGGCTTTTTGCCCGGCAATCGCAACGGCATCTTCCAGAGAACGCTCAAAATGTTCGTTGTGGGAAAAATCCGTCAAATGCGCCCGCGACAAACGCGCTTGTACCAAGGCATTGGCTTCGCAAAAAACCACATGCACGCCGTTGCGTTCCGATTCGCCCGTGAACGTTCGCAGGGAATCCATGGCGGTCACATCGATGAACGGCACATGTCGCAGGCGGATGATAATCGCTTTCACATCGGGATGCACCGCGGACAACGCCGATTGGAACGCGGTAATGGCACCGAAGAAGAACGGTCCCTCGATGGAATAAATACCGACGTTTTTCGGGATGCTGACCCGCAGATGCTCGTGCCGAAGCATTTCATCGGTATCGTGTTCGATTTGCACGGTTTTCGCCATCCGTCGCATGAAAAACAGCGTTGAAAATACGACACCGATGTTCACCGCCACCACCAAATCCACCAAAATCGTCAACAGAAAGGTCATCAACAGCACAAAACGGTCGGAATTCGGCGCGGTCGTGAGAATACGACAAAAACGTTTGGCGTCGCACATGTTATAACTGACGACGAACAGAACCGCCGACAACGCGGCAATGGGAATGGCGGACGCCAACGGTGCCAGCAATAAAATAAAGAGCACCAGCGTGATGCAATGAATAATCCCCGCCAGCGGACAATTACCGCCGCTTTTAATGTTGGTGGCGGTACGCGCAATAGCACCCGTCGCCGCAAATCCGCCGAACATCGGCACGAAGATATTGGCAATCCCCTGCCCTATCAGCTCTTGGTTGGAACGGTGATGCGTTCCCGTCATGCTGTCGGCAACGGCGGCGGACAGCAACGATTCGATCGCTCCGAGCAACGCAATCGTAAACGCCGGACCGATCAATTCAGCTATCAAATTCCACGAGCAGGTCGGGAACCGAAACGACGGCAACGTTTGCGGGATACCGCCGAATGCGCTTCCGACGGTGGCGACGGTTTGGAAGTTAAACAGACTTTGCACAACTGTTGCAACGACGAGCGCAACCAGAAATCCAGGGATCGGCTTCAGCCGTTTATTGACAAAAAGAATGATGCCCAGACTTAAAACCGCAAGCATTGTCGTGGAACCGTCGGGCGTCGGAAGCACACGCAGGGTATGGATAATTTTTTCGCAAACATTTGCACCGACCAAAGGATCCGAAAATCCGAAAAAGTCTTTCCATTGACCGACGAAAATCGTCAACGCAATGCCCGACGTAAAGCCGACAACGACGGGTTCGGGAATATACTTAATCATCGACCCCAGCTTCAACATGCCCATCAAAACCAGGAAAATTCCCGCCAAAAACGTTGCCAGTTGAAGACCTTCGAAGCCGTGTTCCCGAACAATGCGGCTGAGCAAAATCACAAACGCACCCGTCGGACCGGCAATCTGCACGCGCGTTCCGCCGAAAACGGATACAAAAAATCCCGCAATAATCGCGGTATATAGACCTTTTTCGGGACTGACGCCGCTCGCAATCGCAAACGCCATCGCCAACGGCAACGCGACAATCCCGACAATGATCCCCGGAACGATATTGGCGAGAACGTTGCTTCTCGAAAATAAATTACTCTTTATGGCTTCCCGCAGTGCAATCATATTCAAAACAACACGGTTTTCTAATGTTATGCGGGCGTTGTCAAGAATATAGGTCGGTCGAAACGACGAAGTTATGGGCTGTTTTTTGAGAAAGCGCAAAAAAACAGATGCGCCGCCCGTAAGGGCGGCGCAAGAGTTTAGATGGTAAGGTTCTTTAATTCCTAGTCTTCTTCCTCCTCTTCCTATTTCTCGCCGAACGGATCTCCGTCGTCATCTGCACTAGGTTCGTCTTCCTCTATTATTATTTCGTTCTTGTCTTCCTTTTTCTCTTCGAGTTTTAACTCTCCTTCTTTTCGTGCCTTCTTTGGAGCTTTTTTCGCTTCTTCTATCATCAAAGGCCGCAATTCCCTTGGTTTCCACTTTCTTGCTTCTTTTACGGCACACAAACACTCATACGGCGTCCTGAAAGTACGCCCTTTTAATCTCCCAAAATTATAATTAAGAGCGAAACATGGTCTTGGTTTTATGAGGATAGGAGTGCCTCTCTTATATTCAACATATTCACCGTTAGGCTTCATACCTTGTCCGAACACTCTCTCCACATAAAGATCGCGAAAAGATTTCTCAGTCAACTCCCTATCCTCAGTATTTGCATTTGCCGAACTCCACTTTTCGTGAATCATACCCGTACGACTACTTGAGTTACAACGCTTACATCTGATATTATCATACTTTCAATGTGAAAAAATTTCCCATACATAGGGTCTTTTGCCGAAGTTAGCCCTTAGACAATCAAAACGAATTAAATTGCCCATGCGTTGTCTGTCGATCTTTGAAATTTCATGATCAGTGTACACAGCCCTATAACATCTGCTCACCGTCGGAATATCAGACAAGAGACAAAAAGTGTCATGTTTGAAAGGCGCATAAACAACAAGATTATACATCGCATGATTGATCTTGCGCTTTAGGTCTCTCACCAAAAAGAAATGGAAACCGTCAAATCCGCTGTAATGAACACACGTACACTCTTTCGGCAAATTGTAATCGACGAAAAATGACGTTTCGACCACAAAAGGTCTGTTTTTAAATACACCACACCCGCAAATCGTTCTTTGTCTTAAAGCGTTCTTCAAACGTTCGCGTATCGTTGCATATGTTTCTTCTTTTATTTTTTTGTATTCCTCGATAATTTTCCCCTTTTTTGATTTATCACCCTTTAAAAAATCACATACCCTCTCATGAGGAATTGTGACTGAAAATTTACCGTCGGTATCATCCTTCAAATCTGAAAATACAAATTGTGGCGCCACTTTTGATATAAACTCGTCAGGAAATTTATTTTTACCATAAAATTCCGCCCATTTTTCCATGTTTAGAAACGTATCGGATAAAGTGCTATGTACCAAATTTGCCCGTACTCCATACGAAACATGTGAATACTTTCCTTTATCGCTTCTCCACTCCGAAATCGAATCGGCATCATCGTAAATACGCAACCAACCCTTTGGCTGTAATATCGGCACCGGATACTTATCCTTGTCTCTCCATAGGATAGACACCGATTCCAGGCACTCTCCTTTTTCATTCTCCTTCGAAATAACAAAACGGGCACCCTTTTCCTGCATCAGTTCCTCCTTCACCACCCGAATGGTGACAATCTCCGCCTGCGCGGTTCCGAACGGAACCGCCGCAAGCCCCATTATTTTTATGTAGTTTTTAATATGATTTTTCATAAGTTCACAAATTTTCACCGCCGTTTTTCTTGGCCGATAAAATCGGCATGATGTTTTTTAAAAGGGTGTCAAGCGTTTTTTTAGGTTTTTTTGGTTTTTTTTGGGGGAAAATGAAGAGATGTGCTCAAGGTTATAGGGACAAGGTAGGTAGGATTAGCAGGAGGAGGGGTCGGCAGGAAGGCGACGTGGATTTATTACAAAGACGGAAGCAGTACTTTCGGTTTCAAGTGGTGAATAAGGTTTGAATAAAAAAACCGTCGTACAGCTTGGTATCCCGTTAAAAATTACCTTGAACCACACATCCATTTTGCCAATCGAAAGCGAAAATTGAGATGTTCTACGCTTCGGTGGTGTTGTGAAAAATCTTAAAAAAATGAAAACTTAGGCAATATGGATGCAAAAAACCGCATCTTTGACGCGGTTCCCATACCTCACTTTACGAAACCATCTGTAATACACCTACAGCTAAACCCGGAAACCCTAAACGCCTAACCCTTCGTCACATCCGCACTCAGATAAGAAAAAACTTTTTCCAGACGATCGACACGCTTGAAAAGTTCCGGAAGCTTGCATTTCAGGCGATCAATACGGTGCGCCAGCATGAACGGAATCGCAACCGTTCCGCGCACAAAGGCATGATCTTCCAAATCCTGCGAGACGCCCGATTGCGCTCCAACGACAACGTGATTGCCGATGCGCAAATGCCCCGCAATCCCGGCTTGACCGGCAAGGATGGTGTCATCACCGATGTGCGTACTGCCGGCAATCCCGACAAACGCCACGATGAAGCAACGCTTCCCGATGATAACATTGTGCCCGATTTGAACCAAATTATCGATTTTCGTTCCTTCGCCAATGCGGGTTTCTTCGAAACGCGCGCGATCAATTGTCGTGTTGGCTCCGAGATCGACTTCGTCCTCCAACACTACGCGCCCGAGTTGCGGCGAACGATAATGCTTCCCGTTCTCCGTTTCGTACCCGTAACCTTCTGAGCCGATCACCACGCCCGCATCCAGGTAACAACGACGCCCGATATGCGTGCCTTCCAACAGCGAAACATTCGGACGCACAATGGTTTGCGATTGGATCGTTACGCGTTCGCCGACGTAAACGTGCGCGGTCAAAGCAACTTCTTCCTCAATCACGGCATGCGCGCCGATGACACACAAAGGTCCGATAAAAGCTTTTGGCGAAACGCTTGCCGTCGGATCGATAACCGCCGTCGGATGAATGCCGGGTTTAAAACGAGGCTTCGTCTTTTGCTCAATATCGCGACAAATCGCATCCAGCCCCTTCGACGGATTTTCGAGCAACAAAAAAACCTGCCCTTCGTGCGGCGTTCCGACAAAGGTTGTCGGAAGCAAAATTAACGAAGCTTGCGACTGAAAAACTTGCGACTTGTACTTTAAATTCCCAAGAAAAGAAATGTCGCCCTTTTGCGCCTTCTCCAGGCTCGCAATCCCCGTGAACACCTTTTGATCGGAACGTCCCTGTATCTTATCGGGTCGCACCAGCCGAATAAGTTCCTCCAAGGTGTAACTTACGGGTTTCATTTCCGTTTCCTTAATTCTCTTTGCACCGCTTTCTTAGAATTTTACACGAAAACGCCGATCCGCGCAATGTTTCAAATCTATCCCCGATTTAAAAGCGAAAATCAACTTCCAGAAACCCGCTTCGAGCTTCAGCCGTTCAAACGCCTCCGTACTTTACATATCGCCATGTCTGTGAACCCGCATGCGGCTCTAGTACTTACTTACTACGCTTTTGCGACGAATCTAAACCACATTTTCGGGAATAATCCAAAGCACACCACCAGCTCCAATCAGCCCTCAGACGCTCCTCCTCTATCGCCCCCGCTTCTCGCAAAAAGACGTAAAATATGACTACTTCTTGCCCGCTTCTTTTGTCTCGTTCGCCTTCGCCTTTGCTTCCTCCGCTTTTTTCTCCGCTTCCCGAATTTCCTTTTGATAAGGCTTATTAACCTCGCGAACGGCATCCGCTGTCAAATCCAGAGCAGGATCCGTATATAAAACCGCCGTTTTATTCAAAATGCACTCCAAATTCCTTTCCTTCGCCATCCGCTCCATATCGAGGTTAATCTCTTTAAAATGTTCCGCCAAAACCGTTTGCCGATGCTCATTCAGCTTCATCTCTTTCTCCTGCTGGAACTGACCGATCGCTTCGCCTTTTTGACGAATTTTCGCACCGATTTCCGTCAACTGTTCCTCCAACTTTTTGCGTGCATCCTCGCTCAAAGCGGGCGCATCCAGCTTTTTCATCAACGTATCGCGCTCTTCGAACAAAGGCTTTCCTTCATTCATCATCTTTTGCAACTCGCTTTCCGCCTGTTGCGCCAATAAACGAAAATTCTCCTGTGCCGCTTTCGCCGGATAAAATTCACTATAAACCTCGGCGAGATCCACCACTGCAAACGCTTTTCCCTGCGTCGCAACACGCGCCTGCGAACCGTCCGATGGAACAACGGCTTTTTTTTCGGCGGCAGACAAACAAACGCAGGACATCATCCCGACGCCGAAACTTAATGTTCTCAACAGTGAACTTTCCATAGCAAATTAAAACGACGTACCGAACGAATAGGCAATGTGCGGTGCGCTCTTCTTATTATACGGATCCGTCCGCAAAGGAAAAGCAAAATCCAATCGCAACGGCGTCCCCAAAATATGGATTCGAAACCCGAACCCCGCATCGGCATTCAAACCGCCCGATTTCGGAAGGTGATATTTCTCATTGCTCGCTTTATACAAAGCACCGACGTCGCAAAAACCGACCACGCGAAAAATATCGTGCAGTTTGATCGAATACTCCGTTTTTGCGAACCAAAACATCTGACCGCCGAGGTTGGTTTCAATTTTATCCTTCGCTTTCGGGCCCACTTCGTGATAGTCGAAACCGCGCAAATCATCGGGCCCCCCAAGGAACTCGCGTTCGTACAGCGAAACATTCTTTCCAAACAGACCGCGTACATACCCCGCTTTTCCGCCGACCATTAAAACCTGTTCGTGGTTGGGAGAGATTAAGTACCACCCTGCCGCACCGAAACGCGTACGAAAGTACTTTGTGGCACCACCGAGACCCGCAATCTGATTATCCCAAGAGATGTAGGTTCCGCGCGTCGGATAAATGAAATGGTTGCGCGTGTCGCGTTCCATCAGGAACCCGATCTTGGAAATTACCCGCCCGCCCTGTTCATCCAAAACCGCCTGCGACTCGTTGTTCCTGTCGACGCCCGTTAATTTAAAATGCTCCAAGTGGTAATACAGTTTTCCGATGACCTGTTCGAATAAACGCTTCCGCAGATAGACTTCGCCGCCGATGCGCCGCTGTTTGTAGGATTTACTGTCCAACTTGCTGACGGAGAGAAAGTTGCTGAACCCGAAAGCCAATTCGCGGTCGTACAACCACGGCTCTTCAAAAGACCATTCCAGCGACTTTGTGTATTTACCGAGGGAGGTGCCGATTTGAAACTTTTGCCCGGCACCGCGAAAATAATCCTTCGAATTTTGCCAATCGAAATTGTTTTGGCTCAATGTAATGCCGAAATTAAATTTGCTCACGTTATCAAAACCACCCGTAAAAGCAATGCTCCCTGTTTTATTTTCCTCAACCGCCACCTTCAAATCCTTTTCGCCGGCACGATCGCAATCCTCGGGAATGAGCGCGACCGATTTAAAGAAGCCGGTATTTTGCAGACGCGCCTCGGCACGTCGCATGCGCGCCAAATCCATAATATCCCCGGGTGCCATGTTCAATTCCCGCAGAATGACCTTTGATTTCGTATGGGAGTTGCCCGTCAAATAAATGGAGTGAATGCGATACAACTGCCCGCGCTGCACCGTAAAATGCACATCCATCCGATGGTCGCCGACAAAGGTACGTTTCACTTGAACATCCGCCGCCGCATACCCTTTACAACCGTAGAATTCGCGAATAAACTCACAGGCGTTTTCGATCGCAACGGGCGACGCCGCACTGCCCTCTCTTAAACCGATCCATGCCCGCAAAAGCTCATTGTCGTTCGGCTGATCGGAAGAAACGGTTGTGTTGTTGATCCGATAACACTCGCCTTCGTCGATGCAAAAAATGACATTCCAATGCTCTTCGTTGAGCGTCCACGCCTTCTTCGCGCGCTCCAAAATCACGTCGTCGCGGTCAATTTTAACATCCAAATACCCGGCGTTGATGTAAAAATTGCGCAACGTTTCGATATCTTCCTGCAACTTTTCCTCTTCAATGCGTCCTGATTTCGAAAAAAACGAGAACAAATTCCAGGATTTCGTCTGCAATAAATCCTTCAAGTCGCTCTGTTTAAACGCTGTCACGCCCTCGAAGGACACACTGCGGATTTTATGTCGCCGCCCCTCCTTCACGAAAACGCAAATTTCTTCGTAGCCCTCCTGGCTCGGTTCCGACTCAATCTCGACCTCCGCATCAAAAAAGCCCTTCGCATGGTACATATTCAGCAACCGCATGCGATCCGCCCGCAACCGCTGCTCGTTGAGCGGCTGATGCACGCGGCTTTTCATTTCTGCAATCAATTCCTTATCTTTAAAAAACTTAACGCCCTCAAAGTAAAAACCGGAAACTTTCGGGCACACATCCAACGTCAAATGCAAATCGAACGTCCCGTCGCCCGTTTTTTGGAGGCTCCAATCGCAATTTTTCACCCAACCGCTCTCGTACAACCGCTTAATGGAAGCATGAATGTTTTTCTTAGAGACCGCCTCCCCTTCTTTGAAATTCAACAGCGAGCGAACATACGCCTCCGACACGCTTTCCGTTCGTTTGCGCGTAATTTTAAGCGCACTCAAACGCCATGTTCCGTTATCCAAAAAATCAAACTTCTTATCCTCTACCAATGCGCGCTGAAGGCTGTCCGCGACCCTCTTATCGTCGTCCGAAACATCTGCCTTGGTTGCCGAATGATTTTGCGACTCTCCTTCCTCGACACCGCCCGAAACCGCCTCCGTACTGCCGGCACCCCGATCTTCCGACAATACCCTTTGGGCGCGCGCATCTGTACCGTTTTTACCCGAAAACCCCTCGACCAAAGGCGACTCCGAAACTTCCTCAAGCGGCGAAACGCTCTCACCGAGTGCCTCCTTCAGATCTTTTCGGAACTGCATTCGCGACCGAATATAAGATTTGGAAGCCTTCCTCTCCTCAAGTTCACGCAGACCCAAACTTTGCTCCGAAGAATCGGAAATTTTATTTTTTCGCGTTGTAACCGCCTCGGAGGATAAAAGTGTGACCGTATCCTCATCCGAATTTGCGACCGTTCCCTTTACAACAGCCGAAGATGCTTCAACCGCCTTTTGCGCCGTATCGGACGAACTTGGAACCTCCCATTGCGCTTGCGCAATCAATCCGCCGCAACACAAAAAGAATAAAAATACCGTCTTTCGCCTCATACTCGTTCCGCCGTAAAACTTTCAAACCGCGTGTATGGTTTCAAATACGTCAATTTCACCGTCCCGACCGGACCGTTGCGCTGTTTCCCGATAATTAAATCACGCACTACCGCATCCATCGTTGCATCTTCGGGCGCATCCGCATTTTCCTCCGAAGACTTGAAGCTCTCATACGATTTCGAAAGCATCAGCACCAAATCGGCATCCTGCTCGATCGAACCGGATTCGCGCAAATCCGATAAGCGCGGCTGCCGATGCTCTTTCTCCGACTCGCGGTTCAACTGGCTGAGCACAATCACCGGCACATTCAATTCCTTCGCCATTCCCTTGACACCGCGGGAAATTTCCGCAATTTGCTGCTCGCGCGGCAACTTGGGATCCGTTCCGGACAATAACTGTAAATAGTCAATAATCACCAACCCCAATGCCTGCTGTGCGTGCAAACGACGCGCCTTCGACCTCATTTCCAGGATGGTAAGGTTGCTCGATTCGTCAATCCAAAACGGCACTTTCTTAAAAACATCCTCCTGCTTCGCCAATCGTTCCTGTGTACCGCGATCCCGCAAATATCCGGCGCGCAATTTCGTCATATTGACGCGCCCGTGACTGCAAATCATGCGCATCGCCAGTTGCTCCGCACTCATTTCCAGGCTGAAAAACAACGTCGGAACGGGATTTTTGTTCAAAACGGCGGCTTCGGCAATGTTCAGCGCCAAAGCGGTTTTACCCATGGAGGGACGCGCCGCCAAAACAATCATTTCGGAGCCGTGGAAACCGTTGGTCAACACATCCAAATCGTGAAATCCGCTCGGAACGCCGTTGATTTCACCGGGATGCGTCAATAAAGTTTGGATCGCCGTCGACGCCTGCGACAACGGAACCTGAAACGGCACGGCGGAATCTACCGCGCGATCACGGTTGATTTCCAACACTCGCCCTTCCACATTGCCCAAAAATTGGTCAATGTCGTTGACGCCACGGTAGGCATCTTCCAGTCCCGTCAGGAAAAAATGAACTAAATTGCGGGTAATTTCCAAATTTTTAACCGCCTGCGCATAAAACTGAAACCCTGCCGGCGACTCGATGCGATCGCTGACGGCGTTCAAATAGGCGTAATCCCCTACCCGCTCCAACTTCCCGTCGACACGCAACCGTTCACCGACGGTCAAGGTATTGACAGGCTTCCCCGCCTTGAATAAGTCTAAACAGACCTTAAAAATCTCTTGGTGCGCGGGGATATAAAAGGATTGCGGCGACAGCTTTAACTCCAAACACCCCGAAACGCTTTCCTGCCCGCCTTCCAGCATGCACGCCGCCAGAACCGCCTGCTCATACCCCTCACTGTAAGGCGGCTCGCGCGACGCCTCGGAAACATTCTTCGGCATTTAAAAACCGAAAATTACTCAATCGGATTTTCGGAAACGACTTCCACCGACAAATCCAACACGACGTCCTTATGAAGACGCACATGAAACGCATGACGTCCCAAAGTCTTGATCGGTTGCGGCAAACGCAGGCACTCCTTCTCAAACGCAATACCTTCGTCCACGTAACGCTTTAACAGATCGGTATTTGAAACCGAACCGAACAACTTCCCGCCTTCGCCCGTTTTGACCGCAATCGTCAGAGAAACCGCCTTAATCTTTTCGGCAAGTGCCTTCGCTTCCTCAAACTCCTTTGCTTCACGCATTTCCCGCGCTTTGCACAAAGCCTCTACCTGCTTTTTGTTGGCACGAAATTCGGGAATCGCCCACCCTTTCGGAACCAAAAAATTCCGCGCGAAACCCGCCTTCACGCGAACAACTTTCCCTTCGTCCCCATGCCCTTTTAACGGTTTTAATAGTAAAACATTTACGTGTGCCATAAGCTATGCTCTCTTTATTTCCTCAATAATCGATTTAAACGGAGCCATCCGCCGATCCCGAAACCAACTGCGATGCAACAACCATTTTACAAGATATTCAACCGTAGTTCTCAAAGTAACATACTTATTTTTGCAATCCGCCCATGGCGTAAACTTCAAATATTTATAATACTTGTGCACGATATTCCAATACATCCCAGGCAAAAAACGCATAAGGACTTCCGGGAACAACCATGGTTTAAAAGAACAATGATAACAAACCGCCGGATAGACAGTATCACAACTAAACCTTAGATAATAGAAAAAAGAATAATTCAAAACCTTCCAATGGCGATCATCCAGCAATAAGTACAAAATTCCCTGGTTTGGACAGGTAAATGGAGGGGCAATTTTTATTATTTCAACCGCCTTTTCAAAAAAATGCCATTCCCGCATCCTTTTCAAATTCATCAACAAAAGACCTGTATGGAAATAAACCTTACTACAAGGAGAACCGTATTCCATATCCGCTAATTGATCCTCATAAAACTCTAAGGCATCATTTCCTGCCAACAAGTTATCTCCAAGGTCAATATCATAAATCAAACCGATGTCACGCACAGCAATAATATCGCTATCCAAGTACAAAGCTTTATCTAAATTAAACAGAACCTCAGCAACCAGCAAACGATACATGACAGCTGATGAATAGTAGTCAGCAAGCTTCAATTCGTAACTCTCAAAAGCCTCTATCTTTTGTACCTGAATGACCTCCAGTACATTGGAACCGACATTTAGTTGCTTCAATCGTTCGAGATTTTCCGGCAATATCCCGCAATCAAAAACATAGAAATGAACGTTTCGCTTTGTGTTCTCTACAACCGATACAATCGTAACCGCCGCATGTTGTACATACTTATCGTCGCACGTCAGGACGATATTAATCGTATCATCCGGCATATCGTTTTAAAATGGCACATCCTCATCGGCGGCATTCAACGGTTCCGCGGTTTCGGATGTAAAATTATTTTTATTGGAAGCACCGTCGGAATGTTGCGACGCACCATCCCTGGAATAATTCGGATTGGAACCGACAAAGGTAAAGTTCTCCAACACAATCACCAACTTGCTTCGCTTTTCGCCGGCTTGGTTCGTCCATTCGTTAAGTCGCAAACGCCCTTCCACGAAAATCGGTCGCCCTTTGTTGAAAAACTTCGCAACCGACTCGGCTTGTTTGCCGAACGACTCCACATCGACAAACGTCGTCTCTTCACGCGAACCGCCTTCGGCTTTTTCCGAACGCACCGTTCGCGAACACGCAACCGTAATACGGCACACTGACAAACCGCTCGGTGTTACGCGCAACTCGGGATCGCGCACCAAATTCCCCATCAACAAAACTTTGTTGAACGAAGCCATGGTTCCTTTACGCTCTGACGGCTTCCACCATCACCCGATTGACATTCGGATTAAGCCCGATGCGTTCCTGTAAGATGCGGTTAAAATCGCTCTCGCCTTTGCACTTAATCGAAACGTACTGCCCTTCGATAAAATCCTTCCGCGGGCAACGCGCGAACGACTTCAAACCCAAATCCTTGACCTCCAAAATCTCCGCGCCCATCTCTTTAATCACCGACTTGATTTGCTCCAACAGCGCCTCAATCGGCTCCTGCCATTTCCGCGTGTCCAAAATGAACGTCGCCTCGTATTCCCTCATCTGCTTCTTCTGCTCTTTCATCATCGTCGCACACCCGCGTTATGCGCAGGCATTTATTGTATTCAGTGCCTTCTCGATGCCGTTGTCAACGATGACTTCGATGTTTTTTTCGAAAACGGTCGCGATACTCGGCAACCGCGCGCGTTCGTCCTCGGAAAAACGCGACAAAACGTAATCATCCAGTTTCATAAACGGCGGCTTGGTTCCCAATCCCATACGGTAGCGGCTAAAATCCCCTCCGATGTGCGCGGCAATACTCTTTATCCCGTTATGCCCCGCAGTTCCGGGGATGGTCGAGATTTTAAAACTCCCGAAGGGGATGGAAATATCATCGCAAACGACCATGACGGTTGAGGGTGAAATTTTATAGTACCCACAAAACGCCTGCACCGAAATACCGCTGTTGTTCATAAACGTCTGCGGTTTCAGACACGTCAATTTTTTCGAACCAAACATTACGCTCGCAATTAAACCGCGACATTTGGCATCCGATATCCAAGGAGAATTTTTATGCGACACCAGCGTATCCAGCAGGTAAAAACCGAAATTGTGCCGCGTGTAATCGTACTCGCGTCCGGGATTACCCAAGCCGACCAATAAGGACACCGATTGCATGGTTTAATTTTCCGTTCCACCCTACCCTGCCGCAATGCTTTTCTGCGTGTACGCATTCCAACCTGCTCCGTAAGAATAAGTAATGCAAGCGTAATACAAAGCAGCTTCCATGGTATATTCTGCATTCGGGATTTTTTAATATGACAAAGAGTAATACAAAAATTACATCAAAAAACATTTCCCTTTTTCGACCCGCGAAAACAGAGACTGCCCTCAAACAGGCACCCACACAAGCAACCGCCTGCGATTTATTCCAAACTTCTCAAAAACAATCAAACAAGAAACCCGAAAAATAAAGATCCCTCCAACGACCTTCGCGTGGAAACGGCAAAAGCCGGCAGATGCACCTCTTTAACGATCCAAACGAGCACAATACCCAATCGCTCCGCACACCCGCAACAACCCACACTGTTCAAGAACGTGCTATTCCGACCATCACCACGTACACCCAGACTCGAAACATCGGCAAACACCCGAAGTGTCGCCGATGCCAACCGACGGCTCCATAAACCGTCACCCTCAGGATAAACCGCAAAAATCAGCCCCAACCGATTACCCGAAAGACGCCATCAAGCGTCTCCCGCCTACTTCTTTTCAGCCTGAGGCTTTGCGTCCGTCTTTTCGGCAGCAGGTGCGGCGGAAGTCGCCGTACCGGCTTCGGCAGTCGCAGTCTCTTCCGTCTCCTCCTCCATGTTGACACAGGAAGCTACCACCTCGCCTGCCGACGTTTTGTATTCAATACCCTCCAACTTCGGCAAATTACGCACGTGGATGGTCTGTTCCAAATGCAAATCGGCAATGTTAACCTCGATAAATTCCGGCAAATGCTTCGGTAAACACGTAATGTTCACCGCACGCCGCGCGATATCCAAAACACCGCCTTCGTCCTTCACGCCGACGGGATCGCCGACAAACTTTAACGGCACCTTTGCCACCATCGGCTTATTCGGATCCACCTCTTTAAAATCAATGTGCAAATACTCATCCGTCCGCGGATTGCGCTGGCTCGCCTGCAACAACGACAGCTTCACCGTCGAACCGCAGTGCAGCTCAATCAACGCCGCGCGCTCACCTTTTTCGAGCATCATAGTACGAAAATCGGCTTTCCGTACCTGCACGTTTTGCGTCCCCGATGGTCCATAGACCACCGCCGGAATAATGCTCTCTTTACGCAAACGCCCGCAGGCACCCGAACCACACTGCCCGCGCTCTTCAACTTTTAATGTAATTTTCTCCATACTCTTTGATTGTTATCATCGTTACTTCAACAGTTACATTACACTCCCAGGAGAATGGTTTTTTGAAAAAAATGCAAGAAAAAATATGTTTTGGGTCGAAATTTCCTCTATAAACCGTCTAAAGGTCGCGTGTGTTTTTCCTAAAAACAGTTAAATACTAACGCCCGGGCTGACGGAAATCGAAAGGCGTGCGAACTTCACGATGTTTTAATCACATTTTAAAAAAAATTATTTGTCGATTTTAAATAAAAAAACACATCTTCGTCCATGCGTTTCCACCATTTCTTATCATGCAACCTCTGCTTTTTGTCGTACATCTGTAGATGGTAAACAACCTTCACCACCGCTTCCCAAACCAGCGAACCTTTTAACTGAAACGCAAACCTACAACCCCATCTTTGATTTTAACGGAAACGGCATATACCCGTGAAAAAACACATCGAACAGAAGCTTTATGAAGCTTACGATAAAGACTCATTGTATTCCAAAGAAGGGTTATTTAAAGAATTGAAGCAACTCGAAGAAGCCCCAATAAGCTTCCTACGTATGATACCAGCAAAAAATGTTTAAAGCATTTGATTTTGAACTTGAGCATGAAGATTAATTATTTGCATCGCTGCTAAAAAAATATCGGTCAAAAACGCGTCATACTGAATTCTCCAAACTATCAAGAGGGAGCATCGGTATCGTTTTGGAAAATCCTTTCAAACGCCAACGTTCTGCGAAAAAATTACAAGGTTATCCAAACTCTCATTCCAGAGTGTTCTTCTAGTAAAAGGTTAAAAATCTCAAACCACATTGAAAAAACCTCCAAAAATCCTTACAATAAAGTACAAGTTCGGAGGCATTAAAAATGGCGTTGGAAGAGACGGTCAATCAAATTTTGGAGGAGTTCGGAAAATCGATCAATTTGTCGGACGTACGGCTCAACGATGATAAAACCTGCGTTTTGTGCGTGGATGAGGATAAAAATGTACAGGTGACGTACAATGAGGCGCAGGAAACGTTGGATTTTTTTGCGTCCGTCGGACAAGTGGCGGAGAACGAAAAGCGTTGTTGCAATTATCTGTTGAAGTCCAACAGCGAATGGGCATTGACGAAAGGCGCGGCATTGGCGAAGGGGAACGGTTCGTCGGAGGTGATTTTGGAATACCGTTTGCCGTTGCTAAATTTAACGAAGGAGCTTTTTGAACGTACGTTTGAGCAATTCATCGGGTTGGTAACGGTTTGGGAAGCGTATTTGCGGGAATTGGGACAGGGTAACGTTCCGGCAGTTTTTGCGAATTTTCGGAAAAATTAAACATGCATCCGTTCGGTTTAAATGTCGAAACCGCACCGACATTGGGCGTAACGCAATCGTCGGACGGAACCGTCTTTGCCTGTTATGCGCCGAATGCCGATCGGGTTGAGATGCGCATTTTTAAAGGGAAGGAGGATTTTATTTTCCCTTTAAATTCCGTTGACGGCGGTTTTTGGCATGCGACCGTCGGAAAAGATTTTACGGGTTACAGATACCTTTTCCGCGTTTGGACACCCGAACTTAAAGAGATTGTCGATCCGTACGCGTTTCAGCTGGCAACGCCGACGGGGTCTGGGATTATTACAGACTTAAAACCGCCGTCGGATGACGGTTTTAAAGCACCCGGGTTAAAAGATTTGATTATTTCGGAGATACATGCGCGCGATTTGATTGCTTACACCTCGATACCGAAAAATCAATCCGTCTTCTCGCAACTCAAAACCTTTTTTTCGCAATCGAACCCGATTGAAGATTTGGGTATCAATGCCGTCGAATTCATGCCGCTG
Organism: uncultured Verrucomicrobiota bacterium; assembly: GCA_946186275.1. GTDB lineage: Bacteria > Verrucomicrobiota > Verrucomicrobiia > Opitutales > UBA9783 > UBA3222. The sequence goes on from CAMHMO010000001.1 coordinate 211,134, forward strand.
ACGGAATTTGATGCTTCTTCTCCGAACATGTACGCCTGGGGATACATGCCGGCGCATTATTTCGCGTTATCAAGCACGTACGGAACGCCGCAGGAATTTCAAGCTCTGGTTCAAACGTTACACGCGCGCGGTTTGGCGGTGATTTTGGATGTTGTTTATAATCACGCCGGCAAAATGAACAATCTGCTGCGGTGGGATGAAAAAGCGTATTTTCGCCATGATGCCGACGGGAGACGAACCAACTGCAGCGGTTGCGACAACGATTTGCGCACCGAACATCCGTTTATTCAAAAACTTATCATCGACAGTTTATTGCATTTTTTGAAATTTTACCGCATCGACGGTTTTCGGTTTGATTTGGCGGAATTGCTCAATGTCGATGTTTTACGAAAAATTGAAACGCATCTGCGGGCGTACAAAAAAGATGTCATCTTAATCGCCGAACCATGGAGTTTTCGCGGACATATCGCGCACCAACTGAGAGACACAACCTGGGCGTGCTGGAACGACCGCTTTCGCGAAAGCGTATATCATTATGTCGAAGGGAACGTTCCCGCGGAAGAATTGGCGTACGTTATGGGCGGTTGCGTTCTTCAGTCGATCAATTACACGGAATCGCACGACGATTACGCTTGGGCGGATCGTTTGAGTGGCGATGCCGAGACGGTGCGTCGAAAAACACATATGATGTTTATGATTTTAATGCTGTCGTCGGGGGTTCCGATGATCGCGGAGGGGCAGGATTTTCTGCGTTCCAAGCATCATGCACGGAATACTTACAATCGCGGCGGTTTGAATTCACTGGATTGGAAAGTTTTGAAAAAGAACGAAGCAACGCATCGGTATGTTAAAAACTTGCTGAAACTGCGCGCATCCGACATCGGGAAATTATTCAAGTCCGAACGACCAACGCAAACATACAAGCATTTATTCCATGCCGACAAAGGTTCCGCGGTCGGCATCTTATTCAATGCCGACGGTTCAAAAGGGGAACAGCGGGTACTGCTTACCGTCAATCCGCATCCGTTTGAGGTAAATTTCGGTTTAAACAACTTGAATACGCAAAATTTTTATCAAATTGCCGATACGGATCGATTTTTTACCGACAAAAGGCGTCGGCTTCCGAAAGCGTTTTTGTTGAAACCCTTTTCCTGTGCGCTGTTTATCAAAGAAGTGTAGCCGATGAAATTCGTTTTTATGCTTCCGACAGACGTCCGCCATCGTTCCAATCACCGTACATAACGCCGTTGTGCGTATTCTCGACGAGTTTTTTCAGACCGTTGTAAAAAGCTACATCGTATTTTTTGCGCCGTTGCAACGTATCGATGCGAACGCGTTGATAGAGCGGCGGAAAATTCTGAAAGTTCTTCCAAACAACCGCATCGCTTTGCAGTTCCCTTAAAATGATCGGATCGATTATAAACTTATTCGGATCCATGTCGGGCAAAACCGCACGCCCGGCATCCGTCATGTATCCCAAATGTTCCAATCGACGTACGCGCGCTTTATTCAATTCCGACCAGACGCTGTTGCGACGACGCGACGAAAAACGCTGTACCGTTGTTCCGTTCGGCAGTTTTTTCTGCGTACTGTCGATCCAACCGAAGCACAGGGCTTCTTCGACGGCATCCAGATAATAAAACGCACCGTCATCCTTTGGCTTCCCGCGTTTCACCGAAATCCAACAGCAGGTTTCGTCGATGTGATGTTGCTCCAACCACCACCGCCATTGGTACCGATTTTCGATCGTTAAAAGCGGGTGAACGTCCATGAGAATGCACGAAATCGACGGAAGCTCTTTTTTACGTCACATTCCCGCAACCGAAGCCTTTGGCGAAAAGCGGAAACATAATGCCTTTGCGGAAGAGACAAATCTGTCGCGTGCTGGATGAAACCGTCATCGCGATGCAATCAACCGCTTTGGAAATCGCTACCGCGGCGGCATGTCGCGTTCCGAGGCCGCTCGGCAAATGCACGTATTCGTCGGTTTGAATAAGACTGCCGGCACTGTCAATCACACCGTCGCCGCTGATGATAAAAGCACCGTCGAGGAGGGCGTATTCTTTGACGGTTTCGTCGACGGAAGCCGTTAAAACGTTGCGGTCGGCGGCGGCATAACCGAAGAAGGGATTTAAAATCAGCGGATGCACGTACGGCGACAGGCGATCGACGTTCCCGATCACGAACAAACAACCGACCGCATGCCCTTCGCGTCCTTCGGTTGCCAATTCGGTTGCGAGGGACAAAACGCGCTCAAACACTTCCGGGCGCACTTCCGATGGCAAAAGATCGTTATTTTCGGCAAAAATCGGTTGAATTTCCTGTCCGACGTCGAGCAACAGGATGGTATCCAATCGGTCGCTGTCGGGCAATCCGCCGATGCAGCAAATTTTTTCGTCGGTTTCGATAAACCCGTGCACCAATCCGAGCAACAATGCGCTTCGCAACTGCATCAGGCGTCCGTCGAAAAGTCGCACCGGCAATGTGCATTGCGAACCGTCCCGAGAGGCTTCCGAAGCGTATTGCGTCACTGTAATGAGTTTGAGGCTTGTTTTAATATCGAACGATGTGTTTGGATCGGCGAATGTATCCCGAAAAAAAAGAACGCTCGAACATTGCCCCGTTTCGGCAAGCTTAACGGCTTGTTTGAGAAAACCGCGGTTATAAACTTTTCGGTCTTCGCTGATTAAATCCGTCTTCATATTCAAATGTCTTCAACAGATACCCTTTTGAAACCTTATCCTTTCAGCCCCGTTTGGAGATCGCTTTAAACCATGGTACTCCGTGTGTTTTGTCTGGCGACATCGAAAGACCGTTTACGTTACAAATAACGGACATTTGTGGCGTTTTATGTTTGTTTGACAAAACTTTCTTTCGGAAGCGTTGCCGTTTGCGTCGAAGCGGATGCATCACCGACGTCGATTTTGTTGTAACTGATGCGTCGGTGCAACATGGTGGTTAGCGTTTCGGAAAAGGTTTTCCTGATAATTTCCAGATCCTTGAGCGTCAAAGCACTTTCATTGAGTTGACCGTCCTCTTCGCGATCTTTCACAATCGATTTTACCAGTGCCTCAATCGAGGTTTCGGTCGGATTTTCCAAACTGCGACTGCTGGCTTCGACGGCATCGGACAGAAAGAGAACCGCGGCTTCTTTGGTTTGCGGTTTCGGTCCGTCGTAGCGAAAAGTCGCTTCATCGACGGTTTCGTTTTCGGCTTTGATTAACAGGGCTTTTTTATAAAAATACTGCATGAGAAACGTCCCGTGGTGTTGGCGTATCATGTCCCGTATGACGCGCGGCAAATGATAACGTTTCGCCAAAAGCACCCCTTCCGAAATGTGACTCTTTAAAATCATTGCACTTACGGAGGGCGGCTGATCGCGGTGCGGATTTTCGCCCTGTTGGTTTTCGGTAAAATAATTCGGATTCTTCATTTTTCCGACGTCGTGATACAGCGCGCAACAACGGCAAAGAAGTGCGTTCGCGCCGATTTCGGAAGCCGCCTTTTCCGCCAATGCCGCCACCATCAGACTGTGATGGTATGTTCCGGGAGCAACCTCCTGCAATTTTCGCAACAGCGGATGATTGAAATCGGTCAGGCGCAGGAAGGTCATATTGGTGCTGTGGTGAAACAGTTTTTCCAACAGTGGCGTAAAGAGGAAAACAAAAAGAAACGTAAATAAACCGTTAACCGCAATCGCCGCCGTACGTTGCAACCCCGTTGCGAAATCGATCGGTTGATACAAATAACCGTGCAGAGCAATGAGTACCGCGTAGAGCAAAAATCCGCACGCAATCGCCTTGAAGACATCCTTTTTAAATTGGATGCGTCGACATAGGATGACCAAAGCCCACCCGACCGCCAAATCACACGGAAACAGTTCGAACGAACCGCGCAAAAGAAGTATTTTGAGCCCGATCGTCAGTAATGTAACGATGGTTCCGGCAAAAGCATCCACCAGGGTGGTCATGAGGACACCAGGCAAAAACGTCGGCACAAGGAAGGAGACAAATGGGGATAATCCGAACGATTGCCCGATTTCGGACATATTGCAAAACCACGCGACGGTTCGGATGAATAACACCTGAAGCAGTATCAAGCCGGCGGTTGCCGATTGGAGGCGAACCGACGTACGCAGTCGTGTGGGAAGAAGTATCAACAACAGTGTTGAAACGACGACCAAAAGGGAAAATGCAAAGCCGTCCTGCAGCCAAATGCCAACCCGTGCCGTTTGCGAAGCGGATTGTTGCGCGACGGCTTCTTGGTACGCCCGAAAACGTTCGAAAATTTCCGCCGTTACGATTTGACCGAATTCGACGAGTACATCTCCCGCGGCAACGTGAACGGTAACGTTCGGCGTTTGTTCGACGATTTTTTGGATTTTTTCCTGCGTTTGTTGTTGGTCGCAAACAAAGTTCGGTTTCAACCCGTACCGCATGATGTGAATAAGCGCGTTGGCAACGTCGTACTCCGCAACCGTCGCAAAAATTCGATTCCTCAGCAGCCGAAGCGCGTTGCCGACAGTCAACCGCTGCTGTTGCGGATCCGATATCGGTTCGAATGTTTGGAAGTAAAGGGTTCCGTACGTCGGATCCTCATCCCAAACGCCCTTCTGCATCATCTCCTGAAGGATAAACAGACTTTCATTCAGCAGACGGTTGCGTTGCAGATTTTTGAAATGCAGCAAGCGTTCAACGTCGTTCTTTTCGAGCGACAAACCGACGGCTTCGAAAGTTTTGAGCAAAGTGGTCGTTTTTTCGTGCCTTTGAACGCCTGCCGCCTGCTCGCATTCGGCAAGTTCACGCTTCAGTTGTTCGATTTTTTGCGAAAAATTTCGAAAGTCCGACAGATCGATTTTGTACACTGGCACAACTCGCCGCCGCTGTTGTTCTTTGCGCTCTTTGGTTTTAAAGTCGCTGATGTATTCGAAATCGATCGCCGCCGCAATGCGTATACCGGAAGGACGATTGAGATGTAACGGCGGTTCGAGAGTATTATTTCCCGAAAATGAAGCAAAAAAAAGCACGATAAAAAACGCAACGTACCCGAGCGCTTTGAAGAAAAGTCCCGCACGCCGTCCGCGACCGACCGTCGATTGTGCTTCGTTGGGAACAACTTCCTGCTTCTTTTTATGCCCGAATAAGCCCATCAACGTTTTTTAAACAAACTGCCGCAGACGCTTCCACATGTCCTTTAACGCCGACGGCAACACGCGCGTTTCGCCGATGACCGGCATGAAATTGGTATCCCCGCACCAGCGCGGAACGATGTGCACATGCAGGTGGTTCGGAATGCCCGCACCGGCAATCGACCCCAAATTCATACCGATGTTGAAACCTTCGGGATTGAGTGCCTTTGTCAGCAAATCTTCCGCAAACGCCGTCAAATTGAACAGATCCGCCCGTTCTTCATCCGTCAGATCCCTCAACCGTCGCACCGCGCGGTACGGGATCGCCAACAAATGCCCGGCATTGTACGGGAAAGAATTGAGCACCAGATAACAGAATTTTGTGCGATGCAGAATGCAATTCTCTTCGTCGTTACCCTTCGGTAAATCTTCGAAAAGCGTATCGTTGTTTTTTTTCGGCGCCTCGATGTACTCGTACCGCCAATAGGCGCATAAGCGTTGCATAATTTTATTGTACGCGTTTAAGGGATAGTGTCGACGGGGAAAATTTGAGATTGTATGTACGTTCGTCGGTTGTATGAACAATAACTTCATACATCTTGCGCCCGTATTCTGCGCGAGAGCGTATTGTCGTATGCGACAATAAGCCTCGGGAAACTTTGCCGACTTTCACCGTTTAACACCCTTTCTTTCCTAAAATTAACATTGAGAAAGAGCACAAAAACGCCTGCCATGAAGGTGTATGTCAGAAGCAAAGCCGTTGACGCCGCTGATGCAGCAGTACCGATCGGTGCACGAAAAATTGCCGAAAGATACGGTTTTATTTTTTCAAAAACGATCGCACTTTTGTTCTTTGACGAATGCATTCCATATTCGCATTTGTTCGATTTCTTTATTCTTTTATTGCTGTCTGAAACATCATCATAAACAATACAGATAGGAGGTATTCCATCAACTCCTGCGTACCGCTATCCCTTCATGGCTCCATTTTCGCAAAAAATTTGGATTAAAACCTACGGCTGTCAGATGAACAGCCGTGACAGCGATACGTTAAAAGCGTTGCTGATCCAAGCGAGGTATTTGATTGTCGAAAACGAAAAAGAGGCGAATATTGCGTTGCTGAACACCTGTAGTGTGCGGGATCTCGCCGAACTTAAAGCACTCGGCAAGGCGGGGCGTTTATTGAAGCGTAAGGGAAAAGAGCCGAATTTCCGTGTCGGAATTTTGGGTTGTATGGCGGGGCGGCGCGGGGCGGAATTATTGAAAGTATTGCCCAATTTGGATTGGATTGTACCGCCACAGGCACTATCGCGGGTTCCAAGTCTTATCTACGAAACGTTGACACAAAATAAGCAAACCGCCACCGTCGCTGACGTGCCGCAGGCGTTTGATTTCACCTGTTACGAACAGAAATTATCGCCAAAGCCTGTTCTGTTTGTTCCCGTTCAGCAGGGATGCGGCATGAACTGCTCTTACTGCATTGTTCCGAAAACGCGCGGGCATCAGCAAAATCGCCCGTTTGCGTCGATTGTGGCGGAAATTCGGCAGGCGACACAACAGGGGACATGCGAAGTTATACTTCTGGGGCAAATCGTCAATGCATATATCGATAAGGATGCCAAAAAAAACTTTGTTGATCTGCTGGAAGCCGTTCAGGAAATTGACGGCATTGAGCGCATTCGGTTCATGTCACCGCATCCGTCGTTCTTTAACGATGCACTTGTTGCGTGCTTTGAGCATCTGCATAAATTGTGTCCGGCGTTGCATTTACCGATCCAAAGCGGTTCAAATCGAATTTTAAAATTGATGCGGCGCGGATACACGCATGAAAGCGTTTTAAAACTTATTAAAGCCCTGCGCGCCGTTGAGCCGAAAATTTCAATTTCCACCGATCTCATTGTCGGTTATCCGTCCGAAACGGAGGAGGATTTCGAACAAACCGTCTCCTTATTTGAGGAAATTGGCTTTGATATGGCGTATATTTTTAAATACAGCCCGAGACCGACGACCGAGGCGGCTTCGGCGGAAGAGATTATTCCCGAAGCCGTTAAGGAAGAACGCAACCAACGTTTGTTGTCGCTGTTGAACGCTTCGTCGATTGCTTACAACGAAACTTTTGTCGGTACGAAACAGGAAGTCTTAATCGAAGGTTTAGCGCCGCACGGCGAAAATAAACTGTTCGGGCGCAACCGTTACAACAAGAAAGTTATCTTCAACGGCTCTTCCGCGCTCATCGGCAGTTTTAAAGAGGTTTTTATCGAAAAAGCAACTTCAAGTGCTTTGGAAGGTCGTCTCGTTGATTGAAAGCGCGAAGCGTTCGTAAAAGGCGTCGCCTGCCTGCTTTTTAAAGACAATCTCACTTTAACGACGCACGGCGCGGGTTAACGCTTCATCGCCGTATCCATTGCGCGCAATCGCATTTTTTCACGTTCAATCATCGCAATGCAGGCGCAGGTCGCAATCACGTAGACGCTTTGAGTACCGATCGGATGAAAAACAATCTCGCAACAACCGCTGAAGAGATAAACGACCTGCAAAACACCGCCGAAATTCGACCAAAAGACATAGCGACGATGTTTGATAAAGTACCAAAAGATCCAACCGAGCCAGGCAAATAATAATAACACGCCGCAGATACCGAATTCCAACAGCCACAGTGCCCATTCGAAGTGGCAATGGGGCGTACTTAAAAGATCACTTTCCGTCGGCCACCAGCCGCCGTGGTACAATGCGTACCATCCGGCGATACCCCATCCGATCATCGGGCGATATTTCCAGGATAAAATTTCGGCGACAATCTGTCCTAAACGCTCATCGTTAATTTTGTGTTGCTCAAAAAAGCGAAGGATATCCCTACTTACTATATCCTTACTTACCATATCCTTACTTACTATATCCTTACTTACTATATCCTTACTTACTATATCCTTACTTACTATATCCTTAC
>CAMHMO010000002.1 GCA_946186275.1 uncultured Verrucomicrobiota bacterium
GGAGCCCCATTCTGTATCCTATTATCGGTCAAAAATAAGAAATGCAAGAAAAAAAGTCGGAGAGAGAGGGGTGGGAAAAGGATTGGTGGCGGTGAAAAAACATTCTTTCGGCAAAAGCACGGAGTTGTAACTAAAAGTTATTTATATCGACAGAGCACACGCAACGGGCGTTTTGGGCGAATACGGGCGCGGACTTAAGGAGCACTTTCGTCTTCAACCGAAGCCGTCGTATCTTTGCATGGGATCTTTGAACAAGGCGATTGGTGTTGAAGGTTGGGCTGTAGCGGGAAACATCCGATCCTCATAACCTCCCACGAGCACATTCCCTCCATTTTCTCCTATATTTTCCCCACAAAAATTTCCCACAAAAAAACCTCAAGAAAGTGTTGCCACCATTTAAGGAAACGCCATGCCGATTTTATCGGCAGAAAAAACGGCGGTAAAAATTTGTGAACTTATGAAAAATCATATTAAAGACTACATAAAAATAATGGGGTTGGCGGTGGTTCCGTTCGGAACGGCGCAGGCGGAGGTTGTCACCATCCAGGTGCAGAAGAAGGAGTTGACGGAACAAAAAGGTGCTCGTTCCATTATCTCGAAGGATAATGAAAAAGGAGAGTGCCTGGAATCGGTGTCTATTCTGTGGCGGGATAAGGATGGATATCCTGCACCGATATTACAACCCAAGGGTTGGCTGGTAAGCTCTTGGGGAAATTCAAGAGATTTTTTCAATATAGGGGTAGAAAGAAGAGATAGTTTGGTAACTTGAAAAAATGGGTGGAGTGTTACGATAAAGATAAATTCTCCAATGGGCTTATATCGGAAATTGGGTCACAATTTGCCTTGGCGGTGCCTCAGGTGATCAAAAGTGAATTTTTGCGTGACATGCCTTATGACACGATAAATAAGGCGGCATATGATTTTCTCAGAAGTAACAAATCATAACAAGAGAATATGATGGCACAGTTGGTAAAATCAAAAGAAAAAGAATTAGGCACTGCTTTCCATTCCCTCTGGGAGAAGTTATACAGGAAAGAGTTAGGAGAACATGGCAAATGTGTTAGTTGCGTTGGCTTTGGGAAGTGCGAGTTTCTTTTGATAAGAGATGCAGATTGCTGCTTTAACAGCCACAAATCGAGGTATATACTCGCAATTGTATCGCTTAATCGAGAGGAGCTTTGTGTGTTTTCTGATATTCCTACGATAATTTCGGGGTGTTATGTAGGGTATAGTGACAATGCGGTTGAATTCGATGCTTCTTTTAAAGATGGAATACTTAAGGGCATTTATCCGGGAGGTTTCTTTTATGACAAACAATTTTGTGCAGTGATTTTAGAGAAACGTTTCGCAAACAGATCGTATACCCTCCCGCTTTATACATGTGAAGCTGTAAGAGTATGCCAGGGGAGTAAAAAGAGGGATGCAAATGGTAATCCTGTGTACGTTGAATATAGAAAAGACGATCTTGTGTTTCTGAAACTCAGGACATCGATAAAATGCTGGAAATTTTTGATGGAATATAATTTTAAGACGCCGCAGGAGATGGTAAGGGTTAAAAGAGTGGAGAAAAATGAAGTATGAGAAGGAAGAAATGAAGACAGAACTCAAGAACGAGGTAATTGAAGAAAAAAAATCGAAGACAAAAAGGAGTAATAAAATCCGTAATCCCGAAATCATCAGCGCCGCCCTGCAAGAGTGGCGCGCTGTGCTTTATGTTTCAATATCTTTAGTCTTTATAAAATACCCTTCTAACAAATTCGGTACCTCAAAAACCCTTGTCATCTTTGAGCGGTCGCCGAAAATAAAAGCCGTGGAGCGTTTCACGGTCTATGTTGTGGATTTCGAAGGAAGCCTTGCGACGGGAATTTTGGAATACGGGCTGGTCGGGATTGATTTCGTCGGAGGGATTTTTTCCGCAGAGAGTGCTTTTTGCAAGAACCGCGGACGTATTTCGACTGCCGAATTCGCGCAACATCGTATTTCCGAGGAACAAGTGGCGAGGTATGAAGATTTTATCAACGTCGTACCGAAGTTTGTCGAATTGCGCGCGGAATCTTTCTTTTGCGCACACAATGCCACTTTCGAAAACGCTTTACTGAATTCCTACTGTCCCGTGGTGTTGAATGCATGCGGTGCTGCCTCGTGTTCGCAGGTATCCTGGGGACCTTGGCTGGATACGTGCGTGCTTTATAAGAGGTATTTTAAGAAAGTGCTCCGAGGAGAAATCTACTCATTTGCACAAGAAAAAGCCGTCAGTGATACCGATGCAGAGGGCGACTCTGGTGACGAAGGCAGCACATCGCAGTCTTCTTTTCCCGACGACACATCTTACGTGTATCGTTCGAAGGCGTTGCCGTCCGTCAGTCTGCAAACGCTCATCGACGGTTGCGGTTTAACAGAGGTTTTAAATAACCTCGGCGAACGTTTTTGTCCGCCCGATCGTCGACATTACCATGCCGCGCTTTACGATGCGCTGGCGTGCGCATTGCTGTTCTTGAATTTTATTCGTTCGGAAGCGGGTCGCGGAAAAACACTGTCTCAGATGCTTCACGAGAGTGCTTCGGAAGCGACGGCGGAGGCGTTGAGGCAACCGACGTTGTTTCACTGATCGCAAGTGCTTCAAAGGTCAGAACAACCTGCAATCCGGCATTGTTTAATCCGTTCCGTTTAACGTGCAGCGACCGAATAAATAAAGGCATGTTGTGCTCCGAAAGTGCCTCCAAAAACGGTCGAACGTGCGGGTAAAAGAAAAACGCGGTCGCGTTTCCCGTATGGCAAACAACGTCGTTGCGAAGCGTGGAGGGCGTCGGTTTTGGCGACCAAACGAGGTTCTTTTGAAGGGCATTTTTGAAAAATTCCTCAAACTGCGCCTGCGTATCGGCGAAATTCGGGTTATCTTTCCACGGAAAAATGTGAGCTTGAAGTTGCTTTTCGGCTTTTGCGAGATTGTTGCGGACGGTCGGTAAGGTGCTCAGTTCCGATTGCAGGATGTATTCGCGTGCTTTTAAACGGAACCAACCGTATGTCAAAGTGCCGTTCAACAAGCACAGAGCGAGTAAAAAGTGGAGTTGTTTCGTCATTTTTTTTCTTCCTTTGGAGGAATAACAGGAATTTTTAAAACAAACGCGTTCCGACGATCGTTGCCCGTGCGCCAATCGATCGGAAACGATTGAACTTTAATTTCTTCCGCAAAAACTTGTTTCAAGACCTCGTTAAAAGCTTCGCGCGACGTTTCGGTGCGTCCTTTTACGATTACAAACGTGCCGTTTTCGGATGCTTCGGTTGACAGTTCGTCGATGCAACCGTCGACGTCGTTTTGTTCGAGGCGATCCAAAAGGTGCAAAAAGGTTCTCGGAAACAAACAACGGGAGCGATTTTCTTCCTCCAAACGCTTTGCATCGGCGTTTAAGTATTCGCATCGCGAGCGTTGTTCCAACAGAAGTTTGTATTGTATTTCCTTTTCGCGCATCGATTGATTTTTTTGGTAAAGCGCGACGGACAGCGTGCACGCAATCAGTATATTCACTGCCGTCAACAGGCGAAAAAGGAATTTTGTTCGTTTTGAGAGAAAGCGGATTTTAACGGTTGAAAAATCAAAAACTTTAAGCGAATTTTTCGGATTTTGCAGAAAATCCAAAGCGCCGACGCAAACGGTCTGCGAAACAACGGACAGAGACGAAACGTCGCCCGATAATTCCGCAACTTTCGGAATCACATTTGCATGCAGTTCATCACGCAAGGCGGTTGCCGCTTCGGGGTTGATGTTGCCGATGACCGTGAGGCGTTTGCCGTGCGTTTCGATGCCCAAAGCTTCCGTCGAAAACACCGACCAATCGCGAAAATTTTCCGACGTTTTCCCCTGCGCGGAAGCGTAAAAATCGGCGTATCGAACCGCCTGCTCCGTGTAACCGAACAGACGCCGCAACGGCGGTTCGAGAAAGAGAGCGATGTGCGGCCAGCTGTCGGTCGTTAAAGTATTGAAGTAACTCCAACAGGCGGCGACGGAGGAAACGTAATGAACGTTTGAGGTGCCTTCGGTGACGGTTCGCAGTTGTTGCAGGCGTTTTTTTTCGATAAATTCCACATGATAACGCTGTTCTTCGAGCGGTGCAAAGCGGCAGGCGTACTTTTGGAATTGAAAGCGAAACTTTTTTGCCAGGGCGCGATGCAGGCGTTGTTCGATGGAGAAATTGGTATCGCCGTTAATCGGGACGGAGAGCGTTCCGACAAAGGCATCGGGAAGGATGAAAATAATTTCCTTCGGAGCATTTTTAGAGATCGAAGCCCATGATTTTTTAAGTATCTTCGTCCATTGTTTTTCGGCAACGGCTTCCGTATAACGGTGCGTTTCGGTGACGTACCAATGCCCGTCGCGACGTCCAAAATGTGCCGTTTGCAGTTGAAACGCATGCGCATCCACGAAAAGATATTCTTCCATGAAACGTTTTCCCATCGAAACGCGGCGACGTTATTGTCGAATGTTAGCAACGGAAGGTCAAGCGCGTGGCGATAAAGCGTTTGACAAAAGCATTGCGACGCGACGGTCGTTACCGTTAATATAAGAGAAAACATGGGGAAAGATCGTGACAATTTGGAAGATGTTCGTGAGCGGTTGGAATCGGTATTCGAACGTCTGCCGATTCGTTTTACCAATCTCAATTTTCAAGACAAAGCCGCGGAAGCGGGACAACCGAGTGGCGATGCGCCCGATGCGGACGAGGAAGCGTTTATCAAACAGGTCGAGAATTTTAATCTAAAGCCCAAAGACCTGCGCGATTATCTGGATCGTTACGTCGTAAAGCAATCGGAGGCAAAGAAAGTGCTTTCGGTGGCGATTTGCGATCACTACAACCATGTCCGCGAGTGCGTGCGTCATCCCGAAAAGCGCGAACAGTTGTATTTAAAGCAAAATGTGCTGGTGTTGGGGCCAACCGGCGTCGGGAAAACGTACCTCATCCGCAACATCGCCCGACGCATCGGCGTTCCGTTCGTGAAGGCGGATGCGACGAAATTTTCCGAAACCGGTTACGTCGGCGGCGATGCGGAAGATTTGGTGCGCGATTTGGTGAAAGCCGCCAACGGCAATGTCAATCTGGCGCAGTACGGCATTATTTACGTGGATGAGATCGATAAAATCGCTTCGACGACGTTCGGCGGGAAAGACGTTTCGGGGCGCGGCGTGCAGGTCAATTTATTAAAGTTGATGGAGGAAACCGACGTCAATTTGGTGACGCCGCACGACATGATTGGGCAAATGCGGGCGATTATGTCGATACAGAGAGGGAAAACGCAAAAAAACACCATCAACACGCGGCACATTTTGTTTATTTTCAGCGGTGCTTTCGATAAACTTTCGGATATTGTCAAACGTCGGCTGGATCGGGGATTGATCGGGTTCGGTGCCGCTTCGGCGGACGATAAAAACGACGCGGCGACGTACCTGCGTCACGTCCAAACGCAGGATTTCATTCAATTCGGCTTCGAACCGGAATTCATCGGGCGCATTCCCGTACGTGTCGCCTGCGACCCGTTGGTAAAGGAGGATTTGGCGCGCATTTTGACCGACGCCGAATGTTCCATCCTGCAACAGGCGAAGGCGGATTTTAACGGTTACGGAATTGATATGACCATTACGCGTGAAGCGATCAACGAAATTGCCGCCCGTGCCGAAGCGGAGAAAACGGGCGCGCGCGGATTGATGACGATTTTTGAGCGTATTTTGCGCAATTTTAAGTTCGAACTGCCGTCCTCGGGGATTGGTTCGTTCGAAGTCAATACCGACACGGTTGCCGATCCCGAGCAGGCATTGCAAAAATTGCTGTTGGAGCATCAATCGCTGACCAACGAACGGCGTTTAGCGGATATTCGCGCCTTTGAAGAAGCTTTTTTTAAAGAAAACAACATCCGTATGCACTTTTCGGAAGATGGAATCGCCGAATTGATCAAGCGTAGCATTACCGAGGATAAACCGATTGCGAAATTTTGCAAAACGCTCTTCAAAGATCTTGCTTATGGTTTAAAAATGATTGTTCAACACCAGGGGGGCAAGGAACCGTTCGTGTTGGATAAAGCCTTTGTGGAAAATCCCGAGGCGGCACTTTCGGAACAGGTGAAGAAGAGTTTCGGGAAGAAGTGACCGTTATTCGAAGTTTTTCACCGCCGTCCGTGGTTGTGCGCGGAAAGTGTTCAAGTGATCCCTGTTCTTCTTCCTTTAAAAGAAATACCTTCGATGAATTTTGCGCGTAAAATCGTTATTCGTCGGCAATGAGTGCTTGCGGGTTGAGGTTTGTGTTTGTTCACAACTTATTCACACCATTATTCCTCATCCGTATGAACGTATTTTCCCCATCAAATCATCCGCGTAAATTTGGTTCCAGATGTGATTTCCTAGCGGATCGGTGACGTAATTTTCGCACGTTTGCAATTCGCGGCAAAGGATGCGTATTTGTTTTTCGCTTTGCATCGGTTCGAATTGGTGCCGTTGCGCCAATCGCACCAATAAAGGTTCAAAACGGTATCGCAGGGCAATCATCTGACCGCCGTGTTCCAGACTCGCCGCGATTTGTTCGATAAACAAATCGGCCTGTTCCGACGGTACCCATTGCGGAAGGGCTTCCAGTTGAAACTGCGTATCGCTCAGGGCGTGCGCGATGCAGATTTTACTGAACTTCAACCAATCGATCGATTCCGCAAAGAATGCCGCCTGTCGGTCTTCGAGAGAAAAAATGTGTGGAAAAAGCAACGTTTGCAACGGTCCGATTTGCTCTTGTTTGAGAATTGAAACAATGTGGTCATACCACAAACGAATTTGAGCGCCTTTACAGTCCAGTACCAGCAAAGAAGAGTTATTGTCGAACAATGCCCAGCGATGTTGCCACAGCGCGAAAAACGGAATGTCGAATGCATCGTGCGAGGTTTTGGTTTTTTCCGTATCCTCCGAAATGTTTTCGGGAACGGTTTCGGTGGAGGACGATTGCGATGTGAAGTTATGTATGTTATTTTCGGAATGTACGGGCTTGTTCGTATCGGCAACCGCCTGCATCCTCTGAGAACCGTCTGCATTTAACTCATAACCCATTTCGGCGGGAAAATTTTGTGACGCCCGAATGTTTGCTTTGTCTTTCGAAGTACATGATAAGCCATTTGACGGGATCGGCAGAAAGGATACGCCTGTCGCATGTTCATAAAAATTCGCACCGCCTTTTTCGCCTTCCGCTGCCTCCGAATAAAGCACATTGGTGTTTAATGTCGAAGCCCCCGCGTTAGATTTTTTCGAGAAACCCTCGTTTTCCGATGCCGATAATGGTTGTATTGCGGGATCATTAAAGGATGTGTGAAGCGGATAAGGGTTCTTTAAAACATCTGCGGGCACTTCATCCGTGAAAGCTTCGTGTTTACAGGCACAAAAGGAAGTGTTTCGTGAAACGGGAAAAATATCTTTAATCGGTAACGGAGTGTCGCCAAAAGGTTTTTGACAAGCATCCTTCAGACATTCGCGCACCGCTTCGGCGACAAACGCGCACACTTGGGCATCCCTCTTGAAACGTACTTCGCGCTTGGTCGGGTGGACGTTGATGTCGACGTCAGTGCCGGGCATTTCCAAAAAGAGAAATGCTGACGGGTACTGTTTATCGGGCAAAAAGCCGCGGTAGGCTTCCCGAAGCGCGCGCACGAGATTCGGATGCGCAATCGGGCGTTGATTGAGGAAAAAGTACAACGTTTGTGCCGTCG
Source organism: uncultured Verrucomicrobiota bacterium (assembly GCA_946186275.1). Classification (GTDB taxonomy): domain Bacteria; phylum Verrucomicrobiota; class Verrucomicrobiia; order Opitutales; family UBA9783; genus UBA3222. Next base: position 7,732 of record CAMHMO010000002.1, read on the forward strand.
CCTGCCCGAACCGCGGTGGTGAAACGACACCCGAAAGGTTCCAATCGTCCCGCGACGTTTGAAGCGGTAACCATTGAAGGGGATCGCGCTTCGTCCAAAGCGCATTGACGCGTTCCGACAGGGTTGCACTTTGTGGCGATGCAAACATCAAGCGACCGTCTTGTTTGAGTTCAAAGTGCACTTGCGGATACGCCAGGGCATACAAACGCACGCAATGGGTAATGTGTGCGCTTTCGGTGGCTTCGGATTTGAGAAATTTACGGCGCACGGGAACGTTGTAGAAGAGACGTTCGACGGTAATGTCGGTTCCGGCGGGACAGGTGCAGGGGACGTAGGTCGTCGATGCGGTTGTCGAAATTTTAACTTCGCATCCCAGTTCGTTTTCGGCGCGGCGCGTTCGGAGGGTGATTTCGGCAACGCTCGCAATCGACGGCAACGCTTCGCCGCGAAATCCGAACGATGTCAACGTTTGCAGATCATCGATGTGCGCCAACTTCCCCGTTGCGTGCCGTTTAAAGCACAGTTGCGCATCGTCTTCGTCCATGCCGCAACCGTCGTCGCTGACATGAATGAGCGGCAGACCGCCGTTGAAAAATTGAATAAAAATATGCTTTGCGCCCGCATCCAGACTGTTTTCCAACAGCTCCTTCACGACATTGGCGGGACGTTCGATGACTTCGCCGGCGGCAATTTGATTGGCGATTGTTTCCGACAGTACGCGAATGGACGGCACATGGTCAGGACAAGCGATTTGAGCCCGAAACGCAAACTTCATTACTTATAAAGTGCTTGAAAAATTGAATACAAGATCGCGAAAAAACGATTTTATTGACCTGTGAAAAATTTTCCTTGAAAAATTTTCCAAGTAATCTTAGTTTTGGGAAGGAGTTTGTCAGCAACGCCCAAAAACCTTATAATAAAGCAAGATGTACATCGAAAGAGTGCTGATTGTGAACGACGAACCGGGGGTTCGCAAGTCGTTGGAGGAGATGGTTCGGCAGCATCGCCGTTCGGTTTTGTCGGTCGAGACGCGGGCGGCCGCCGAAACGGCATTGAGCAAAGATGTTTTCGATTTGGTTTTTCTGAGTTCGCATCTTTCGGACGGCGAAGGAAAGGATGTTCTCAAGTACCTGAACGACCTGCCCGCGGTGACGGTTAAGCCGCTGGTGGTGATTGTCAGCGGGTTCAATTCTGTTCCGTCGGCGGTCGAAGCCATCAAAGCGGGGGCGTTTGATTATATTTTGAAGCCTTTTTCGTTGCAGGAAATCGAAGGCGTATTGAAAAAGGCGGAAACATACCGACAGTTGAAGGAAGTCAATCAGTTCTTTTCGGTGCATAAAGACGCCGATACGGAACTGCTCGGTGAAAGCGACGCCATACAGCGTATTCGGGAGCTCATTCGGAAGGTGGCGCCGACGGCGGCGACGGTGTTGATTACGGGCGAAAACGGAACCGGCAAAGAGGTGGTGGCGCGCGAAATTTTCCGCCAAAGCCGTCTCATTGATAAACCGTTTTTGGCGGTGAACTGCGCCGCGATTGCCGAAAATCTGATGGAGAGCGAATTTTTCGGGCACGAAAAAGGTGCTTTTACCAACGCAACCGCGCGCCGACCGGGACGGTTCGAGCTGGCGGACGGCGGTGTACTGTTTTTGGATGAAATCGCCGAAATTCCGACGCATTTACAGCCGAAACTCCTGCGGGTATTGCAGGAAAAGTCGTTTGAGCGCGTGGGCGGTACGCGTACCGTTAATGTGAATGTGCGTTTGATTGCGGCGACCAATCGTAACTTGCAAAAGTTGATGGAGGAAGGGAAGTTTCGCGAAGATCTCTATTATCGTCTCAACGTTTTCCCAATCCACATTCCGCCGTTGCGGGAACGCAAAACCGACATTATTCCGATGGCGGAAACGTTTCTGGAGCGTTGCATGAAAAAATATGACGCCAAATTGAAAGGCTTTTCGGACGATGCAAAACAGCTGTTGACGGAACATCGCTGGCCGGGTAACGTGCGCGAGTTGCAAAATACGGTTGAACGCGCGGTGTTGCTGTCGAACGGCGCGTCTTATATCACCCCGGAGTTTTTGAACATTTCAGCGGCTTCGGGCGTGATGACGCTTCGGGATGACGATTTGAAGAAGCCTGAAATCGTTTCGACCGTCAGTTTGGATTACGTCGAAAAACAGCACATTCTTCATATTTTGAAAATCACGCGCGGAAACTGTACGCGGGCGGCGAAGTTACTCAATATCACGACGCGCACGCTGTACAACAAGTTAAAAGCCTACAGTAAATCCGTCCGCGAATTTAAGCACATCAATATGGAAGAGTAAAGTGGCGTTGGCGACGGTGTTTTGCGGCGGTCGGGAAGTACCGTGATTTAACGCAAAACATTAAGAGATTTCCCGTTTTTTGCGGGAAAGCGTAAGTCGTTGCTTCTTTTTACGATAAATTTCAAACTTGTCGCGAGTGAGCTTCGAAGGTATCCATAAGGTATGGAAAGCCTTCCCGGATTTCGCGACTTTGAACCTTCGGCGTGTGCGCAACGCAACGCTTTGTTTCACGGTTGGCGGACGGTTGCGCGACGCTTCGGTTTCGAGGAATTCGACGGTCCGATTGCGGAACCGCTGGAGCTTTTTACTCAAAAATCCGGCGAAGAAATCGTCAATCAGCTGTTTGCGTTTGAGGACAAGGGCGGGCGGAAGATGGCGTTGCGCCCCGAAATGACGCCGTCGTTGGTGCGCATTTTTGGAAAAAATCTTGCGACTTTAAAGAAACCGACGAAGTTATTCAATATCACGGAGCAGTTTCGTTACGAACGCCCGCAAAAGGGTCGTCTGCGATCTTTTTATCAATTTAATGCGGATATTATTGGGGAAGCTTCGTTATCGGCGGAGGCGGAACTGATTGCGCTCGCTGTGGAAAGTTTGCGTTATTTCGGGCTGACGGAGGAGCATTTTTACGTTCGTTTGAGCGACCGCCAACTGTGGCAGTTGTGGTTAAAGGCATTCGGGATTACTAATGAGGCGCTTGTCGGCGGTATTTTGTCGCTGTTGGATAAGTGGGAACGGCGACCGAAGGAGGACATTGAGGCGGATTTGGCAAAATTATTGCCTTCTTCCGTTCAAGCCAAGACCTTTTTTGAAGAGACGGAACGCCTGCGGCACTGCAAGACCTTGGAAGCGATTAAGGCTTGTTTTTCGCAACAAGCAACCGATGCGGAGCTTTCGGAAGCGTTGCGTCAACGTCTAGCCGAATTTGAGAAGTTACTGTACGAATTGTCGGCGTTGGGATGCGAAAAGTTTGTTGCCGTCGATCTGACAATTGTGCGCGGTCTGGCGTATTACACGGGGTTTGTTTTTGAACTGTTCGAGACGGGCAATCAAGGGCGTGCGTTGGCAGGCGGCGGGCGGTATGATCAATTATTCGAAAAATTAACGCATCATCCGATGCCGGCGGTCGGTTTTGCCGCGGGTGATGTGACATTGACGGATCTTTTAAATAAATATCATTTGTTGCCGAATTATAAACGCGAAGCGGATGTTTTTTGTGTTTTCGAAGAAACCGAACGCGATGGTGCACTGCGATTAACTCAAACGCTTCGGGAGAAAAATTTCTCCGTTCTTTATCCGTTCGGTGAAGCAAAAGTGCTCTCAAAGCAGTTAAAGAAAGCTTACGCCGAACAACCGCGGTATATTTTAATTTTTACGCAGGAATTGTCTTCGTGCGGGAAGGTGCAAGTGAAATGTTTGGCGGATGAAACAACGCGGGAAGCTGGTTTAGAAGAAATTGCGGAGGTGCTTAAAGAGGAACGGAAGTCGGAAGCATAAGTCACTTATTTCCGCCTTTGGTGTTTGCATTATGGCGTGGCGTTGTAGGTGAAGTTTCGGTGTGAAAGTCAGTGTTTGCCTATTGTTTCGATAAATATATCGGAAGATTTTAATACTTCGCGCCCTCTCTAAGCGGAGACGGTTGCCGTTCCCAAGTTTTTCAAAACGTCCAGATTTTTTCGGTGCCCCACCAACAATAAACAATCGCCGACTTTGAAAATATCGTTCGGGGATAAATTTTCGATGCGTTCGTCCTTGCGTTGAATGCCGACGAGGTTGACGCCGTAACGTTGGCGGAGATTGGCGGAGGCGAGGGTTTCGTTCAGCAACGGATGGAGATCGGTCAGCACAAGTTGCTCAAAGTCAAAGCCCTGATTGCGTTCCGAGATTTGCTTTGCGGGAACGGCAACCCACTGCGCCGCTTTTTCCAGTTGGTTTTTGTTGCCCAACAGCAGCAAAACATCGCCCGGGAAAAACGTATAATCCGGCGGGACGGTGTTGATGAAAAATCCGTCGCGACCGACCGCCAATAAAACGGTTTGCGTTTGTTGTCCCAAGCCGCTTTCGGCGAGCGTGCTCCCCGCTATGTGCGAATTCGACGGAACGGTCAGCCGTCGGATTTCAACGTCCCACGGATGTTTGGTTTCGACCATTTTAATCATCGCCCGGCGTCGTTTTTCATTTTCGTTTTCCAGTTCCTCCGAAAAACTCTCCAGGAACATCAGCTCAAAGTGGGAATTGAGCGTTCGCAGGTGCTTCCAAAAGCCGAAGCCGATGATAACACCGACGCCGACCAACAAAATCAGCGGCATGTAATTCGGCAGGTACTTGGAGGACGATGCCGTGAACAGCCAGACGAATACCAACGTTGCGACGGCGTTGATGATGAGTTGGAAGATTTTATAAAGGGCGGCGTGCTGGTTGAGACGCACAAACAGTTTGGGCAAGGATTGTTTGCAAAGCGTCAGGATGATGAGGTTTAAATTACCAACGACGCAACTCATGAACGGCAATGCCAGTCCGAGGGCAATCAGGAGCGAGGCGCGTTGAATCCAAATACCGTATTTTTCCGTTCCCGGGATCGGGTTTTGCTCCAAAAAAAGGCACAGTCCATAGTTACACCAGATAATGGCGTTGACGAGCGTGAAATGGACGGCGGCTTTCAGCAACGGTTTTCGAACCAGAGAGAGAAATGTGTTTTTTGAGACCCGCGTTTGGACGGAAAGAAGTAAATTTTGATAAACGGTCGCCCAGGTTTGCAATACGTGCGGAATACGGTTTGCGCAGATTTCCAACAGGCGGTCTTCGCGCGCGCACAGGACATTCACGGCAATGATGCTGAACAGCGCAACACCGACGGTAATTGCCATCAGTTGTCCGTCGTCCAATTGTAATGTGTGTGCCAATGAGGCAATCACGAAGCTGAATTCGCCGATTTGGGATTTCGGCAGGGAAGCGCGAAAGGCGACATTCGGTTTTTGACCGCTGAGGAAAAAGCCCAGCCAGGCACTGACAAACTGTCCGACGACCACCAGAAAGCTTAAAATCAGCACCAGCCATTTATTTTCCCAAAGCAGTTTCGGGTCAATCAACATGCCGATGGAAACGAAAAACACGGCGGTGAAAATGTCGCGAATAGGCGCCACCATGCTTTCCAGGTCATGGATTACGCGGGTATTGGCGAAAATCGCGCCAGCCAAAAACGCACCGAGGGCGTTGGAGTAGCCGCTCGAAAGTTCGCTCAGCAACAAAATCAGTCCGGCGACGCAAACGTGCATGATCTCGGGATTGGCGATTTTTTTCAGCAGTTTGATAAAACGGCGCGCGAACAGACGCCCGAAAATCAGCATGCCCGTGATGAAAACGGTGATCCAGAAAACCAAATTCAGGCATTGGGAAAGGTTGAAGCCGCCCTGTTGCAGATTGGATAAAATCACCAGCAAAACCACGGCGAAGATATCTTCCAAAATCGCCACGCCCATCGTAAATTGCGCGAACGGCTGTTGCATGGCGTTTTGCTGTTTGATGATCGGAATGGCGACCATGGTGGAACTGATCGCAAAAATCGCGCCGAGGAAAATCCCGAGTACCGGCGACCATCCGATAACGTGTGCCACCGTCGTGCCGATGAAGAATGCCGTCAGCGCCTGAAAAAGCATTGCCAGCAACGACGGGAACAGCGTTTGTTTCAGTTTTTTCAGGTCAAATTCCAGACCGATGCAGAACATGAGGAAAATCACCCCCAATTCGCTGATGCTTTTGACGGAAGAGGCGTCGTGGATACTGAATTTTGTCGTAACATACGGTCCGACAATCAACCCCGACAGCAGGTAGCCCAAAATGCTCGGCCAGCGCAAAATCGAAAACACAACCGAGACCGCGCCGGCAATGACGATGATGGTGGTTAAATCCTGGATAAGATAGCTTTCATGCATGAGAACGGCTCCGTTTTTTTAGGTTCGCGAGTACCTTTTGCGCAAGGAATGTGTCTGCGGTGCAATTTTTCGGAAAATCCTTGAAAAACATCCGTTCGATAAACCGTCGAACGGCATTCGCCCCGTCGACAACGACTGCAACGCCGGATGAATTCCGAACAAAACAACACTTACGCACGGTGAGCATTTTCTTGTACGCCTGCTATATTATAACACTATTTATTTCCGTGCGGGAGTACAACGCCAAACGATTTTGCGGCTCGGAGAAATGATTTTTGACATTGAACTGTATCGGCTTTTGGAGCATCAAATGCGTTTAACGGTCTGTGTTGGAGTATGTAAATGCGATTGCCGCTTTTGTGGTTCGTCTGATAAAGTTTGAGTGATTTTTTTGAATGATTGCCGCGCGGCAGACTGCTTTTGAATTAAAAATCCATCATGCATGGCGGCAACATTTCCGTGCTTTCCCTTGACGCAACTTTACTGCGATATTACCCTGTCTGGTAGGGGAGCATAATGCCTTTTTACCACAAAGCGGTGTCGTTGGTCGGTAAGTTTTTTTCGGCGGTGTCGCACGACATCGGGATCGATTTGGGAACCGCCAATACGCTGGTGTTTGCGAAGGATAACGGCGTTGTGTTGAACGAGCCGAGCGTGGTGGCGATTTATAACAAATCACGCAAAGTGCGTGCGGTCGGTTTGGAGGCGAAAAAGATGTTGGGACGAACGCCGGGAAACATCACTGCCATTCGTCCCATGAAAGACGGCGTGATTGCCGATTTCGAAGTCACGGAGGCGATGTTGCGGTATTTTATCACAAAAGCCTGTCGCAATACGCGTTTTGTGCCGCCGCGTGTGGTGATTGCGGTGCCGTCTGGAATTACGGAGGTTGAACGTCGGGCGGTGCGCGAATCCGCCATTCATGCCGGCGCACGCGAAGTTTTGCTTTTGCAGGAACCGATGGCGGCGGCGATCGGCGTCGGTCTGCCGATCGATGAACCGACGGCAAGCATGATTGTGGATATCGGCGGCGGAACGACGGAGGTGGCGATTATTTCGCTGTCGGGCATGGTTTTTACAAAAAGTCTGCGCGTCGGCGGCGATCAAATGGACGGTGCCATCGCCAATTTTTTAAAGAAAAACTACAATTTGCTCATCGGCGAGCGCATGTCGGAAGATATCAAAGTTGCGATCGGTTCCGCCATGCCGTTGGAAAACGAACTTTCCCTGTCGGTCAAGGGTCGGGATACGATTTCGGGGTTGCCGCGAACGGTGATGATTTCCTCCACGGGTGTTCGGGAAGCGTTGAGCGAGGCGATCAACGGAATTGTCGAGGTCGTTCGTCAGGCGTTGGATCAATGTCCGCCTCAGTTGGCGGCGGATTTGGTGGATCGCGGCATCGTATTGGCTGGCGGCGGTGCGCTGGTACGGCATTTGGATCGAAAAATCAGCAATGAAACGCATTTGCCGGTGATTGTCGCCGAAGATCCGTTGCGCGCGGTGGCGAACGGCACGGGTGCGGTGTTGCAAAATTTGTCGTTTTGGCTGAACGAAGAGTATTAACACGTGCCTTCGAAACAATTTTGGCGTCCGCTTTTACTTTATATTTTGGCGTTCCTCGTATTGTGGAATGTCATTTTACCGCTTGCGTTTCGTAAAAAACTCCGTGAAGCCTTTTTGACCGTCCAGGTTCCTCTGTGGGAACTGTCGGCGGTGTTGGGGGCGGCACAAAAACGGTTGGCGTCACAAACGTTTTCCAAATCCGAACTGTTGGGGCACGTTCGGGAATTGACGCGGGAAAACGAGGCTTTGAGGCGAAAACTGGCGGAAAATGCCGATAAAACGGATTTGGCGGAGCGCATTTTGCAACTGAACGCCATGGATGTCGGCGAACAGTTCCAATGTCTGCCTGCGCGCGTTTTATATCGTTCGACGGAAGCCTGGGCGCAACGCTTATTGATTAACCGCGGTTCAAATGACGGCGTTCGGGAAGGGCAGGGGGTCGTTTGTACCAAGGGTATTGTCGGGCGCATCGGGAAAGTTACCCCGAAAACGGCATTTGTGGAATTGGTGACGAGCGCGAATTTTCGTCTGTTGGTGCGATTGGAAGGCGAAGCGGAACCGTGTTTGTTGCAGAGTAAAGCACTGAAAAGCGGAAAGTGTTCCTCCGAGAAGGCAATACTGTCGCTTGCGCCCGATACGGATGAAAAAAATTTCCCGCGCACGGTCGAAACCGTCGCTGTCGGTCATCAATTTCCCGATCGCTTTTACGTCGGGCAGTGCGTCAAAGTAAAGCAAAGGGATAATCAATCGTTCGGTGTGGTGCGCTTCGGACGTTACCTGGATCTGTTGGACGAAGTCGGGGTGTTAATTCCGTCGTTAAACTTATGAGAAGTTTTCGGTGTTTAATCGATTGTCTTATCTTCCGGACGGTTCTTATACTTCGATTGCCTGTGAAACAAAAAAATAATCGTTCGAATTGTTCGGGTACGATTGAAATGGAGCGAATGAGGCAGTCAGGGGCTTTCGGGAGTTTATGAGAAGTTTTCGGCGTTTGGTGATTTTTTTCTTTATTTACCTTCCGATTGTGTTCGCGTCGCAAACACTCGGGCAAATGTTTTTGGTGCGTATCGATCTTTACGGTCTGTATTTCACGGCGGCGGTGTGCGGTTTAGAACGAACGGAAGCGGTCATCGCGACAATCGTTTCGGGCTTTTGGACGGATGCGTTGCAAACGGAGTGTTTGTTCGGTCTGTCGGCACTGTTATTGTCCGCTTTAACCTTTGCCTGCCATAAACCGAGTTGGCGCGTGGTGTTGGAAGCGCACGCACGGATCCTTGGTGTTTGCGCACAATGTTTTTTGCAACTTGTTTATCTTCTTTGCGCTTTTACCGTTACACACACGCCCATGTATTACGTGCGATTTTATCTCGGGTCATCTTTAATATCCGCCGTCTTTACGGCAATCCTCACACCGCCGTTGTTGCGTTTTCAAAGAAAGTTTTTTGTGTAGAAGTTTCGGGCGTCGTTATTTTATAACGTCTTCCTCTCTCCTCTTACATCCACCTTTCCCTTCTCAATTTCCTCCCCGATCTTCTCGCCGTCATACACTTTCAGCGACCAGGAAAAGTGATCTTCATCCGATGCAATCCCTCTTAAATAATAACCTTTTTTATACGAAAACAATCGACCCGCGTGACCGAAACCGCCGAGGGAGCAAATCACGTGATCGCATTGAGCGATGAGATATAAATCCAAATAACCTTTCGAACTGTCGTTTTGGTCGCAGACACGGCAGGCAATATCTTTATCCAACGCAGGTAAAATCTCTTTTCTAACCCAATCGGGCTCTTCCGAGAAAAAGAAGAATTGTACGTTCGGATCGAGGGAGTGAATTTTTCGAACGGCAAGAATAAAAAACTCGGCTTGCGTCGGATACGTTCCCATCACGCCATGTGCATAATCGCCGCGCCGTACGTGAACCGCGCAGGATTTGCGGGCGTTGATGTCATCCAAAAGTTCTTTGCACGTATCGATGTCAACCGGGTGAAATTTGTCTTTCAGAATCCGAACGCCGTGCTCATAGCGCATAGTGGCATCGCGATTGCGAAAGAACGTTTGGTACAACCACTTCTCGAATTTGCCCGCATATTGTCGCAAGTTGACAGACGGAAATGCATCCTTTAACTGAAATGTTCGTTCGAAACGACCGTCGAAATCTTTGCCGGGATATCCGTATGCGTATTTGACGGGTATGTGATGCTTTTCATGAATGTATTCGCCATAACCGTACCAGCCGATTTGATCCGCAAGTCCCCAATACAGCGGAACCACTTCTGCCCGTATGCGAAACAGCTTCCGCATCGTCCGATAAAAAATGACTTTGCCGTTGTCGGTGCGCGTCAAAAGGAAAATCGTTAGAGAGAAGAGGAGAAGGAAGAGAAAGATGCGCAGGAGAAGCTTGCGAAGGAAATGCATAAAACTCTTTGAAAATTATGGAAAAGGCAAGAGTTTGAAGCAAGATTGAATTGTGACAGGCAGTTTTGCGGGTGGTTGCAAGATTTAAGCTACATACTTCGGAGCAGGAGTAGCCGTTGATAAAGCTTTCTCAAAAATTAAAATATACTAAATGTGCTCCGTAAGGTAGGGAAGCGTGTTTTTTTCAGATGTATTGGCTTCCAATGTCCCGCATCAATCGTATCATAATGTATCTGTGAGGCCAAAAGTGTGTAGCACTTCATAATGAATTTTATTCTTTGATCTGTCCGTAGAAATGTATCTGTTCGGTGAAGTTTTTTTGAAATACTTTTCCGTAAAATAGCGATGGAGAAATTTTAAAGGTAGTTCATTTGCCCGCAGCATGGTCGCAGTTGTCGTGCATTGTCGGATTTCTGTTGGCTAAGAATGCTGTTTTTATAACCGCTTGGAGTAAGATGTTGCATTTTATCCCACCCACCGTACGCTCTCGATTTTCCCCGGCACCAGTGCATTGAGGGTTTTTAATAGCTGTTCCGATTTGAACTGTAATTTCTGGCGCACAATTGCATCGGGAGCTTTGAGCCACAGAGCACTCCAGCGATCCAGGCGTTCGGGAATGACGGATTGGAATTCCGTGCCGCGAAACCAATCGTTCCAGTGTGCTTGCAGGATTTGGAACGTCGGCGAGTACAGCTTTGCCGTACGTTGAACGGTTTGGTTTAAAACCTGTGCAAACGGCTTCGGAGGTGGCAAAGGACGTTCGAAACAATCCTTCGGTACGCCGCGGAAAGCGGCAATCAGACGCAGGCTGTTCCGTGAGAACTTCAATTTTTTAACGGATTACTTTCGTGAGAAGTTCATCTTCTAGGCGAAGCGTTCAATTTCAAACTCCGCGATGGCGGGGCGTTTCGGCGTCAGGCAAAAAGCGGAACGGAAACAATCCATTGCCGCGTCCAGATTCGATTCGTCGTTGTAATGAACCTCCAACAATACGTCGCTCGGAACAATCGGCATGCCGGCTTTCATGACGTTGCCGATACCGACCGTCGGGTCGATTTTTCCGGACGCATCCGGTTGCATCAGAATTTCGAGCCCCTTCTCCAACAGCGCAATATCGACCGAATGAATGTACCCGCGTTTTGCGATTTGCAGTTTATACACATGTTTGGCTCTCGGGAATTTTTCCGGATGATCCAAATACGAAACATCGCCGCCCTGCGCCTTGACAATGGCTTTGAAAGCTTCGAACGCCGACCCGTTGTTTAAGTGCTCCGTGACGGTTTTCTTCGCCGACAGCGTCGAACCGCAAACGCCCGACAAACGCACCATCTCCATGCCGAGCTTGATGATGAGATCCAGCAAAGCCGGGTCGCCGCGACCGTGTAACAGCTCAATGACATTTTTAATTTCCAAAACGGCACCGACCGCATTCCCGATCGGTTGACGGATGTTGGAAGACAGCACGACACAGCGGTGTTTAAGCGAACGCATCGTGCGCACGACCATGTTTGCCAAGGATTGTGCCGCGTCGTCGTCTTTAAACAGCCGACCTTTGTTTTTAATGTCCAGCACGACATTTTCGGAACCGACCGACAGCAGTCGGCTCAGAATACTGCTTGCCAGCAACGGAATAATTGCTTCGGTTGCGGTATTCTTCCGTATGTTGCTTAAAATTTGCTCGACCGGTACCGTTTGTTTCGGTTGCGAGCAGAAGCAACAGCGGACTTTCTTCAGTTGTTGAATGCAATTTTTAATTGGCAAATCCGTTTGAAATCCCGGAATGGCTTGCAGTTTGAACAAATCGTTGCAAACAAGCGATTGCGTCGCATCCGTCATGGTCGGAACCACGACGCCGCAGGCGGCAACGAGCGGCGTCAGTACCAACGCGCACGGATCGCCGAGACCGCCGATGCTTCGGAAACCGACTTTCGCAACGCCGATGTCCGTTAAATCCAACACTTCGCCCGATAAGACGGTTTCATCGGTCAAAACAGCCGTTTCCTGCGCATTCAAGCCTTTAAAACAGACCGCCATCACCCATGCCGCCAGCTGTTCCGGCAAAACATGCCTGTCGGCGATGAGACCGACGAGGGTTCGCATATCACCCTCGGACAATTCTTCACCGCTGGCTTTTCGGGTAATAAAATCCGTAAAGGACGGTTGGTCGGGAAGCGATAAGATTTTTTTCTTTGTCATACGCGAAAATTACAAAAAAACAGAACAAGGGAACAAGGCAACGAACCTTGAAACAACGCCACTGCCCCAGTACAGGCTTTTCAATATGAATGTCAATTTTATTCTTTACAGACAGAGAATAAGCGCTCCCAAAACGAGGCGGTACCACCCGAAGATACGCAGTCCGTTGTTTTTTAAAAATCGGAACAAAAGCGAAATCACCGCGATGCCGACGATAAATGCGACCGCGATGCCGATGATGACGGTGCCGCCGTCCGTTGCCCGCAACAAGATATCGCCGTGCTTCAGGAATTTGTAGGTTGTGGCGAGCGCGGTCGTGAGTAGGCCAAGTAAAAAGCTGAACCGTAACGCCTGTGTTAATGTCAGCCCGATCCAAACACCGCCGAGGACGGTTGAAAGAAGACGGCTGAAGCCAGGCCACAGCGCGACGGTTTGCAACAGACCGACAAACAGAGCTTTTGCGACGGATAGATCGTAAAGGTCTTCGCAACAGGGTTGGTGCGTTTTGCGAAAGTTCTCAATTAGAAAGATACAAATACTTCCGAGCATAAGCCCCGTCGCGACGCAGGCCGGCGTATAAAAACGTTCGAGCGTTTTGTCGGTCAACAGTCCCAAAATACCTGCCGGAATAAACGCAATCCCAAGGTTGAATGCCAACTTAAAGCCTCTTGTATCTTTTCCGAAGAGACCGTTTAAAATGCGTCGAATGTCGTTTCGGAAGAACAACAACAGCACCAGAAGCGTCCCGAAATTGATGCATACCATGTAGTTGTTCAGAGCGGCTTGCAGGGATTTGCTTTGTTGTGAGGCATGAAAAAAACATTCGTTGGCGATAATCATGTGTCCCGTCGAAGAAACGGGCAAAAATTCCGTAATTCCCTGAATAACACCCAACGTAACCGCCTGCGAAACAGGGATTTTCTCTGTCGGTTCGGTGTCGATTTCTGCCGCGTACGTGCGAGTTACGACGGTGAAAAACAGCAAAAGGAGCGCGATATGCCTCATGCTTTAAGTGAAGCAGACAGGTCGGATGTTTCAAGGTTGTGTTGAGGATAAAGATGCGAGGGAAAGAAGAATGTTTTGTAGTGTTTGGGAGAATTTTGAAAAATACTTCGTGGAATGTACTGCGTGTGTCAGAGTTGCTGACATTGAAGATGAAATGGGGAGATATTAAGGCGATGTCGTGCCGATGGAGCGCATCGTCGGATTATCGAAGGATGTTTGTGTGTTTTTTCAAAAACGGTTGGATTTTATTGGGAATGTGCCGCGAAAAAATACGAATACTTGATGGAGGAGGGGATTTAATTTTTTGTGCTTTATTCTTGGTAGGCGGTTGCAAGGCGGGCGCAGAGAAAGAAGGATGGCTCCCTGTAGAAACTAATAAAGAACACGCAATCACCTGAAGGATTGGAGTGATTAAATAAGCAAGTATTTCCTGTCGTCTTTGAAATACTTTTTTCTTTTCTTTCCTTTCCTTTCCTTTCGGAGGCGGTGAAAAGAGGTTTTTTCGTCTTTTTAAGCTTTTTTAAATTTTCCAAAAACATCCCCCCCCCCCCCCAAAAAAAAAAAATCCTTGCCCCCTACCTACCTACAATGGAACTACCAGACTATGAAAAACAAGTTTATCTTTACGGCAGGCATTGTCGGGATGGTGTCGGGCGTTGCGTCTGGAGCGACGGACGGAGCGGAGATGGAGTATGGGAGAGAATGGAATCCGTACGTGACATTAAGGGGCGGGTGGTTGTTTGGCGGGAAAACGAAATACAATTATCATTGGGTCGGGCATGATACCACTGTGCCTCCGCAGCCTGACGGAGAAGAGAGTGTAGGCAACGGCAAGAATTTTGGGAGTGCGTGGTTGGGTTCGGGAGAGGTCGGCGTTTCATTTTGCGGTGATCGCGTTTCCGTCGGTCTTGAATTGGGATATTTTACGGGAAAAGGGAAAAAGGTTTTCGGGAGTGAAGAGAATACTTTGGATAATATAAATGCAAAATATAATTATCACGGAGTGTTGTATCTGAGCGGGGACAACGGGTATTGCAGAACGGACGGAAAATATAAAAATCTTTTCGCCGCCGTTAATGTGACCTTAAAAAAAGATGTGAATGAACGCACGTTTTTGTACGGCGGTGTCGGTGCGGGCGCGGCGAGAACGGATTTCGGTTCCATCGATTATCGATACCATGAATATGCCGTTGGCGATCTCGGGTTTCATTCTGGAAAGGTAAATTTTAAGGCGAAGTGGCGGTTGCTGACACAGATGTTCGGTGGTTTTGGCTGGTATTTAAACGACAGCTGGTCGTTGACGGTCGGTTATCGATTGCGGTATTTGGTGGGCGACGGTCGTGAATCGGGGATGTTTGCGCACGACAGGGTTAAGTGGGATTGGAAAGTGAAACAGGATTTGAGCCATGCCGCCGAGGTGGGATTGACGTATAGGTTCTGAAAGATTCCGTTACGGAACTATCAAGTGCGGGGGAGTCGGAGCCTGCGTTTCGGTGTCCCGCCCAAATTCCCTTTTACCCTCCGATGCACGCTTCTTTGCGTTTGGTTTTCATCAAACGCGCGCTGTTCCGCAGTTTTCGCAGGAGTTTGTCCTCCAAATCGTCGATGGCGTTGTAGAGCATGCCAAAGGGGTATTTGTATGCTTTTTGCGCTTTATTCTCTGAGGCGGTTGTCGGATTGTCGGCGGATGTGTGCGGTTCTTCAGAGCATTTTTTTCTCGGTGTGGAGGCAGTGTAAAAGCGGAAAACTTTGAAAATCCGAGATTTCAAGAGCGGTTCCATCGAAAAACTTTTTTTCGAAAATACACAGACTTTCGGCAGTATAAACCGCGGCATTTCTCAAACGGAGCACATTGAAGCCGTTTTTGGAGAATGCTTCCGGAAAATATCTAAAAATCGCCGTTATATTGGAGAAAATACCGCGGATCGATCTGCATCCAAAGCACAAGTATCGTGTACACTACAGCTCCGAGTGCCAAAAACGGTCCGAAGGCCATGCGTCGGTTGATGGTTGCTTTCGGTTGAAACAGCTTTGTAAGACTGCCGTGTGAAACGATAAAAAGCGTTCCGAGCATTGAGCCGAGAAGTAATGCATATAAACAGCCGGATGTTCCCAGAAATGCGCCGATGCACCCCAATAATTTCATGTCGCCGAGCCCCAGGGCTTCTTCGTTGACGAAACATTCGGCGATGCATGCAACAAGGAATAAACTGCCGGAGCCGACGCACATGCCGATGAAGCTCTCTTTGATGGCTTCGAAGGTGTTTTGTGACAACTGTATTTGCGGGTAAAATGCGCTCAGTACAATACCCAAAAGAAGTCCGCCCAGCGTGACCTGGTCGGGAATAAGTAAAGTTTCGCAGTCGCTCCAAAATGCAATCCACAGCAGACACAGCAACACAAAACACGGCAAGGCGAGGTTGTTTGCAAATGTAAAAGTGAAAACCGCCAAAAACCCGATGCCGATTTCCGAGAGGAAGTATCGAAAGGGAATGGGTTTGCCGCAACATTTTGTTTTGCCTTTCAGCAACAGCCACGTAAGAACAGGGATATTGAGATACCACGGGATGCTTTTTTGGCAGTGCGGACAATATGAGCGGGGCTTGATGACGGATTGATTTTTCACCCAGCGGTCGATGCAGACGTTGAGGAAACTTCCGACGCAACTGCCGAAAACAAACAAGATTATCGTCTGTATTGCCGACAACATCACAAAGTCAAACAAGGAAGCGTTTTAACTCGTCGACACATATTCGTACGAAAACTCGGTCGGTTTCGAGAAAAATATTAAAAAAGCGCGACACATTCCTACTTTAACCGTTTTCGAGTGATTACCGTCAATGCAAACGTGTTGTGCGGATTGCGTTTATTTGTCTTTTTTATGCCGTTTGGCGAACAGACGCGCTGTGCGGGACATTTTTTTCGGCGGTTTCGGAGTTTCTTCGACACTCGTTTCTAGAAGCGAAGTTTCCGAGGTTTTATCGGAACCTTCGGCGGATTGTTCCGTGCTCTGCCGGCATTGAATTTGCATCAGTTCGCGGCTGTCCGTCAAATTCGACGGCGTCTTAAACAGTCCGCCGTACGGATCGCTTGCGGAAAGGCGGATGATTTTCGGCGTAATGAGAAACAGGCGTTCGGAGATTGTTTTCTTCTTTGAGTAATTCTTAAACAAGTGTCCCACAATCGGGACGTCCTTTAAAACAGGCACGCCGCTGTCGCCGTCCGCGTAACCTTCCGTAAAATAGCCGCCGACGAGAATGCTTTGTCCTTCATAAACCAACGCCTGCGTTGCGATGGAGGAGGTATCGGTGCCGGCGCGCACATTGCCCTCCGGTGCCGAAAACGATTCGTCCTTAATGTCCAAAATCAATTGAATGCACGTTTGCCCGTTTTTTGTGAGCAGGTGCGGGGTTACTTTCAAATTCGTATTGGCTTCGACGGAATACATGTCGCCGGCTTTGTTTCCTTGGACCTCGAAATAGTGGGTTTTGCCCTGTTCCATAACGGCGGTCAGATTGTTCATGGTAATAACGGACGGACGCGCCAACACTTTGCTTAGATTTTTGCTTGCGAGTGCGTTGACCGCCGTCATGAACTGGATGCCGTTCACGACACCGTTCAGTTGTACATTTAAGCCCGTATCATTGATCGAAATCGGCTTATAGGAAAACCAGGTGCGATCGTGACGCGCGGAACTTACCGTGACTTTGTCGGAGCCGATTTTGAAATCGCATCCCTTTGAAACGTTGACAATTGCCGCTTGAATTTCGATCAACTCCATCGGTACATCCAGCAAATCGATCAGCTCTTGATACATGGGCAGTTTATGCCGATAATCTTTGACGATGACCGCATTTTGACGCGGATCGACGGTAATGACGCCACCGTCCGATTTAATTTTGTCGCTTCCTTCGTCGGAATTTTCCGCTTTTTCGTCCGTTTTTTCGTTTTCCTTCGGTGTTGCTTTCTTGTTTTTTTCGTCCGTGTCCTTTTCTCGCAGGGAGGTAACCTTCTTTGCGGAATCGGTTTGTGTTGCGGGTTGCAAAGCGTTCGCGGCATTTTCCTGTTTCCCGAGAATGTTATCCAGCAGTGTTGCGATGCCCGGAATCTTCAAGCCGCCGATTTCCTTATCGTCCGCCCAGGCGTGTTTCAAATGGAATACTTTGACATCGAGGCGATCGGTTTCGGATGTCTTATACAGAGAGATATTCTCGGTGATGCTTGTCAGCAGTTCAATCATCTTCGGAGTGCCGCTGACAATGAGAATGCCTCCTTCGCGCATCGGACGGATGCGCATGTTAGAACCGTAAAATCCCATGGTGTCGATGACGTCGAGCAACGGGTCGATTTGCAACGGGTGAATTTTGAAGATTTGTGTTTGAATTTCGCTCGATTCGTAGACGTACATCGCATGACCGTCAAAAAACCACAGCAAGCCGTATGCCTTCGCCAGCTGATCCCAAATGTGCGTCGGATACATTTTCTCGAACGAACGATTGACGCGCTGTTTGTTGTCTTTGAGGCGTTCGCTTAAAACCGCATCGATGCCCTGCATTTTGCAGAAATCCGCAACCGAATCGGCAATCGGTTTGTTGCGCACAAATAAGTAAGCGGTATTTTTCGGCCAAAAATCGTGTAGTTTCGGCTTGTCGAATTTTATTTCTTCGGCTTCCGGATCGTCCTGTGTGTAAAATTCAATTTGCGGCTCATCCGCATTGTCGTTCGGCGTTTGGGACGGCGGCGATGGTTCTTCGGAAAACATGACGGTCGGTGCCGCAAACGTCGCGGTCGGGAACCGTGCGATTGCCGTTAAGAACCAAAATCCTGTCCAAAAACGTTTCATGCTACCGTTGTTCCGACAATTTCGGGAAAAATCGTTCCTCCATGACTTCGACATTGAGGAGAAAATCGTTGAAGCGCTCTTCGAGATTTTTCTCATCCACTTCTTCGGGTGTAATTGTTTGTCGCAAGTATAATCGTTTGTCGGAAGGATTTAAAAAGAGCGTTGCATCCAAAAATCGCATCCGTTTCAGATTAAATTGCAGAATTTGAGCCAGCAGGTTGCGATGTTCGAAGGTATCCGACATTTCTTCGCCCCAGGAACATTCCCAGTGCCATTTGTGATTTCGCTGAAAGGTTTTGTAACGATGTCCGTCCCATTCCCACAAACAGCAACCTTCTTCGTCGGGCGGCGGGATATCAACTCCCGTCAACCGACCGATGCGTTCCATGCTCTTGGCGAATTCCATAAGCGCGTTCGATTAAATTTATTATGAGGGTTTTTCAGCTAAAAGTCCACCGCGAAGTTTTTTATTCGGCATAAAACATCGGGAGCGGTTGCGCCGAAACGGGCGACGGATGCACCAAATTTTTTCCTTAAAAAGCTTGACGGGAATGTTCGGCAATACCTTACTAGGATTGTATATCGGGATTTGAGATGAGCACGACACTGGTTACGCAACGGAAGCCGTCCGAGCAAAAGTGGTATTTGATCGATGCCGAAGGGCAGATTTTGGGGCGTTTGGCGGTCAAAATCGCGAACATCCTGCGCGGTCGCAACAAACCGACCTATACGGCGCATTGCGATACGGGCGATTACGTGGTGGTCATCAATGCCGAGAAGATTAAAGTCACGGGTCAAAAGGAGCAGGATAAAACCTATGCGACCTATTCGGGTTACCAGAGCGGGTTACACGTACGCAATCTGCATGAACTTCGCGAGCGGCATCCCGAGTTGATTTTGATGAACGCCGTTCGCGGCATGATGCCGAAGAATAATTTGTCGCGTTTTATGTTGAAGAAACTGCGCATTTGCGTTGGGAAAGATCATCCCTATAAAGCTCAATCGCCGATTGCACTCGAAATATAATTTGTTATGTCAGCCGTTACAGCAGAGAAATCAGCTACCGCAAAAAAGTCGGTTAAAGCAGCGAAGAAAGTAGCCAAAAAGGCAGAAGAGGTTTCTGCGCCGATTTTGAAGAAGGCTCCTGGCGAGGAATTTGTGACGGTGGGGCGTCGCAAGTGTTCGGTTGCAAAGGTTCGTCTTTCGAGAGGGAGCGGCATCTGGCTGATTAACGGTAAAGCGGTTGACAAGGCGCAGTTGCAGGAAGATGTGCGTATGCGTTTAGAACAACCGTTCCGTGTGATTGAGGACGAGAATGGTTTTGACGTTCGCGCTTATGTCTCCGGCGGCGGTTGGATGGGGCAAACGGATGCGATGGTTTTGGGCATCTCGCGCGCTTTGGAGAAAGTCAATGCCGAGTGGCGCGTTCCTTTGAAAAAAGCGGGTTTATTGACACGCGATTCCAGGATTCGTGAGCGTAAAAAACCCGGGCGTCCCGGTGCAAGAAAGCGTTTCCAGTTCTCGAAGCGTTAATGCGGTCTCCGCGAAGGCGGATCGCGTGTCGTGCGTACATTTTCTTTGTTGTGCGCGTGGTTTCTTTTATTTTCGTGCGGGCGATGTGCGTGGCTCTACCTCGGGTTCTGTCTTTTCAAGCCGACGGTAGGAAGAGAGCATAGGGAGTGTTCGACGCAGGGATGTTTTTCGGGAATTTAAAGCCGTATTATTGCGACGACAGTGTGGCGTTGTATCTTTCGGATACGTTTGATGCGCTGGGAAGAATGTCAACTGAAGCGGTCGACATGATTTTTGCCGATCCGCCTTATTTCCTTTCCAACGACGGCATCACGTGCAGTTCCGGCAAAGCGGTATCCGTGAACAAAGGTGATTGGGATAAAATTGAAAGTCTTGAAGAAAAACACGCTTTTAACCGTCGCTGGATCGGTTTGTGCCGCCGTGTGTTGAAGCAAAACGCCACCTTATGGATCAGCGGGACATTGCACAATATCTACTCGGTCGGTTGGGCACTGGAGCAGGAAGGCTTCAAAATCATCAACAACATTACGTGGCAGAAGATCAATCCACCGCCGAATTTGGCGTGTCGTTGTTTCACACACAGCACCGAGACCATTCTTTGGGCGCAAAAGTCGGATAAAAACGCAAAGCATTTCTTCGATTACGAACGAATGAAAGCCGTTAACGGCGGGAAGCAAATGAAGGACGTTTGGACGGGTACACTGACGCCGTTGACCGAAAAGCAGTTCGGCAAACATCCGACGCAGAAGCCTGTTTATCTGTTGGAACGCATTATTTCGGCGTCGACGCGAGAGGGAGAGATTGTTTTGGACCCATTTTGCGGTTCTTCGACAACGGGTGTTGCCTGCAAACGGCTAGGACGAAGGTATATCGGTATTGACCGCAATCACGAATATCTGCAACTGTCCGTCAGGAGATTGAAAAACGAATGCACACACGAACTTTTCCCCGATGGTTTGCAACCTTCCGATCGTCCATAAACGGATACGGCTATTACACGGATTTTAAGCAGGCTTATCAAAACGCCGAATGTCTGAAAGTTGAAATCAATATCCTCAACTCACTTATCGGTTCGGAGAATATCGAAGCGGATTTTAGAGAGATTTTAGCCAAATACCCCGAATGCCTCAAAGCGATACCGATTTTGTTGGCGG
The DNA here is from genome assembly GCA_946186275.1 of uncultured Verrucomicrobiota bacterium. Taxonomy (GTDB): domain Bacteria; phylum Verrucomicrobiota; class Verrucomicrobiia; order Opitutales; family UBA9783; genus UBA3222. Next base: position 28,703 of record CAMHMO010000002.1, read on the forward strand.
TACGAAAAAATGAAATTCATTGCTACGATAAAAAATTTGGCGATGTAACGTATCGATTTGACGAAAAAACACAAACCGTTGAACAATACACGTATTTCATGCGACAAACGGGACTTTTTGATTTACTTCAAAACCATATTGTCGGCAATTTATACGATTATGTTACGGGTGTCGAAGTGGGCTTGGATTCCAACGGACGCAAAAACCGTGGCGGTTGGCAAATGGAAGATTTAACGGAACATTATTTGAAAAAAGCCTGTGCTAAATACTTTAAGGAGATGGATTTGACCAAAGCAGAACACAAATATCACGTCGATCTTTCCGCAATTTCATCAAAGGGAATTTCCACAAAACGATGGGATTTTGTCGTCAAAACACCGAATTGTATCTATGCGATCGAAACCAATTTTTATGCAAGCAGCGGTTCGAAGCTGAATGAAACGGCAAGAAGCTACAAAATGATCGCCGAAGAAGCAAAGCATATCAAAAATTTTAGGTTCATTTGGATTACGGATGGCGGCGGATGGAAACATTCAAGACGAAACCTCGAAGAAACCTTTAATGTATTGGAAGATCTTTACAATATCGCCGATATGGAAAACGGGATTTTCAAGGTGATTTTCAGAAAATCTTCAACAAACACCTGTGAGATAAAGGTATCTATTCCTTACATTGCTTTGGTATAACTTTGATATAAACTTCTACACGGTTATTCATGGAAAAACACCTTTTTTAATACAGAATATATTTGGAATAATTTTATACAAACAATAAGAAACGTATCAACCGTCAGTATTCGAAACAAAAATCCGCTGATTTTTCGGAACGAATTCCTACCGCTGGCAAAGAAACTCTGTAGGTGTAGTTAATTAGCTTCGTAAAAACAGGTATTTTATTCAAGACAGGTGCGTCAATAGGCAAGAGTTATATTTTCATATCTAACAGTGGTGCGTGCCCAAGTTCGTGCAAATAGGGCATGAGTGGTTAAAGTAAGCGTCTTTTGATCGGATTGGAGTTTGAATTGCAATATTTTACGGAAAATTCTTGATTAGAGAAAGATAGCATTGTGCATATTGAGTTTGATGGAAGCGGTTTGCTGGTGGTGCTGGTGTAACAATAACAAAGTTTTCGAGTTCCTTGTCTGTTACGATATTCCATTGATTCCCACCGCATCCTCCCTTTAAGAATTGACAATTCGTGCTCATTTTATGAAATAAAACCGTGGCGGATTGCGAAGACGTTGTGATTGTCGGAAGCGGATGCGCGGGGTTGTCCGCAGCGATTTACACGGCGCGTGCACAGTTAAAACCGCTGGTGATTGAAGGCGAGAAGCCCGGCGGGGCGTTGATGCCGTCGGCGAAGGTTGATAATTATCCCGGGTTCCCCGAGGGGATCGGCGGATCGGAGTTGATGGATCGGATGCGTCGACAGGCAGAACGGTTTGGGACGTACTTTCTGAAAGCGGCGGTGCAAAGAGCAAGCCGCAACGAGAAGGATGAAAAGATTTTAACGCTGTCCGACGGAACGACCGTGACGACAAAGGCGCTTATTATCGCGACGGGTTTGCAGCCGAATCGGCTTTCGTTGCCGCACGAAGAGGAGTTACTGCAGGGTAAAGGGCTCAGTATGTGCGCCACCTGCGACGGTTTTTTTTATAAAGATGAAACCGTTTGTGTCGTCGGCGGCGGCGATCATGCCTGCGGCGAGGCACTGCATCTGAGTGCGTTGTGTAAGAAGGTTTTTTTGGTGCATCGGCGCGATACGTTACGGGCCTCGGAGATTATTGCCGAGCAGGTGCTGAAAAACGAGAAAATTGCCTGCGTTTGGAACCATATTCCGACGGATTTTAAGTTAGATGCGGACGGTTGCATCGAAGGATTAGTTGTGCGTAACGTTACCGATAAAACGGAGCACGTGCTCCCGTGTAAAGGTGTATTTTTGGCGGTCGGATGGCACAATTCGCAGGTGTTTAACGATTTTGTCGAAGTCGACGAACAGGGGTATATCAAAATTGCTTCGAAGGCGGTCTGTACTTCCGTTCCGGGCGTGTTTGCGGCGGGCGATTGCGTCGATAAGTATTACCGGCAAGCCGGCGTGGCGGTCGGGATGGGTATCCAAGCGGCTTTGGAAGCGCGCGCGTGGCTGAGAGAACAACCATGAGCAGGTGCGGGCGGTGCGAACGCGAAGCAACGGTGCGGTTGACGGATGTTGATGTCAACGGTTGTATGCGGGAAGCGTTTTTGTGCGACGAGTGTGCGAAAACGTGCGGCATTTTGACGCCGAACGCTTATGATTTAATCGACGGATTGCCGTCGCGGGAATGTGCCTTGTTATTATCGAACCGCATTTGTCCGAACTGCGGTTGCACGCACGAATGGCTTGAAGCACACAAGCGGGTCGGCTGCCCGCAATGTTATCGCGCGTTTGAGGGTTTGAAGCTCTGCGGTTTTAAGGATTGCAACGTTTATTTCGGCAAAATTCCCGTCCGACAACGTACAAAGGAAGCTTTTCAACCGCGCCTGCGGTACCTGGAAGAGAAAATGAAAACCCTGGCGAAGAACGAATGTTTCGAAGCGGCACAGGCGGTTCGGAAACAGCTTCGGAGCATTGAGCGGGAGATGAAGCGATGCATCAGCTGACGTTCGATACGCAGAGTAAGTCCGTTTTTCGGCGTCTGTCGCAGAAAAAGCAGTTGCAGCTGATGGCGTTTTTGAGCGATTTGAATTTCGAAAATACGGCGCAAATCGGAAAATTTAAGCGCGACGACAAGACGCTTTATCGACTTCGATGGCAGGATTTGCGCATTTACTTCGAATGCGCGAAGGAGAATTTATTTGTCGTTCATTATCTTTTGCCGAAGCACACGTGGAATGATTTTCTGTTGCGTGCCAACCTGCCGATCGACGAGGAAGCCATCGAGAAAGATGAGCGTTTTTGGCAATTTTTGGAGAAGTTATAATGGTATTGGAGAAAAAGCACGACGTTCCGTTGGCGAAGATTTATCTGTTGCCCAATCTGTTCACGGCTGGCAATCTTTTTTTCGGATTTTTGTGTCTCATCCGCTGCATTCAGGCGCGTTACAGCGAAGAGGCGATGACGTCGTTTGCGCTCTATAACCAAGCCGTTTGGTGCATTTTCGGATCGCTGATGTGCGACGGTCTGGATGGGCGTCTGGCGCGGTTGGGCGGCAAGGAATCGCTGTTCGGGAAGGAGTTCGATTCGGTGGCGGATGTGATTTCTTTCGGTCTGGCACCGGCGATGATCGTGTTTTTTCTCATTCTTTCGCCGGAAAACAACTTTCCGTTTTTTCGAAAAATCGGCTGGTTGATCGGCTTTATTTATTTGCTGTGCGGAGCAGTGCGTTTGGCGCGCTTTAACGTTATCACCCATCCGCTGTTGCCGAAAGAGCAGAAATTGCCGCCGCACGCCGCCTCGTTCTTTATCGGATTGCCCATCCCCGCCGCCGCAAGCGTGATTGCGTCGTTGGTATTGGTGATCAATCGCTTCGATTTAAAAGCCTGGGCATTGCTGTTGCCGCCGCTGATGTTGCTCATCGCCTGGCTGATGATCAGCAATGTTCTCTATCCGAGCTTCAAACATATCGATTGGACGACGGAAACCAAACTGCGGGCGTTTGTGGGAATTATCGGTGTTTTGGTGATTATTTTCATGTTCGAAGAGCTGTCGTGCGCGATTTTGTCGCTTACGTATGTTTTTTACGGCTTGATTCGGCATTTGAGGCGGCGAAAGGTTGAGGAATAAAGGGCGTTTTTGTGCTTCCTGTGTCGGAGGCGAGGCTTTTAAATCGCAACTTTCGGAATTTTTTCGTACGTTAAGGCGAAAAAAACAAAGGATGTTTCAATTTTTGTCCCGCCTTCACGCCTCCTGGCGCAAGTATTTCAATCCCAATGTTCGTCGCGGTCGGAAGGGCGAACGTGCAGCGGTGCGTTTTTTGAAGAAGAAAAATTATAAAATTCTCGATACCAATTACCAAAGCGGTCGGTACGAATTGGATATTATCGCCGAAAAGGACGGTTGCACGGCGTTTGTCGAAGTGCGCGGGCGGCAGCAATCGTCGTTGCAAAGCGGTTACGATTCGGTCGATAAAACTAAAAAGCACGCTCTGCGTTGCGCCATTTTTGCCTATTTAAAGAAACATCGTCGCATTCGCTATTGGCGACTGGATATTATTGCCGTCGAATGGGATGAAAAGGGGAAAATTTCGGTGCTTCGGCATTATGAAAATGTTCCGTCGAGGAATGTTCGCGGTCGCGGCGTTTATTGACCGAAAACGTACTTTAAGCGCAATTAATTTGAATTTTCCACGTATTCGCAATAAAGGATTAAGTACTTGAAAAGTTTATAAATGGTCGGTTGATCGCATTCGGTTTCACGGAGTTTGGTGAAAAATCCGATGTCGTGATCGGTTTTGGCAACCGCCTGCAGGGCGAACGGCGCATGTGCGTGTTGCAACGGTAGGGCGAGGGCTTTTTCGTAGGTTTCGTAGGGCAAGGGCGCAAGTTCAAATGTTTTGAGAATAAAAAAGAACACTTCCTCGTCGGCTTTTTCTACTTGCACGGTGCGATTTTGTTCCAAAATAAACTTCAGACAGCCGTTTTCGTTGAGCTGCAGATTTTGCAGCCCGATACTCTCGCCGAAGGCTTTCAGTTCGATATCAATCAACATATTACGTATTTTCCTCCAAAATTTTTGCATCCAGCATTTCCTGCATGGTTGCCAAAAAGTGCGTGCGAATATCCGGTGACGAAAAAACGGAATCGGGGTATTTGCGCAGAAAAACCGTCAGTTGCGTCAGGAAGAAGATGTGTTCCTCGTCGGTGCGAATGCCGACGGTTTTCATCAGTTGCGAAAGCTGATTTTCGTCGAGATACTCCTTCAAAATCGCCTGCATGAGGGTTTTCGTGAGGACGTAAGCGGTTTCTTGAATGGAAGTTTCCTGCGGCATATTAAGCGAGATGAGGGAAGGTTTGAACGGCTTTTTGCATCAACTGTACGTTTAAATCCTGAATGGTTCCGAGTTTTTCCGTCGTTCGGCAGGCGTTGACGATGGCACTTGCAATCGACGGATCGGGGCAACTTTGCAGTTCAGCGGTCAAACAGCGCGTGACGACGGATAAATTTTCACCGAAATGTTCAAAGGCACTTCGGGTGTCGTTGAAACCGTCGATAAGGTTTTGTGTGAGCAACTGGAACGTTTGCAGCGGATTGCCTTTTAAGGGTAAAAGTTTGTCCAAAATCAGGGCATTAAAATCCTTCGGCGGCAGCGTAACGTCGTGCGTAAAGTGTGCGGTGACTTCCCGCAGCAGCGGCGCCAGCTGGTAGCTGTCCATAATGCGATCGCCGTGTTTGTTTAATAACTGCGTCCGCACTTTATCCAGTTCGCCGATTTGGGTTTCCAAGGCGCGGATTTGTTCCCGAATTTGCTGTTGTTCGGTTTCGCTTTGAGGTTCTTTGGATGAATCCGAAGAGCGTTCGTCGGCAAATTTTTTCAGATTTGCCAGCTTGCGTTCCCAAACGTCGCGAACGATCTGCAATGCGTTATGTTGTTCGGCAACATCTTCGAACGCTTTCAGTGCATCTTTGACGGTCGCTTCCGTGCATTGTTTTTTCAGCGACAGTTCTTCCAGTTTTTGGAAGCAGGCTTCATATTTTGCTTCGCTGCCCGAGAAAAGCGCATTGGAACGCTCTTGAATCGTACCCTGCAAATCTTTTTGCATTTGGCTGTTTATCATCGTCAGGCGCGCTTCCGTCTGCTTCGTAATGCGTTTGCTGCGAGCGTCTTGTTCGTTCACCTTCTTGGGATCGGCACTTTTTTGAATATCGCTGACCCGTTTTCTGGCGGTGTTTTGAAGACCTTTTTTATGTTGCGCTTTTTTGGTCTGTTTTTGCGCCATAAAGCCCGACATACACTCGTCGTCTTTCGTGCTCGGATCGACTTCGTCCGTCGCTACCTGAATTGTTTGGTTGTCCAGCTTCCCTGTTTGCGTCTCCGAAACGGGCTGTTCGTCATTGACAAACGCCTGAGCCGTTTGCGCAGCCGCTTGTGTTTGAAAATTAAGAGCGCCGTCAACCATTGCCGAAGAAGAAGCATTTTTTGTGCCGAAGACGGAAAAATTTTTGAGAAAGGTAGGTTTTTAAAGGTATCGTTGTGCTTTGAAATTTACGGAAACACCTCGGGAGGTCAGCACGGAAGGAAGTATCAAAGGCGACTTTTAGAGCATTTTGTCCCGCGTATCCGGAAAAAATGATAATACCTCCGCGGTACATGCGTGTTTGTTACGGGTGCTTTATGCGAATTTTTTGCCGTCTTTTCGGAAAAATTTCCTTTCGACGTATGTTGCGGTTTTGTTTCTTAAGTCCCGCGTCCGAAATTTTGACGCGGATGCCGCATGTTCGCGGTACGTGCGATATGCAAAAATATACTGTCGAAATTCAATCCTCGACCGTGTGAACGTACCGCGGGTGTTTGGCGAAGTAACGCATCAACGTCAAACGGTGAATTTTGGCGTTGTGTCGTACGTCGACGGGGAAATTTTTATACACGCAAAAGCTTCGAATTTTTGCAGTGAACGTACAGGCTTTTGCCAAACGGCGCAATTCCCGAAATAAGGATTGCATTTCGCTTTGCGAAAGGCGAGCTTTCGGTTCAATTACGATGGCGGGAACGATTTGATTTTCCGCATCGAAGGCAATCAATGCCGAACGAAACACCGCTTTGTGGGTATTAAAGATCGCTTCGCAACAGTCGGTGTAAAAGGTTTGTTCTTTTGTTATAACGCGTTCCTTTTTGCGTCCGCAAAACCACAAACGTCCCTGTGCGTCCAAATAACCGACGTCGCCCATACGGTGCCAGAGAATACCGTCGGTATCGTAAATTTTCGCGTTTTTCGTCGCCACATCATCATTCAGGTAACGCTTACTGACGTAGGGAGCCGAGATGGTGATTTCACCGATGTTGCTCGTCGGCAGAGCGTTCGGCAAAGTGTCGAGTGCACCGTCGGTGACGGGGATGATGCAAACGCGTACGCCCGGCAACGGATGTCCGACGCAGGTGCCGCGACCCTGCAAGGTTTGTTCGTAGGTGTCCCGTAAGACTTCTTCGGCGGAAACACATGCCACAGGCAGGGCTTCCGTTGCGCCGTAGGGCGTGAAAACGCGACCGTTCGGCACCAGCGCTTGAACGCGTTTCAGCAACATCGGATGTACGGGTGCGCCCGCCAGAAAGAGACGCTTTACGGATGGCAACAGGATGTTGTTTGCTTCGCAGTACGTCGCCAGTTTCGTCCACAGGCGCGGCGAACCGAAGCTGTGCGTGACGTTATGCTTCAGGATGGAGGGAATAATTTTCTTCGGCTCGAGCGTACTCGGGCGCGAAGGATTGATTTCCGGCAGAACCGTTGTCAGACCCATCGCGGGATTATAGAGGGAAAAAACCGGCAACAACGGAAAATCAATCTCTCCTGCGCGAATATCGAAAGTTCGTATCAAAGCTTCCGTTTGTGCGTTCAATTCGCCGTATGTGTACACCGCGCCCTTCGGATGCCCCGTCGAGCCCGATGTGAACAGAACCGCCGCCGTATCTTCGGGACGTGCTTCGGGTTGAAACGTGCAGACAAAGTTACGTTTCGAAAGTTTGCGCTTCAAGCGATCGGATAAAAAAAGAGCCTTTTCGAAGCTTGCGAAAGGCTTTAAGAGGTAATAAAGCCACTGTCCGCGCGGGACGCTCAGAGAAAAGTTCGGTTTCGTTCTGCGGACGCAGTTAAAGAAATTTTTCAGTCCCATGCCCGGATCGATGACGATCGGAACGGCTCTCAATCGCAACAGCGCGAAGGTTGCGATGAGTAAATCTTCCCCCGGCGGAACCAGCAGCAGAACGGTTTTGCCGCGCGAAAACCCTTTTTCGAAAAAGTACGTCGCCCACACGTCGGCTTCATGATCCATCTCGGCGAAGGTTTTTTCCGTAACCGCCGACGTGCCGTCTTCGGACGTTCGCGTGACCTTTAAACCGACGGCGTTCGGTTGTTTTTGCTCAACTTCGTGCAGGGCTTCAACGATATTCATGCTTCGGAACTTCTATGAAAATACCGATGGTTTTATAAGGCTCAAAGCAACCGTCGGCCGATCGCAAACGTGCTCGGTTGTTTGAGCAATGTTGCCAACCGCGATACATCCTCAACGCTTCCTGTGGCCAACGTTTCTTTCCCGCCGCCGCGTCCGCCGCATTGCTCAAGAAGATGCTTTAAGAGGTGCTCGGCGGTTATTTGTTGCGCAACGGCTTTGTCGGAACAGAAGATTAACAATAACTTTTCGCACGCAACCGCAAACACATCCAAAAGTTTTTCCTTAAAAATGCCGCTGCAGACGCTGCGGAGCGTTTTGACGTCGATGGGTTCCGCTAAGCAGACGGAGGCGATATTTAAAGCACTGCCGTTGGTTTCGGGAGCGGGAATTTTTTTCAAAGCGCGCAGGATATCCGCCTTTAATGTTGCCGTTGACAGGGTTGAAGCTTCGTTCTTTTTTTCTTTTTTATTTTTCTCAAGTTCCGCCTCCAGTTTTTCGCATCGTTGTTTTAATTCCAAATATCGACGATACGCCGCCGTTCCGACGCAGGCTTCGATGCGGCGAATGCCGGCGCTGACGCTTGATTCTTTGAGAATATAAAACATACCCAATTCGCCCGTGTAACGAACGTGCGTTCCGCCGCACAATTCCCGCGAACCGTTCCCGTGTTGCAACCGAAATCCGTCCTTCGTTTCCGTTCCGATGCTGACCATTCGTACGATATCGCCGTATTTTTCGCCGAACAGCGCAACGCAGTCACTCGGCAGGTTATCCTTGCTTTTTTCTTCGACTGTTACGGGCGCGTTTCCCAAAATCACCGCATTACAGAGCTGTTCAATTTCCGCCAGTTGTTCCGCGGAGACCTTTTCGTAATGATTGAAATCAAAACGCAGGCGTTCGTCCGTTACCAAAGAACCGCATTGATGCAGATTTGGATTCAAAAGTCGTCGCAGTGCCCATTGCAACAGGTGCGTGGCGGTATGATGGCGCGAAATCTCTTTGCGCCGTTCGATATTGACCTCCAAACAGACTTTTTTATTTAACCATTCGGTGCGAAGGGCTTCAAAATCAATCGGTTTGCCGTCATCGTTTTGAACTTCATGCAACAGTGTATTCCCCTGCCAAATCGTGTTTTTAACGTATAAAGTTTTCGGTTCGGTTGTTAAACCCATGAAACCGCTGTCGCCGATTTGACCGCCTTTTTCGCCGTAAAACGGGCTTTGCCGGACGATGATATAAACCGCATCCGCACCGTCGGCATTTTTCCCGCATATCACATCCGAAACGACGGATTCGACCGTTTTTAAGCTTCCGTCTTCCTGTATCAGATCGTACCCGACAAAGGATGTTTGGCATTCGGAACATTTCGAATGTGCTACCTGCACCGATGTTTTTTTGGAAGCCGCTTTCGAACGCTCCTTTTGTTGCGCCATTTCGTTTTGGAATTCTTCTTCGTTCACCGTAACGCCGTGTTCTTTGGCAATCAGTCGCGTCAGTGCCAACGGAAAACCGTAGGTATCGTAGAGCAAAAAGGCATCTTTGCCGGAAAGTTCCGTATGACAGATGCCGAGATGCAGTTCCAACCGCCGTATACCTTTATCCAGGGTTTGCTTAAATAAACGTTCCTCGATTTCCAGCGGTTCGCAGACGGCTTTGTTTTTTAATTCCGGGAAAACATCGCCCATCGTACGGGCAACAACGGAAGCCAAGCGCGGGAAAAAGCCGACCGACGCAAATTCGGGCTTTTGGTGTAAGCCTAATTTTTGCCCGAAGTAGACGGCGCGCCGAATGATTTTCCTCAGTACATAATTGCGTCCTTCGTTACCGGGGTAAATCCCGTCGGCAACGGCGAAGGTTGCGGCGCGCACGTGGTCGGCAATGACGCGAAACGCGATGTCGGCTTCCAATAATTTTTTTTCTTCGGGCGACGGATTTTTCCCTTCGGTCGGTACCCGTCCGCCATAGTGATGTCCCGACCACTGTTCCAGAACATCGAAAAGCGGCTGAAATAAATCGCTTTCATAATTGGAGGGTGTTTTGGAAAAGTCCGTAAAGTTCCGCGTCGTTGCAAGCATACCCGCCACACGTTCCAGCCCCATGCCTGTGTCGACGTAATGATTTTTCAGCGGTTCCAACGAACCGTCTGGCAAAGCGTTGTATTGCATGAACACCAAATTCCAAATCTCAATGCACCGTGCATCGCCTTGATTGACCAAGCGACCGCCGGTGTGCCCGTCCGGCGTCAAATCGATGTGAATTTCCGAGCACGGTCCGCACGGTCCCGTGTCGCCCATCATCCAAAAATTATCTTTTTTGTGTCCGATCACGATGTGAATGTTCGGATCAAGACCTGCGTCGGTGAACATCTCCTTCCAAAGTTCGTATGCTTCGGTATCGCGTTCGGCGGGTTCACCGTCGAGCGGTTCGTAGACGGTGGCGTATAAACGTTCTTTCGGAAAACGCCAGACATCGACCAACAATTCCCATGCCCACTGAACGGCTTCTTTTTTGAAATAATCGCCGAACGACCAGTTGCCGAGCATCTCGAAAAACGTATGGTGATACGTATCAAACCCTACTTCCTCCAAGTCGTTGTGTTTTCCTCCGGCGCGGATACACTTTTGCGTGTCGGTTACCCGCGCGTCCTTCGGTGTTTGCTGTCCGAGAAAATACGGCACGAACGGGTTCATGCCTGCATTGGTAAAGAGCAAATTCGGTGCTTTCGGAAGCAGAGAATCCGACGGAACGATGCGATGATGTTTGCTTTCGAAAAATTTCAGGAAACTTTGCCGAATTTCATGGGAACGCATGTTTTTATTTTGTATTTTCGAGGCTTTTCGAAGCAACCCAAAACAGCGCGCGAAGCCGAACCTTCGGAGCGCTAAAAAACAGACTTGCCATCGGAGCAAAAAAAAACATCCTGGAGTAAGATTAGCGTCTGTCCTGTTCGTCTAGAGGTTAGGACATCGGGTTTTCATCCCGAAAACAGGAGTTCGATTCTCCTACGGGACGCCAGATTGGCTTTCGGGAAGAGTGGCGAGATGCAGCGGCTTTCGTTTGTCTTTTGGGGCGGAAGGATGTTGCTTTTGCGTTTTTCGGATGTCGGGTGTTTTGAGGGTTTTGCTCCCGTTGGCTTTTTTTGATAAGGGCATAAATTTACATGGAAGTGATGCGGATTTTTAAGAGCAAAACATTGGCAATGTGCGTTGGTTTTTGGATTGCCGGTGCCGCGGTTGGTTATGCTTCTTCTTTATCTCATCGCAATTTACGGTGCGGTTCCTTCGGAAAAATCAGAATGAGCGGTACCGTGTCGAATGCCCGCAATCGCATCAGGGAATGCCGAAAATCGTTGCGATCGACCCGAAACAGGCATTTGGTGCGCATCCGAAAAGAGCGTTCGAAAATCAGTAAAAAAGTGAAGAATTTTTCGAATAGTGCGGGTTTTTGATGCGAAAATCCGTAAAAAAGCTTGTCATTTGTTTCGGACATGGTTTTCTGTTGTGTAGAAGGTGTGATGATGGAAGCGGATGCGAAGGCGGTCGTTAAGACACAGGGGCAGCAGTTTTGCGTGCGGACGGGTGATGTTTTAAAGGTGATGCGTTATCCGAATACGGAAGCTGGAAGCGAGTTGGAGCTCGAAGATGTATTGATGTACGAAGATGCCGCGGGCGTCCGTTTCGGGCAGCCGGTTTTGGAAAATGCGAGGGTGCGCATTAGAATTTTGGAGAATAAACGCGACAAGAAAGTTACCATACTGAAGCATCGTCGTCGCGGCGGTTTTAAGCGCAAGCAGGGCTTTCGTCAGGCAATATCGGTCATTAAGGTGGAAGCCGTTGAGTTTAAAAATTAAGGGAAGGATTATTTGTTATGTCGCATCATGCTGCACAAGGTTCGTCGCGGAACGGTCGGGACAGCCGTTGCAAGAATTTGGGCGTTAAACGCTACGGCGGAGAAAAAGTGCGTGCCGGAACAATTCTCATGCGCCAGCGCGGTACGCAGTACCATCCTGGGAAAAATGTTGGCTTGGGTCGGGATTTTACGTTGTTCGCATTGATTGACGGAGTGGTTGAGTGGGATAAGGCGCACCGAAAGGTGTGGGTAATTGCCTAAGACTTAGGTAGCATTTTGGATGTTGTGCTCTGTGCTTTGTTGCTTTTTCGGTGTAGAGGGTTAAATTTTTCGGTTGTGTCTGCTTTGTTTTTTGTCGGTTTGCGAGATTGTCGTGTGCGTTAAATGCACCACGGTGGTTATTTATAGCAACTAAGAGGTTTCTATTTTTTTCCATTTCTTGAGTGGGGAATGTTAGGTTTTATCCTTGCGGGTCTTGCAGGGTGCGACTACCATCGCTTGCCATAATCTTCCAGAGGGTGTGTTGCCTAGGGATATGGTAGGGGATTTTTGAGTATCACTCATTATCTGGAGTAATTTTGAAAGAAGAAAAAATATGGTGCGTGTTTGCTATAAATTTTCATTAAAAGAGATTTAAAATGCTCCACTGTAGGTTTAGACAGCTATCGGTTTTGCAACAAGGTAAGGAAAAATCCTCGCTGTGTGTTTTGTGAGTATGTCAAGGGAAGTATTCCTGAGGTGGTGATTGGTAATCGTTGTCAGGTGAATGTCTCAAATTCTGTGTATCTTTCGCAAGCCTCCGATGCATTCGATAAACTTAAACGTTGAGAGTCGGTGTTTATCGCCATCCCTTAAAACAAATCCCCGTCCGCCGCCGGCGTATCCGTATCGGTGTTTGTCAGTTTTGAAGCGCGTTCGAAATGATCCGCGTAAAATGCCTCAAAGTCCGTTGCCGAAATTTCCTTCGGGCAGTAGTTCGCCGCACCAGTGTATTCAATACCGATGTATTTTGTTTCGGGGAAGGCTTGCAACAGAGCCGTTTGCACGTCGGCGTGATTTTGCGGGCGATCGTCGACCAGAATGATACACTTCGGGGTGTAACGGACGGCTTTTAAAAAGGCGCACAGGACGGTTCCTTTGGTGGTATTGCCGCGTTCGCTGTTCGAAAAGAGAATGCCTTTGTAATAGGTCGGGTAATAACCGCGGTATCGCGGGCAGGTGTCGAGAATAATTTCCGATTGCGGGAAAGCGTGTTCGAAGCAAAGTCCCAACTGCTTTAAATCTTCGTAGCGCCGAACCTCCATGCGTTTGCCCAAAAAATCGCCCGTGACCGTGGCGGTGAAGGCGATGGTTCTCATCTTCAGTGATGCCAAAACGGAAAGAATATCGCTGTCCGTGATGCGTTGCGGCAAGAGAAAATTGAAGCAAAACGTCAGGCAGGTGTCCAATTTCGGGTAGCGTGACTGAATGGAGCGATAGATATCCAGGTGCTTTTTCAGGTTCGGCATGTAAGCGGCGGGATGCTCCGGTTGCGTCAGCGTCATGTCGACATCGAACAGACAGAGGACGTCTTCGCTTTTGTAAGAAGCCGTTTGCGTTGCAATGTACGTACCGACATCGCGCATGCGATTAAAGGAAGCGGAAATACCGTTGGGTGCGGTTGTCACACATATATTATACGTCGAAACCGTCGGTCGGTTCAAGAAAAACGCATCCGTGCGTGAGGAACAAGGATGATTTGAGTTTGGAACAAGCTTATCAAAATTTATGTAAGCGTTCGGGTGCAATACGGTTTTCAAATGCCCGTAACGGTTACGAAAACGATACTTTTTTGAAAGTATGCTCTTTGCGAAGGTCGGCATCAGTGTTTAAGTGCCCGTCGCAACAGTATCACCGCCAATCCCTGAAAAACAACATGCGGTAACCAGACCAACATGTCCGGGCGGTATTGCGGTGATGTTTCCAGCCACGAAATCGCCATGACGATGAAGTAGAAACTCAGCGCCAGAGCGATGGCGAGCACCAGGTTGGCGGAGGTTTCGGCACGGCTCAGCCGAATGCCCAGCGGAATAGCAATCAGCACCAGCGACAGAGTTGCGAACGACATGACGGCGTTCTTTTGAATTTCAAGGTTGGTTGTGACTTTATATTTATAATTTTGCGTACCCGGCGTGCCGTTTTCGACGGATTTGCGTTCGTTGAGCAGTTCCGAAAGCGTCATGTAGCCCAACTTTTTATAAAAGTATTCGCCTCCGAGCATTGCCGTCAGCGGCAGGGCAATGTCGGTGCTGTCGAAGGCAATCGCCTGAGCGTCCGATGAGCCGTCCGGGCGCGTGGAATACTTTTCGCCGGAAGCTTTCAACAGCGTGAGAATGATGGCATTTTTTTGTGCATCGTAACGCAAAATGCCGCGCTTGGAATGCAGAAACAAATTTGCTCCAGACGTTTGGCGACTGTCCAGTTCCCACAGCCAGCAATTTTCGACTGTATCGTTTTGCTTTTTCTCGACGTAAAACAGGTATCCCGGGAAATCTTTCACGAAGGTTCTGGCTTGGATGAACGACAGCGGCTTTTGACGGATGATGTTCCCGAGGGCTTTGCGGTAGTACACGATGGAATGCGGTCCCCAGTGAAAATTGACGATGAGCGTGAAAATAACGCCGATCGCGGACATCAATAACAACGGTGCGATAATGCGCCACAGGCTCAAACCCGAAGCTTTCATGGCGATGAGTTCGTTCTGTGACGAAAGCCGTCCCAGTACCAGCAACGTCGCCGTCAGAATCCCCAACGGCAGCGAGTAAGCAATCATGGACGGGATGAGATGAAACAGCGTATCAAAGAAAAACGACCATTCGATTTTACCGCTCGCCAGCAACGGCAGAATATCCTTCACGGCATTTCCGGCGACCAAAACAAATACAAACAGCAATACCGTGTTGAAGGCGGCGAAAAAAAATTGCCGCAACAGGTAGCGTTGGAGAAGGTTGGGCACGGTTTATTTTAGGATAAAAATACGAAAAGTTGGAAGAAAACACTCCCTTTACGAAAAGGGGTGGAAGAAAAACGACCACATTTACTCGCCTGATGAACGAAACTGGATTGTTCTAAACGGAACCAATATTCTCAAAAGTATTGTGTCTCAATCTTTCGCCATGAGCGAACCCTCTATTAAAAAACAACAAAATCACATCCTCCTTTTTGCACCAACGATCTCATAGACACTATCTAACACTTTTTGCTTTCCATAGTTGTGTTCGTATACTTCTAAGGTGCAGGAAATGAAATTACCTCTATGCTTCAAAAGTAATCCGAGCAAGAGATATTTAAACAAAGTTGGCAGATCGGAGATCGTTCCAGGATGTTTAACGTAAATTACATCTTGATTAACAAGATTCCCTTGCAGATTCAGAGAATAAAGCAAAAATTGTCTTTCCGTCAAAAAAGAATGCAAATCGACCGTTACGTGCTGACCTTTAAAGATAGGAGTCCTCTGCGCTTCGCAAACAACACAAAGAATTTTTCCTAAAAGAGAAGGTTCTGCGGATGAAAGCACATCATAATCACATCCCTCGATATCGGTTTTGATGAAATCATACGTCGCTCCCGTTGGCAAAATACTGCTGAGTTTTTTGACACAAATCGGAATATTGCGGCAATTCTGCCTTAAGACCCCAATCGGTTGTTCTACATTCGGATTTGTTTCACGGATGGAAGCTGCACCATAATTATCGACAGGTACATGCAACACCGCCTCTCCGTCATACCACGCAACACCATCGGTAAAAACATGATCGTACTCGCCGGATTTTCTTAAGCGCTTGGCTTCTTCCGTATCGGGTTCGATACCATGGATAAGCCTGTTTTTCAAATGTTTAAGCGGTCTGAAAATCGGTATTGCATTCAAACCTCCACGTGCACCGACATCCAACAAAGAAACGCAGATTTCCGGGTGTTCCTGATTAAGATACTTTATAAATCGATTAATATTAGCAGCCTGTTGATAGCGCGATCTTATAGCTCTATAGCGATAAACTAGCCCTGGAAAGCGATTGGCGAGGAAATGCTTCACGCTTGCCGCTCTTCTCCGCTCTTCTCCGCTCTTCTCCGCTCTTCTCACACTGCCATGAGAGTATTATTTTGTATATTTTGCAAGATTGTTTTACCTCTTCCCCTCCTTTCTCTCCTGCAGCCAACGAACCACCTTGGCGATCGGCTCAATCAGTTCCCGCGGAATGTAGCGCCCTTCCTCTGCCAGATCGTACAGGGCGTGTGCCAGCGGAACGTCTTCCAAAATTGGGATATTATTGTCGGCGGCGATTTTTTTCATCAACTGCGCCTGGTAATCGATGCCCTTCGCCAGTACAATCGGCAACGGCGTGATGAGTTCGTTGTAATAAATCGCAATCGCATAGTGCGTCGGGTTCACAATCAACGCCGAAGCGCGCTTTGTTTTCTGTGCCGGACCGCCCTGCAACAGTTCGCGGTGAAACTGTTTGCGTTTGCCTTTGATTTGCGGATCGCCTTCCTGCTCCTTAAATTCCCGCTTTACTTCATCCTTTGTCATCATCAACTGCTTTTTGTGATTAAAACGCTGAAACATGAAATCCAGCACGGCGACGGTGACGTAGGCGAACAGGACATTCACGGCGAAGGTCTTCATAATCGGCGGCAACATATTGAAAAAGTCGTTCAGCGTCAGGAACGGCGTTTTCAACAACGGATCCAGGGTGTTGCGAATGACGAAGTACAACAATGTGCTCAAAAAGAGGATTTTCGCGGCGGATTTCAGGAATTCGATGAGGTTCTTCAAGGAAAAAATCTGTTTCAGCTTCGACATCGGATTGAGTTTGTTGAAATCCGGCTTGATCGATTCGGGTGCAAAGAGCAGTCCGAATTGGAAGGTGTTCGCGAAGATGCCGGTGAGAAAAACCAGCAACACGAATGGCAGCAGAACGCGGATGCCGACCAAAAAACAGGCGCCCGCCGTGTGTTGCAGGGCGGATTGGAAGGGTTCGTTGAAAAACAGTGCCGGAACCGCGGTAACCTCCGAAAGCGTTTGCAAAACCGCGTCGCGCCGAAGTCCGAAGTACGCAAAAATTACAATCAGCAATGCGGTGGACGTAACGTCTTTACTATTGGCGACCTGTCCCTTTTTGCGCGCGTCGCGCAACTTTTTCGCCGTCGGTTGCTCGGTTTTTTCAGCCATGAGAAGGAAGCAACAACGTATCCTTGCGTTGCAAAAGGACGGAAAGTTTGGAAACAAAGCTTTTCATATCGTCAGGGCGGCGTTTATCCCGTCAAGAGCCTCAAAAAGGTTTCCGTTCGGGTTTCGCTTCCGAAATGCGTACAGAAATAGTGCATCAGGTACGAAAGATAGAGGATGAAAAACAGTATCGCCAGTTCGCTTTTGATCGGCATCGAGAGGAAGAAAACGTTCAGCTGCGGCGCGAAACGCGTCACCAGCCCCAAGCCGAATTCCGACAGGAACAGGACGAACAGAACGGGTCCCCCCAGCAACACCAGCAGGTGAAACAGTTGCCCGCCCATGGCATGTGTAAAGAACGCGTTCCAGGCCGGCGGTAAGGTTTTGTACGGCGTCAGGACGGGAACTTTTTCGTAGCTGAAATACAGACCCTTCAAAAACAGCAACAGCCCGCCGCAGGTGATGGCGAGCGTCAGGGTAAATTTCATTAAAAAATCACCCAACGGAGACGTTTGCGAGTTCGAAATCGGATCGAACAAACTCGCCATGGAGGCACCGCGCTGGGTATCAATGATAAACCCGACGCTTTGGGCGACGTAGAAAAGGAAATTTGTCAGCCAGCCGAAGATGACGCCGATGAACACTTCTTTAATCAGGAAAAGCACAAACAGTCCGCGGTTGTCGTGCAGTAATGCCAAACTTTGGTCGAACAACGGCGGCAGAAGGATCAAGGTTAACGCCAAAATCAGGGCACGCCGCGCGATCCCTGTCAAATACTGTGAAGCGAAAAACACCGATACGGAGCAAAATCCCGTGATGCGGCTGCCGCAAAATCCCAATACCAGCAGTACATCCAAAAGCGGTTGCAGTTGTTCGAACGTCATCGACGTCTCTGCTGTTGAACGATTGTGAAAATCGACTCCGTATAGCGTTGCATTTCCATCCCCATCCAATGCGCCGTCAACACCAACGCCAGCGTAATGCAAATCAATTTAACCACGAAACCGAGCGTTTGTTCCTGCACCTGTGTCAACGCCTGCAACAGACTGACGCCGAGCCCGACAAACGTCGCCAGCAGAATGGACGGCAGTGACAGCGCCAACACCATGGTCATGGCTTTGGATGAAAGCTCGACGATAACGGACGAATCCATTGCATTTATTATAACAGAGGGCAAACGGGGACGCAAATGATTGCGGGAGGAGGAAGAGTTGGCAGTTGTGCGGAAAGCGGAACAAAGGTTGAGAGAAAATTGATACCGTCTCGGGCAGTATTTGAAGGTTTTTCCGCCTCAAGCCCTCAAAACGTGCTTTTTATGATGTTTTCTTCGCTTCCATCGCTCTCAAAAAGCCTTGCAAACAAATCTCCTTTACCTCCAAATGAAGGAAATGAAGGTTCGGATTGAGAAAAACGTCCTCAATAACGGGTTAAGTCAGGTTTTGAACGTCGTCGGAATGCGGACGTCGTTGCCGGTGTTGAGTAATGTGCGTTTGTGTGCCAAGGAAGGTGCGTTGGAGCTGATTACCACCAACCTGGATATGGGTATCCGTTGCACCGTGGCGGCGGACGTAAAAGAAGAAGGTTCGATTGCGTTGCCGGCGCGTCGGTTGGCGTCGATTGCGAAGGCACTTCCCGAGGGAACGATTGAATTGGAATGTTCGGACGATCAGGCGAAATTGAGTTGCGGTTGCTCCAAGTTTCGCATTATGGGCATGAACGATGCCGAATTTCCGCCGTTGCCGATGTTCGAGCAGACGGAAGCCCTTGTGCTTGAACAGCAACAGTTGAGGAATTTATTGCGTCACGTTTCGTTTGCGCAGTCTCAGGACGAAAATCGCTACCTGTTGAACGGCGTTTTGTTCGCATTTAAGGGCGGCGCGGAGGCAACAAACACCGAAGGTGACGGAGGTGTCGCGGCGGCTTCGGAATTGCACGCGGTGGCAACGGACGGGCGGCGGCTGAGTTTGATGCAACAGGCGATGGACATCCCGGAGGCGTTGCGCGGGAAATCTTTTATTTTGCCTGCGAAAGCCGTCGGCGAGTTGGAGCATTTGTTAAATCAATCCGCTCCCGTGAAGCTTTATTTTAATAATCGCCAGGTCGGTTTTGAGCTGGAATTGGACGAAAGTGCGCAAAAAAGCGGTTTGGCGCAGTCGGTTTATCTGGTTTCGAAGCAAATCGAAGGCACGTTTCCGAACTATTTGCAGGTTTTGCCGAAGACGACGGAGCGACGTGTTCGTTTGGAACGTACTTTACTGTTGGAAAGCATTCAGCGTGCGGCGTTGGTTTCGAGTCTCGACAACGGTACCGTTAAATTGACATTTGATCAAAATTTGCTGGAAATCTCAGCTTCCAGCGCGGAATTCGGCGAAGCGCACGAATCGATTGCCGTCGAGTACGAAGCCGACGAAAAACCGATCAGCATTACCTTTAATTCCAAGTTTCTGACGGATCCGTTGAAAGCTTTGGATGAGGATGTGATTTTCTTCGAATTCAAAGACGAAGTCAGCCCGGGCGTCATCAAAACCAACGACAGCTTCCGTTGCGTTGTGATGCCGTTGAGGTTGGGGTAAGGCGACGTTAACCGAATTTTCGTTGTAAACCCGTTTCCGAAGTTAGTCCTCCGGAGTGTCGCTTTTTTGGTTTTCTGTTTTATTGTTGTCGGAAATTTTTTTGTGTGCGTTTGCGGTTTTTTTGGTCTTTCGCCGAGCCCACAGCGACAGCATTTCTATAAAACCTTTCTCGTCTTTGTTAAAGCGATCGCAGGTTTTTAAGATGTTATTCTCAATAACTTCAAACTTAATTTTTTCGTTTTTTGCCCATCGACGGTGATACTTCAAGAGAGAGGGTATATTGACCTCAAACCAAAAATGAGCCGGTCTGTACAAATCGCTTTCGTCGACAGTCAGGAGTGTATCCGTTGTTTCACCTTTTTGGATGGTTTCGTAATTCAAAATAAGCTCATTTTGAAGTCTCACATGAGAAATTTTATCCTTTTGGGGATCGTAAAAGAAGACAAATTCGACCTTATTGGAAGTAAGCCATTTCCAGGTTAAGGGTCCTCGGAAATAAACAACATCCTCCGTCAGATGCCCCCTGTGGGAATTGTAAAGTTGAAAAAGAACTTTAAATCCCCCGGGGTATTCAGAGATTTTAAACGTTACATTTAAATTTTCCCCGGTAGATGCCGAAGCGCAGTGTTTAAGAATATTCCAAAATTCTCTTCCGAAAATTTCCTCCAGGAAGTCTTCGGTGACAAGTATATCCAGCGCAGATGAAATGGAAGCTCTGTTTATACCGACAATTTCCTCCAAACAAGATACCTTTGCATGCTGTGCAGTCGAAAAAATTGTAAAATCCTCATACTTCCTTCGACCATTTTTTCGGGATTCGCGTAATTTTGCGTACACGGACGAAAAATTTCCTTTGGCTTTCTGTGGGGCATTCCACGGAAAGTTGGGTCGTTTGTTCGTTTTTTTAAAAAATTCCATTTTGATTTCGTCATCACCTGCGCGGTAGGATACTCCGCAATTTTTCAAAAAAGTAACATTGTGTTCTTTCTCAAAGTCAAACATAAAACACCAACTCAATTCATTTTTCTTTTCTTTATCACCATCCCGTGATAAACATAAGGCATATTCAATTGAACCTTTACCGAACGGATCAAAGAATGCGTTTTTGAAATACGGTTTAAACGCAATTTCCAAACACAACTTTTCATCGCCCGCGACATGGGCGAAAATACTCTTTACAACTTCTTTCGGCAAGACCTTTTCGAGGAATTCCGTACTGCCCAAAACTTTGATGATTTTTTTCAATTCCGCATCGTACGACAACTTATTTAAATCGTTAAAGGCGTGAAACAACCAATCGCCGGAGTTCGTTGTCACTTCACATAGCACTCTGCCTTGTGTTTCGAACCAATCCGGAAACTCTTCGCTCCAAAAAGATAAATTTTCAGCTTTTGGGAAAAGTGCTTCGAACGTTTCGCAAAAGATCTTTGGATTTTTCCGCCAATGCATTTCCACAACGCTCGGATCCGGCAAGGCCGCCCTTACGCTTTGCGTATAGGCACCGACCAACGGAAGCACCGCGCATCCGATGAGATGAAACGGGAAGTTTTTATAATTTGCACTCATAACACCGAAACAATTCTGCCAAAAGCAAAATATGTTGCAAGGGGAAAATTTTCTTTTTCGCCCGCCGTCCGAAGGGAAAAACATTTTCCGTATGAGAAAGCGCACTACCCTCCGACCGACGCTTTCAACGGTACCAGATACTGCTTTAATAACGTCGGCTCTTCAAGCAACGCGTCGAGCGGGATTGCTTGATCGAGGGAGAAATTGCCGCTGCCTCAGTATATACTTTCCTCCTTGCTCTCATCCCTCCTCCTGCCTACCTTGAATGTGTGTTTATTGCGGTCGAATTAAAGGAATCTGCGGAACGGTTGCTCAATCGCTTGGAGCCGTTGTTGGCGGTTCTGAAATTCGAAACGTTGAACGAAAAATTGCATTCTCTGCGGGAACAATTGCGCGATGAGACATTGTGGTCTGGAAATCGCCTCACCGATGCGCAACGGTTGCAACGGGAACTTCGAGATTGCGAACGTGCGTTGGAGCCGATTTTAAAGGGAAAATCCGCCGTCGATAATTTGCACGACGTCTACGAATTTTGCAAAGCTTCGGAGTTGTCCGAAACGGACGAAGCGGCTTGGACAAAGGAACTGACGCAGGCGATTGCCGATACCGAGCGTATTCTCGATGATTTGGAACTGCAGGCATTCTTTTCGGAACCGATGGACGCCAACAACGCCATTGTGACCATTCACGCCGGTGCCGGCGGAACCGAAGCCTGCGATTGGGCAAACATGGTGTTGCGCATGTACACGCGTTGGGCGGAGCGCAAAGGATTTTCGTTGGATTTGCAGGCGCTCCAAACCGCCGATGAAGCCGGTATCTCGGGCGCAACGTTTCGCGTGATCGGATTGCACGCCTATGGCTATTTAAAGGCGGAACGCGGTGTCCATCGCCTCGTGCGCCTCAGTCCCTTCGATGCCAACCATAAGCGTCATACGTCGTTTTGTGCGGTGGATGTCGTGGCGGAGCTGAATGACGATATCGAGGTGCCGATCAACGAAAAGGATATTCGCATCGATGTGTTTCGTTCCAGCGGTGCCGGCGGGCAACACGTCAATAAAACCGAATCCGCGGTGCGCATTACCCACTTCCCGACGGGTATTGTGGTGACCTGCCAAAACGACCGCTCGCAGATTAAAAACCGCGCGTCGGCGATGGCGGTGTTGAAAGCGCGGTTGTACGAACGCATGCAGGACGAGAAGCGTTCGGCGATGGAACGTTTTTACGGCGAAAAAGGCGAAATCGGCTGGGGGTATCAAATTCGAAGCTATGTTTTCCAGCCGTATCGAATGGTGAAGGATTTGCGTACGAACGTCGAAACCGCCGATGTTCAGGGTGTGATGGACGGCGATTTGGATAAGTTCATGGAGGCGTGGCTGCGCGCCGGAAAGCCGCGAACGCGGTTATAAATAAGCGACGGTTGCCTCGCTTACTCTCGACTTTATCCGTTGTTTGAGCTTCCGACTTTCCGCAATATCATGATTTTTGGTTGGTCGGCTTTGTTTTTTTGAAGCCTCAATTACGTACCGTAGATAATGTACAGCGTCAGTTCTTCTGTTTCGCGCGCCTGGTAGGTTCTTACGGTGTCAAAATCGGGAAACAACGGCGCACATCCGTTAAACGGCGAGAGCCATATACCGTCTTTGGAACCGCTATTCGGGTTGTTGAGGGGCGACACGGAACCCGATTTAACGTTTATGGTGTTGCCTTTGAAGGAACAATCGCCCCACGAAGAATTGTCCGACCAGCCCAGGTTCAGTGTCACGTTGGATCCGATAACCACAGGGGCGTTTGCGACAAAGCAGGAACCGGGATGAAAATTCAGCGTGACACTGGGGTCGACGACCGTGCCGTCGCAGGCGTCGAGATGACCGACCAAAACCGCGGTGTAATTCCAGGGACCTCCGAAAGGACTAAAAACATTAAGGAGGCTTCCGTTTGTCAGTTCATTGACCTGCAACCGACCTTCACGAACAACCGTCTTATTATGGTACGTTTTGTGGAGTGATAACACCCGTGTATTACCCGTCGGTACGCCCTGGTCAATGAAGCCTTTTTTCTCGTGGAAATCGAAATTTGCGGCTTTTGGAACAATTTTGCCGTCGACAGCTTTAAAAACATCATCCCATCGAACCATTCCGCAGTTTTGAATGTCGGTTTTAAGAAGAAACAGATTGCGCGTGTGAAATTTCCCTCTGTTTTCGACCGTCGGGCAATTCTGCAACACCGCAATAAACGCTTCAAATACGCCTTTGTTTTTGAAAACTGCCCTTTTAACGATAAGCGTATTTGCCTGCAGAGTGGTCGTATCCGCCACAACCATCGAAAAATCAGAATTTTCAAACAACAGCGTATCCGCAAAACAGCCGCCGCTCAACCGAAGTTGATTATCTTTATCGTCAAATTCCGCATAAAAACTCCCGAAGTTAAACCCGATACCTGTCCCAACTTTCGTACCCCAAATGCAACCGCCGATCGAGGTGTCACGACTTTCATACGAACTGCCGGCTTTTTTGACGGAAAACCAATCGCTGCAGTTACGGGTAAGGTTATGCACGCAAAAGCGTATTGTTTTTTTGTCTTTCGTGACTTTGAGTTTGTATGTGTCGGCAAATAAATGCGTATGAAATGCGACCGTTGACAGAGCAATAAGTTTTACAAAGTTTAGTACCTTCATGGTTTAAAAAACCTTCTTGTTTTTGATGATAGGTGTTTTTTGAGAGAAACAGAACATAATAACGGGCAATGATATGCGTTTTGAAAAAAAATTGTTGATGAAAAATCTGTATCACTCAGATCTTACTGCCCTTTAAACAATCTCCCTCAGTTGCCCCACCAATACTTCTTCCGAAAAAGTATCCGGTTTGCATTTAAAACCTGCTGCACATATATGCCCGCCGCCGTTCCATTGTCGAGCGACGGTATTGACGGGGAACGTTGTATCGACGGAACGCATGCTGACTTTGACAAGAGCAGCTGTTTGTTCGATAAATGCCGCAATTTTGGCGGTTTTTAATGATAATAAACGATTCACAAGACCCTCCGTGTCCGTTCGGTTCGTATGTGTTGCTTCGTAATCCGCTTCCGTTAAGGTTGAAAGCACGATTGCACCGTCGGCGTACAGGCGGACGCGATTGAGAAAAATTTCGTACAGCCGCCATTGTTGCAACGTTTGGCTCTTGTATAAACGCTGTACCATCGTGTTCGGGCGAACGCCGGCGCGGGTGAGGCGTTCGGCATGGCGAAACGTTTCCGCATGCGTGTTGGTGTTGCAGAAATTCCCCGTATCGCTGATGAGTCCCAGGTATAAGGCATCGTTAATGAAAGGATCGTCAAAAGTGTATCCGTGTGCTTCCAAAAGATCCGTGAGAACTTCGCAGGCGGAACTTTGGTGCGATTGAATAAGACGATACGTACCGAAAGTTTTCCCGGATTCTGTTTCGGGATGATGATCGATAACAAGTTTGAAAGGACACCCGCGAAGTGCTTCGGCGACGCGCGACGGCTCGCCCGCGTCGACGGCAACCCGATGGGAATTTGGAGTAAATTCCGACAATGAACACTGCGGAACGTTGTCCAAGAACGATCGCAGGGGTTCCGAGATTTTATCATCCGCACACAGCGCAAATGCCGGCAGACGAAGGTTGCGCAAATAACGCGTTAATGCCGTTTGACTGCCGATTGCATCACCGTCGGGACGTTCGTGCGTGACAACATAAATCGGTCGACCGTTATTCAGTGAAGGCAAAACTTTCGAAAGTAAATCGTCGGATGTATCCTCCGCAGACGGCACGTTCGGAAGCGGATTATCAGAAACGGTCTTCATCAGAGATGAGAGCCTTTGTTTTCAATGCATTCCGACACCATGACGCTGTTGGGAATAATCGTCAACGACCCCTGTTCGGTGCGGATGCGCGTCGAACGCAGACCGAGGGAAATGACTTCGCCCGAGATATTGCCCTTGATGGTGATGCGGTCGCCTTTTTTAAAGGGTTTATCGAGCAAAAGCGACAGTGCCGCCCACAGTTCGGCGAGGGTTTTCTGCGCAGCAAACGCCAATGCCGTTCCGCCGATGCCGAGTGCCGTTATCAGACTGCCGATCGAATAACCCAAATTATTGGCGGCGGTCAAAACACCGATAAAGCCAAAAATCCCCTGTACCCACGGGTGTAAAAGCGTTGCATACTGAGGGGCTTCCGCCAAGAGCCGCCGGCAACCGAGACAACCGATCAACAGTAAAATTTCTCCCAAAAGCAAACAGAAAAGGAACGCGCCAAGTGCCTGACTGATTGTCGTCAATGGCAACAGTCCGACCGTGCGCGCACACATCCAAATCGGCAAACAGCCCCAGAGCGCATAGATTTCAAGGCGTATTTTACGAAAAAGCGACGTAACGAATGCAAAAGCAGACGCCTGCAAGCGTTTTTGAAGCACGCGAAGCCCTTTTAAAATAAGCAAATGAATACCGATAAAAATCGGAACGCAAATAAACAACCCAACCCATCCGCAACCGCCTTCGGCGCAAAAACAGTGCTTCATATCGAAAAAAAGTCCCTCGGCTGAGGGTATCATTTCTTGCGGAAACGGTCAATGATTGTACATCAAAAACATCCGAAAACCGTGTTGCCGAACGCGAGAGAGATTTTCGAGAAGTACCAAAACCATTTCGCATCCGGAAAACATTCCGGAAATGCCAACGACTTTCGCTTCCACCGCCTTTATCCCTTCGGTCGACCGAAATCGGAGAAAGCGCCGTCAGGATAATTCTTTCGAAGTTTTTTGATCGGTTTTAACCCCAAGCTTCTCCGGGATGACGGCACCGCCCGAGATAATCAACTTAATCGCATCTCCGACCGACATATCGAGCACCACCAATTCCTCCTCGGGAACCATGATTAAAAACCCCGATGTGGGATTGGGTGTGGTCGGTACAAAAACGTTGCAGACGTTTTCTTTGGTTTTGTCCTGTGTTTCGCCGTTGGCGCGATTGGTCAAAAAACCGATGGAATAGAGACTGTCGCTTGGAAAGTGTACCAGCACCGCCTTCTGGAAAACGGCTTTTTTGTTTTTCCCCATCGTATCCGCAATTTGCTTCACCGTGTTGTAGACGGTACTGATGAACGGAATTTTCTTGATAAAACGTTCCGTCAGCGCAAGACAGATGCGTCCGAAAAAGAAATTGGAAAGCCAACCGAATGCCGTAATGAGCAACACGACAATCAGTACCGCAATGACCTCCGCGAGCCATCCGATCCATTGTGTATCGAGAAAAGAGCTCCACGGCGCGAAAAACAAAGCACTTGCGGGCTTTCCGATTTTCTCCAAAAGAAATTGCGCGACGAAAAACGTAATCCCCAGCGGCATCAGCACCAGCAGACCCGTGATAAAGGCGTTTTTCAGTCGGCTTAACACAGTTCCATGCAATACGAGTATCGGAAATTTTCAAGTAAAATCCGACGGAATACGAAAGCAATGCCGATTGATTGGTTTGAGATCGTGCCTGCTTCGAGCCCTGTTGGAAGCAGGCAATTGCCATCGTTGCCGGTTTTGGATGCGGTTTTTCGCAATCGCACTGTTGCACCGGCTTCGAAGGATGTGCCTTCGGGTGTAACCCGATGCCGTCGACCAATACCGGCTTCAATTTTTTTTACTCCGTTTGCGCGGACGTTCGTGCTCTGCGGGACTTCCCGCAACGACACTTTCCATTCCGTTCTCCGTGCCCGTTGATACTCGAACGGCATCCGTTTCGGTACATTTTTGGGTCGGGCGATGGAATTGCGGGTGTGTACCTTTTTGCAGGTGCTTTGCGACCTCAACAACAACACCGCATAAGCGAAATCCACAGGAAGGCGACGGTCTCTTTGTTCCATCGGATGCTGACCGCATGTATTGTCGCCGTTGCTTTCGACCGATTTTTACGGCATGTTCCCGTCGACGTTTTATCCGTTGTTGTTACCGCGACGTGTCCGCGTTGGCTTTTTTAATTCCTTCTCGTTCGACAATTGAGTGTATTCCTGCGGTATCGTTTCTTCCTTTTTTACCGTTTCGGGTTGTTTTTTGTCTTCAATGATACGATTCTGTTTTTCGCTGTTCGGTTCTTTGGGAGCTTCTTTCTTTACCCGTACAATCGGTTCCCATAGTCCGTAATCCTTTAGGCGTTCCTCTAAAATTTCCAAACACTTCGGTTGTTTTACATCTCCGATGGTAGCAACAAAATTACCCTGCCAATCTTTCTTCTTCCCGCCGAAAAACGTTTTATAAAAATTGGCTTCCGCAAGTCGGTACGTCTGTACGTATTCTTCTTGTTTTTTACGCCAGTCGGTTACCTGCTTCACGGTTTCCTCAAACACCTTTTCCGTATTTTCATAGACCTCGTCTTCTATCCGACGAACGGTATCTATGAAGGAAATCCGATGGTTCGTAAGATTCCGTAAGGCTGTTACCAATGCGTAAAAGCGTTTTTTCACGTCATCTTCGTAACGAGCAATATAAATGTCGTAAATATCCTTTTCGACCGCACTCGTATCGATGCTTTTCTCTTCTCTTAATCTTTTGAAGCCTTCGTGAAGTTCGTTGTTGTCCGACCTTGGTTTGTTTTCGTTTATCAACACTTCAATATCACATTTCAGCATGGCTTCCTCAAATGCTTGCATAACGGGTTTTGGATCAAAACGTTCACGCGTCCATGCTTTCTCCGTCAGCGGATAAAGCAATTTCAAAGCATCGATGAAATTTTTCTCCGCCATATCTCCGATACGTTTATAAGCGGATCGGATTTCTTCCGTAAAACATTCGACCTCTTTTTTCAGAAATTCACCCACTTGTTCTCTGCGCTTTTGACTTTTAAACGGATTTGGATACTTGACACAATCCATATCCAGTCCGAGAATGGCGAAGTTGTCCTTTGCTTTTTCTTCCGCGGCTTCAAAATTCTTCGGGTTGAAACGCTTGAAAAACAGTTTTCGTCGCGCGATGTCGAGTTCCTTTACACACTCCAGGGATGCAATCCGTTCCCAAAAACGATCCGTTCCGACATAATCTCCGATCGTGCTACTGTAGTCGAAATATTCATCGGAAGCGAGCTTCTCGAAACCCGACCTCATGAAAGCTTCTTTTTTTTCTTTAAAAGATTGTATAATTTTTGCATCGATTTCCGCGGACGGATTTTTCTCAAAAGCCTCCTGCAGAGTTCGAATAAAATGCCCGAGATCCCGTGCGGCATCCGCGACGGCATCGAACAGTCGAACCTTTTTGAGTTCTTCTTCCAAAAAAGGCTTCATCCTCTCCACAAAAAAGCTCCCAAACGCCGGTTCTGCGGCTTCGACCAGATGCTCGTGCACCCATCGGGACAGCATTTCGTTGCATCCCTTGATTGCATCCTCGGAAATTTTGGTACTCGGGTTTTGAAAAAACGCTTCTTTTTCACTCAGCTTGGGATTTGTTCCGGATAAAAATATTCCGAGCGTTTCCAATCCGCGTTTTAAATACACCGCGTATTTCTCAGGCTCGTATGCGTTCAGAACATGTGCGGCGCAACTGTTCCACAGATAACGCGTTCCGTAAAATGCCTTGTCGATGTCACTCCCTTTCTCAACCTTTTGACGCGTGTAATCTTCGGCGGACAGGTCGTCGCAACTGCCTGACCGTATCCGTTGCATATTCGCCTTCAAAAGACCCTTTTCGAAGCTTTCTTTGGCAATTCCCAGCAAATCTCCCGCCGCCGGCATTTCCCCGAAACCCGCCGTCGGCAGAAATCCCGAGGCGCATGCGGCATAAATGACACGAAACAATTTTCTTCTCACGGTTCAATAAAGACAAAAACGGAAAGAAACGACAAGTTTTTTGAAAAAAGGTTGCGATAAGGAAAAAATTACCATTTCACTGTTTTGTGAGCAAAAAAATTACTTTCAGGCGAGGAAGTCGGGCTTGGGATTGGGACGATGTTGCAGGTATGATGCTTTTTCGAAGGATCGTGCCGCGAATAAAAACCACGGGGAGTTGACGTTTGAAGATGTAACGCGGGAACACGGAGAGAAAATGCTCTTCAGATATACAATATGTCACGAGAGGAGCTGTGAAAGCTGACAGCAACGCAACGGTTGTCGGGGCATTTGAAACAGGCGCAATGCCCGGTTCGCTGATAACGACTTCCATTCTTTCCGTACTCATGTGATATTGTTGGAGATATTTCGTCTCAATTGGAGATTTTTATCGCACAGCCGTTCGATTTGTATCACTGCATATCGGGCGCGATTTCGGGTTGAGAGCGTTTCCCTCTTCCCAGTGTATTGACACTCGGGAAGCATCATCCTTGAATAAAAGTCGTGTTGACCCTGGTGCTTGAAGATTTGAGTTTGCGACGCGGGGAGAAGGTTATTTTCGAGAACGTAAGTGCTTCGTTCGCAACGGTAGAGGTGCATATTCTTTCGGGAGCCAACGGTGCCGGGAAAAGTTCGCTGTTGCAGGCGTTAATCGGCAATCCGCAGTATGCGTTGACGGGCGGGCGGATTTGGCTTGATAACGAAGAAATTCAGGATTGGGCACCCGAAAAACGTTCTCAAAGCGGGTTGTTTATGGCGTTCCAGTCGCCGTGCGAAATTGAAGGTCTGACGGTTGCCAATTTCCTGCGGACAACGTTGAAGTTTTTCCCGAACCATCCCTTGCATCAAGCGAGTGCGACCGATTTTTACAAAGAACTCTATTTGTTGCTGGAAGCGGTCGGGTTGCCGAAGAATTTTACCGCGCGTGCCGTGAATGTTGGTTTTTCGGGCGGCGAGAAAAAGCGCTTCGAATTGTTGCAGTTGAAATTTTTGCGCCCGAAATTTGCCCTGTTGGACGAAATCGACAGCGGTTTGGATGCGGGAGCGCGGGAGTTGGTTTTGCAAACGATCCGCGAACTTCGACCGACGACGGGCTTCATCGTCGTTTCACACAGCGAAGAGTTTGCGCATCGTTGCGAACCGACGGCGGTGTGGCGGTTGGAGAACGGAGTTTTAAAGACGGCGGCATAAGCACTTTTCCGAACTCGAAGAGTTCCGATTTCCGTTTGTTGGTTCTGTGCGAAAACGTATTTTTGGCATGAGAGCCTTGGGTGTTTCGGTCTTTGTCTCTTCCGAATTTATTTTTCGATGTTATCCGCAGCAAATCAATAACGATACCACATAAACGATATTCGTAAAACGGTTGCCGTTGCGGTTTGGAATTGTTACAATGAAGTATGCCTCGGGTGAACGTAACGGTGCGGTACGTGTTTTCTGTGTTTTGTGTCCTGTGCGGTTTAGTCGTTCGGCTTCACGGAGATACGTTTCGTATTTTTCTGTATCGTGTGAACGGGTATCCCGACGGGTTCGGTTTCCGGGTTGCGTACTTGAACCGCGGAAGTGCCGTCGCCGGTTATTTTACGGGATCGGAAGAAATGCCGGTGATTACGAGGCGTATCGGCGATACCGAACCATTTGTTGCGGAACCGAAAAGCGTGTCCTTCTGCATGGAGGGACGCTTGTTTATCATCGGGAGCAATCGACACCTGTCGTTGTGGGGTTGTTGCAGCGCCGACCGATTTTACATTCAAGCAGCCGATGCGCAACCGTTTTCGTTCAACCGCAAAAACGTTGCGGGACAGGTGTTTTATGTACCGACGAATTCGTCGGAGACGGAGAGCGACAATAAAAATTACTTTGAAGTGGTCGGTGACGGTGAATGTTTCATAAAAAACGAAACGATTCAAAAGAAAAACAAACGGGGCGCGTGTTGCGGTGTTTTTTAAAAAATTCAGGAACGGGTACAAACGGATATGAAACGGTTTTTGATTGCGGCGACGGTTCTCATCGGATTAGCGACAAGTCTTTGCGGCGATGTTTTTCGCATCCATTTATATGACTTACCGAAAAACAAAGGATTCTGTTTTTCGGTTACGCATGAAAATCAAGCGAGCTTTTTGAGCGGAGATTTCAGGATCGGAAGAAAGTTTCCGAATGTTGAGCCGACGGTTTTTACCGATGCCGTTTGTGTTGACGAAATGAGTGTCGCATTTTGGATGGACGGCAGATTTTTTCAAATTAACGACAATCGGTACATGTTTGTTTGGAGCGCGAATGCTTCCGATTGTTTTTATTTTACCGTTTATGCGCAAAAGCCGTTTCTGATCGATTTTAACAACGCAAAAGGGAAAATATTTTACGGTTTGACGGAAACGGGTACGGACGAGTTTGTAATTCGCGATATTTCTGTTCCGAAAAGCGTTAAGAAATTTTGTGACAGAGAGGCGAAAAAATCGCGTATTCGCAGACGAAGCATTATCAAATGCTGTATTTTTTAGAACATTTCTTTAAAAGGAGATTTTCGGATCCAAAAAAGATATTTGGGGAAAATGATATATGAAAAGATTAAACATTCCGATGATTTTATTTTGCCTCGGTTGTGCATCGCTGCATGCCGAAGATTACTATGTTTCGCTCATGCGAAAAGGCGACGGTGCCTTTAAATTTTTCGTGATGCAGGGATCGGAAACGGGATTTGTCGAAGGAGTTTTCGAGAAAAAGGGACAAAAACCGTGGCTGTTTCCCGAACCGAAAATGAATGTGACGATTTCGGGTTCCTTGCATCATTTCTTTAAATCCTATGGGATTGTTACGTTTGCGATAAATGATTTTTACGTCAAAATCGAGAGCGACCGAAGCGTGTTTTTATGGGGTGCCGATAGCGACGATCGCGTATATCTTTTTACGAACACAAAATTTCGGGAAGGATTTCGACTGGATTTCAAAAATGTAAAAGCTCCCGTTTATTGCAGAACCAAAAGCGGAAGTTACAAATGGGTTGAAACGGATCAATATGCCGAACACCCGACGGGAACGGATACACAAGGTGACGGTTCCGCAAAATCCGCCGGCAAAAAGAAGTAGCGGTACGATTTCGGTAAGCATTTGACGCCGATGATGTCGTACGGCATCATCGGGATGTATTATGACACGTTCGGCGGTATCCTCCGATGACGGTTTCGGGTTAAGCGAAGCGACGGTTCGGCATATTTCCGAAACCAAGCGCGAACCGTCGGAACTCTTGCAGTTTCGTCTCAATGCGCTGAAAATTTTCCAAAACTCTTCCCTGCCCGATTGGGTGCCGTCGGAACTGCACAACGTTGATTTTGACCGCATGCGTTACTACGTGGCGGAGGGGCAAAAGCCGCAACGGCGTTGGGAAGACGTTCCCGAGAACATTAAGACGACCTTTGAGCGTTTGGGTGTACCCGAGAAAGAGCGGGCGCTTTTGGCGGGCGTCGAAGCGCAGTTCGACAGCGAAGCGGCGTATGCCAAAATGCAGGAATATCTGGAAAACAAAGGCGTTGTTTTTACCGATTCCCGCGAAGGTCTCTGTACGTACGGCGATATCTTTAAGCCCTATTTTTCGAAAATCGTCCCGCCGATCGACAACCGTTTTGCGGCGTTGAACAGCGCGGTGTTCAGCGGCGGCAGTTTTGTTTATGTTCCGAAAAACGTGAAAGTACAACAGCCGTTACAAGCGTATTTCCGCATCAACGCCGAACGTTCCGGGCAGTTCGAAAGAACGCTCATTATCGTGGACGAAGGCGCGGAGTTGACGTTTATGGAGGGTTGTACCGCGCCGTCGTACGATACGCAAAACCTGCATGCGGCGGTGGTGGAGTTTGTCGTTAAGAAAAATGCGAAGTTACAATTTATAACGGTACAAAATTGGTCGACCAACGTGATTAACGCCGTCACCATCCGCGGTTGGGCGGAGGAGAACGCCGATGTACGTTTCATGGACGGACACGTCGGGTCAAAGTTAACGCTCAAATACCCGTGTGTGTTGCTGAAAGGTCGCGGTGCAAGGTGCGAAGTGCTTTCGCTGGCGTTGGCGCACCACGGGCAACGGCAGGACACGGGCGCGCGCGTGTTCCATTTGGCGGACGATACGACCTCGAACATTGTTTCGAAGTCGGTTTCCGTCGACGACGGTTGGGCGGGGTATCGCGGGAAGGTTTTTGTAAAGCAGGGATTGAAGAACTGCAAAAACGTTACCGAATGTCATTCTTTGCTTCTGGGCGAACACAGCCCGACCGGAACCTTACCGACGGTCGAAGTCGCGGGTGATGCCCACTCAATCAAACACGAAGCGAGCGTTGCGTCGGTGGATGAAGAGAAGCTGTTTTATTTGCAACAGCGCGGATTGAGCCGTGCGGCGGCGATGAGTTTGAGCGTGAACGGTTTTGTGAATGATTTGGTGCAATCGTTTCCGTTGGAATACGGCGTGGAGTTGAAACGCCTCATCGATATGGAAGTCGAAAATGCGGTCGGTTGAGCGTCAGTATCATATATAAAGAGCGGGTGATGAATTGCAGAGTGTGTCATATGTTGTTGAGTTGCCAAGTTTCTTTTTAAATCCGTAGAATAACAAGGAATATGGACGTATCGCCTCCCGTTATGTTGCCGATCGGACAACCGCAGCCGTTTGGTACGTGGGAGAAGCGTGAAGGGGATGATTGTTTTTGCTTTCATGACGGGTATGTGTCGGAACAGCGGTTCACATTTGAAACATCGGAAAGTCCTTTGTACGTTCGTCTCGGAAAAAACACGCAGGTTGCCATTATCGAACAACGTTCGGAGGCACATTATATATTGGAGGAAAAATCCTCTCTGTTGCACTTTTGCGATCCCCGTTCGTATAAGGCGACCTTCGATTTGGATAAAGAAGCCTGTTTGCGACATGTTTCCGTCGGAACGGTAAGAGAAAATTTAAAAAATACGCTTGTTGTTCATCTCAACGGCACAAAGTCATCCGTCGATTGGAAGGACGGTCTGCATTTGAAAGCTTCTTCCGAGTACGATTGGCAGATGTCGATGGTTCATCACGCATCGCAAACGTCTTCAAATTGTCGCGTGCATTCGGTGATTGAAGATAAAGGCTTTTTGCGTCTGACTTACGACGGAACGGTTGAGCAATCCGCCGCGGATGCCGTGCTGTTGCAAAAGAATTTAAATTATATTCTTACGCCGAACGGTCGCGTGTGCGCGCGTCCGCTGATGCATATTGCAAATAAAAACGTCCGTGCGTCTCACGGAACCGCGACGCAACCGTTGCCGCGGGAGGTTCTCTTTTACTTAACGGCGCGCGGATTGGAGTTTGAAACCGCGAAACAACTGTTTTTGGACGGCTTTCTGTACGGCTTTTCGGGCGAAGCGTTCCCGACGAACGCCGCGATGGTGACGGCGGAAGACTGAAATCAAACGGTGGAGATCGACAAAGAACAACTTTCGGCGCACGTTTGGGAATTGTTAAAAACCGTTGATGATCCCGAAATGCACGTGAATATCGTCGATTTGGGGCTGGTTTATAATGTCACGTTGACGGAGGAAGAGATTAAAAAGACGGAAAAGCTCGGTTTTTGTAAGCGTTTTTTCAAAAAACCCGCCGAAACGTCCGAAAAAGGCTTTAAGGTTGCCATCGAGATGACCCTGACCTCGCCGACGTGTCCGATGGGACCGCACATTTTTTCGAACATCTACGATGTCCTGGGTTTTTTAAAGGGCATTACCTCGGTGGATATTTCGCTGGTCTGGGAACCGCCATGGTCACAGGAGAAGATTTCCGAAGCCGGCAAAATGCAGTTGGGGATGGTATAGGCGGCGGATGTTCCGTGTTTTGTCGGTTTTGGATGTCTTTATGTCGCCGTATTTCGAAATAAGCGGTGTTGCGACATTCGCGGAACCGTGTAAAATAAAAAGTACGGTGGGTGTCGATACCGTTGCGAGTGTTTGTTTTCCCGCGGTTTTATGTTTTCGGGTTGTTTTTCGGGCAATCTTTGTGTAAAATAAATAGAGTAAGCTTATAATTTATGGTGATATTCGAAAAAAATTATGTCCTTCGAAAATTTTTTTACCCGCTTTGGGAGCGGGTTTTTGTGTATTTTCGCAACATTTTTTCAAAAAAGTTTAATTTTTTGCTTGCATAATTAAAAAATCATCCGTTCTATGTAGTGCAGTGTATAAAAGATAAAGGTAAATAAGGAGAAAAGATATGGCAAATCCGTTATTTGATTTAGTTAAGGCTGCGGCGAAGTCGGCGACCGGGACGACGATTGGCAAGGTGACGACGACTGCGTTTGTGATTGGCGTTGGTGCCGTTTCGGTTAAAGTTTATCAGGATTCGAGGACGGGCGACATTGTCGGCGCGGAACGTGTTGAGACGACGGTTGCGAAGAACGATGCGCAGGGCGACGTTCGCTTAAAGATGGAAGGCTTGAAGGACGCGCCGAAGGATGCCGAAGCGGAGAAGGCGGCGGCGGAAGCGGCAGCGCGTGCGGCGGAAGAAGCGGCAAAGGCAAAGGAAGAGGAAGCGGCGAAGCTTGAAGAGGCGTTAAAGGCGCAGCGGGAAGCGGAAGAAGCGGCGGCTTTGGCGGAACAACAGGCACAGGAACAGGACGGGGAAAATTTCGCGGACGAAGAGCAAAATCCCGACGATTTAAAAGATGAGAATGCCGACGAAGGTGATAGTGAAAGCACCGATGCCGAGGCGGAAGCGGACGACGATGAGAAGGGATCGGATACGTACAAAGGAGACGATGTAGCGGACGAACAGCAAGGAGAAGAAGGTAAAGGAGAAGAAGGTAAAGGAGAAGAAGGTAAAGGAGAAGTCAAAGAAGAAGGTAAAGGAGAAGAAGGTAAAGGAGAAGAAGATAAAGGAGAAGTCAAAGAAGAAGGTAAAGGAGAAGAAGACAAAGGAGAAGAAGATAAAGGAGAAGTCAAAGAAGAAGGTAAAGGAGAAGAAGACAAAGGAGAAGAAGACAAAGGAGAAGAAGACAAAGAAGGAGAAGATAAAGAAGAAGTCAAAGAAGAAGAAGTCAAAGAAGAAGTCAAAAACGAGAACGGAGGGCAGACAGACGAAACGCCGACCGGGGTTAACAATAATAACAATGACAACAACAACGTTGGGGATGGTAAAACGCCGACCGTTGGAAGCAGTTTTCATAACAACAATTTCGGTACCGTTACGCAACGTTCCGCGATGTCCGTCATGGACGAAGCGCGTGCGCAATGGGAGAAACGTTTTGAGGGCGCATCTTATCAAGACGGAAGGGTAGTCGTGAGTTTGGAAGATCTCAAGTTGCTCGGTGCCGTTCCGCTCGGCGATTGGTCTGAAATTGCGACCGGGGCGGATTGGGTGGTATCGCGGGCGGCGAGCTACAAGAACAGCACGGTTCGGGAATTGGTTTTCGAAGATGTTGCGGGCGCTCGGAGCGAAGTCTGCAAAGGTATCGGGCAGGGTATCAATGAGATTGGTTCGGGCGATGCTCCTCTCAGAAGCGGGGAGCAGGATTTCCGCATTGATGCCGGATTCGCTTTGACGAACAGTGATATTAAAACGCTCAAGGAATATGCGAGCATGCATGGAAATGATGGCGCCGCGTCACATTGGCGAGGTATCAAAGTGTCCTTCGATAACGGAATGGTTCGCGTTTATCGAGAATCGGGTCAATTGTCGCCGAAAGACAAGCGGGGTGCGAAGGAGGCGCGAGATCTGTTGTTGAAGTGGTTCCGAAGCCAAGAAATTTGTCGTTGCAGCGTATCCGATTTGCAGGCGATCGGCAATGTGGGCAATCAATCCGCGGAAGAGTGGGCAATCCTGATGGCGGCGACGGATAAAGAGAGTGTCGTCAAGGAGCTGGTTTTGGACACAAAGAATCTTGACGGAATTGGTGCGGGGCTGAGTGCGGTTCTGTGGGAAGGCGTGGAGCCGAAGCACGGTGTTTTCTCGGTAAAGCTTCCGTTTGCTCTGACTTCGGACATGCAGAAGAAGATAAGGGAAAGCGGGACGTTCGAGAATGCCCCGTCGGATTACGGGCTTGGTTTTTCGGGAAGGCGTGTTTTTATCCGCTTCGAAAAAACGTTGCTGGGCGAGTTGTATGAACGGTTCGAGAAGGCGACTTCGAGTTACGCGGACGAATGCGAAATCGCTGCGATCGGACTGGAAAACGTTCTGACGACTGCGTTGGCGCCGGAAAGTCACGTTACGACGTTGTCTTTGAGGGATACGCACGGACAAAACGGAGAGTTTTTCGTAAAAGGAGACAAAAAATTCGAGGAGTTGCTGGCGTCTGCTCTTCGAATGCCGGATATCAATAAAAGTCTGAGGATTCGAACGAACCTGAGAGACGCGTCCGATTTGGAGGAACGTTTGAAGAAGGGCGATGATCGTGTTCGTGATGTTTGGATAAGCAATTTGTCGGGTGATGTTATGTTTACCGGACGCAGCGTTCCCGTGGATGCGCGCAGGGTAATATCGTCGGATTGGAATGCGTGCAAGCCGTTGATATCGAAGTATTTCGAAGAAGAAACGGGTGATGTTTCCTGGAATGGCATTGGCGATTATTTGGATAAGAATCACGGGCCTTCGTCGTCTTCGGGCGGTACGGTATCGAATTGGTGTTCTTATTTCGAACAGACGGGTTTTGAATGCAATTGCATATTGTTTGCGGCGAATCCGAAAAGCAAAATCAAGACTCTGACGTTCGGAGAGGTTAATCCGACAACTTTCGTGAATTATGTTAAACAGGTTTTGAGCATGGACAATATTCACGAATTTGACCTGTACGTTTCCGATGCCGAGAACCTTTCAAAGGAAGTTGATGCAAAATTCCCGCAGCGTCTTCGCAAGAGCGAGCTGACGTATGACAAAACGAGCGGTATGCTCAAATTTCGAAACCGTTCCGTTGCAAAGCCGACCGGGGTGCCCGCAAAAGCTCCGGGAACGGGGGCGGCGACTGCGGTTGACGAAGCGAAGCTGGAAGCATTGGAAAAGGAGTTTGGGAAGGCGGAGCCGAAAGAGTTTGAATTCTGGAAAGAAGTGGACAATCAATCGTTTTTGATTTACGGCATGCCATGTATTTACAGTTATCAATTTTTCAATGATTGCGATGATAAGGCTAACGGAAAATCCGCGGCAGATTTACTGAAGCGCGATCGATGGATTATCGATGAAATTTTCGATCCGACGGAAGCGGGTTTCGGAAAAGACGATCTGG
Organism: uncultured Verrucomicrobiota bacterium; assembly: GCA_946186275.1. Taxonomy (GTDB): domain Bacteria; phylum Verrucomicrobiota; class Verrucomicrobiia; order Opitutales; family UBA9783; genus UBA3222. The sequence goes on from CAMHMO010000002.1 coordinate 67,017, forward strand.
TGCTGAAAGCGACCTGCTACTACAAATCCGGAAGGTACGCCGATGTAGCGAGAACGCCAGATACAAGAAATTATTTCCTGCATACCTGGATAAAGAATTGGTGCAATGCCGCCGATAGAGAAGAAGTTTTGGCGAGCACGCGAATCGTGTGCTCCAAACCTGATGCGAACAGTGTGGTTCCGATGACATCGGACTTCGACGGTTCGCCCGCCCGGGTTGAGTACCATAAAGGGGGATTGCTGGATGCTTGGTTTTCGCCGCAGAATTGTATTTTTAAGTTTGAATCCGGTGCAAGTGCCTGGTTTATCTCGGAATTCGATCCGACGGATCCGAAGTACAATCCGAACAAACTAAGCTTCCCGAATGTCACCGGAAAGCGGAGGATCGCTATTCACTGGACGTTTGTTAAGGATGATGACGGACATCTGTTCGCGGAAGCGGAACGAAAGGCAACAACCGGCGAGACCATTCTTCTCCCCTGCCAGTTCTCACCGAATGAAAACGAACGCGACACGAAACCGTTGCTCGATTTCCTGAGAAAGCAACAGGAACAAAAGGAAAAAGAAAGGGAAGGAACCGAAGAGAAAAAGTCGACCGGTTTTAGGGTTAGTGAGGACGACAAAAGTGATAATGCCTTCTTGAAAAAAATAGGAGAAAAGGGCCTTAGGGAAGAAGACGGTGCCGTTTTGCTCGACGCGAGTGAGTTTGACGACGGCTTCGTGTTGCGGAATTTTAACGGAGTCGTCAAAGCGGGTTTCGGCAACACGAAAAGTCGCAAAATCCTGATGAAGGGATTTGCCGAAGACACATGGAAGCGTTTGGCGGCTCGCATTGTTACCGGTGCCGTAGAAAGTATTAATGAGCCGTGGGAACTCGGTATTGCCGGCGGTAAGGTTATTGAGGAAGACGAAATTCTCCGTTTAGGGGGCGTCGCATCCGGTTTTCAACGTGATATTATTACGACAAGCGCCCGCGATGAACGCAAGGCACCCAAGTATGAAGACGGTACGCAAAGTGATTTTGACAGAGATTTTGCACAGTCGGAGGATACGGGGAAGCGTGTGCTTTGGTTCCGGTTCGGAGATCGTGACGCGTATGCCGAACAGATAAGCTTCTGTCGCAACGAAGTAGCCGATTTGGACTGTGATGCATGCAGCCTTCTGTTGCGGCTTCGGGATGACGAATATGCAAAGAAGCCCGCGGGGAAGAAGACCGATGGCGGGGAAGGCGGTTTTGATCTTAATACTGGAGGCGATCCGAGGTTGGACACGAAAGTGTGTATCGATGATGTTGAAACAACGTTTAGGGACGGCGTTTTCGATCTGTTCAAATCGGAACTCACGGATAAGTGTGATTTTGATTTCAAACGTGTTCCGATGAGGTATTTGCCGTTGGCGGTTCAAAGAGGATGGGAGGTTGAGCCGATCGACGACACTTGTTTCCGTTGTTATCGCGGTTGCGATGACTATGACGAACGCGATCAAAAGGTTCCCGCTCCGTTCTTTGTTTCCGGGTGTGTCAAGGTTTCGGGTGAAAACGGTGATTGCCCGGTAAAGACCGCCGTTGCCGCGGATTATGAAATGCGCCTGACATCTTTTGTTTTGGTGCCGGACGGTGAAAAAACTTATTCCGTTGAGGTCGGAGAAGGGGTGCGACGCGAGATTAAAGCGAAACCGGGAACCGTCGAAGCAATCGATTTCGAAGATTCGAATATGATTGACACAAAAATACGCGCCCGCCTGCTGTTTATTCGGGATACGGAAGAAGCGCGAAACGCATTGAAGGAGGCGCGCGTACTGTGCTCATACGATACGTTGAAGAACCGTGCCGTTTGGCGCAGTGCGTTGAAGTCTCGAACGGAGAGACGCCGCGATGAGGATTTCTACGGGAACGCAAAGCGTGGCATTGACATCGAAACCGTATCCGATGCCGTTCGCGAAATTCCGGCCGTTTTGAATGATAGTTCGAAAGGAAAATATTATTTGAGCGCGAAACTTCCGGAAGACGTGCGGGCTGTTGTCCGGTATGTGTTTGCACTCAGGGCGGCAAACGACGGTACCTGCGAGGCAAAGTGGGGGTCTGTCGACAATGACAAAAAAGAAGCGTTTGGGAAAGAACTTCGGGAATTTGTCCGTTCGTTCAACGAAACGCTGAGAGGAGATAAACTCTTGAGAGTTAATCAAGACGGCGACGGCATCGGAGGTTTTAGTCCGTTTATTTCCACCCCGGGCGAAGTGGTAGAGTCGGAGACGCTTGATTGGCTTGAGAAGAAGGTTGCGGAGGCGGTGAAAGACGCCGCGGCGCGCTGGATCCCGTGGAAGAAGTTTGTGTTCAAAGAGGGATTGAAGCCTTCGTCGGATTTGGTTGCGACGTTGCTGTCTCTTTACCCGAAGTTGTCCGTTGTTTGTGAAAGCAAACCGGATTGGCTGGAAACGGTTTCGGAAGAATTCAAGAAGAGCGTGCAGATTAAAAAAGTCGCGGGTAGAGGTGCGGTGTCATACCGTTTTCGTTCCCTGCAGGAAATTGCTCAATTGGGGCAGTTGTTGGAGACTCAAATTCAAGACGAAAGCGGAGTGTTTCAATATGATTCTCATATGGACAGCTTTCTGTCGTATGTCGTCGATCGAAAGGTGCTGTCGAAAGAATCGAAGGTGAGGTATTTTGACGCGAACTATACGGATGAAGTGTTGCTGTCATTCTTGAAAAATCCGAACATGAATGAACATTTTGTCGGAATTCGAACGAAAAATGCTTGCGGCGATAGTGTCTCGAAGAGTTACTTGTGCATTAAAGAAGGTGAGGTGACAACGTGTTATCCGGGCGGTATTGGATGGAGCGCGGCCTCTCTTCGATCCAGAATTAAAAGACATGAAGGTGATAATCCAAATGACTTTTGTCAATTCGCCAATAAGGAAATTCGGGATTATGTGGGGGTTGATGATTTCGTTGAGGAGGCAATCCGTATCCGAAACCGGCAGTTTGTGGAAATGTCCTGGAGCTGTATCGCCGACGATGAAAAAGACGGATTAAAACAACGGTTGCTTCGGATCTGTATTGACGGCAATCCCGATGACTTCGTGAATACGGGGATAAAGATTAGATACGCAGACAATGGCGAGAAGAACTCTGTGAAAAAATTCCTGAAGAAAGTTGAACAATACGTTAACGGCAAGTTGCCCTATTCGGCGAAGTGTAAAATTTCGTTGAGTAATAACGGTACGGGATTAACTTTCGTCGAAAATGATTTGCCGGAAGAAACGTGCGATACGCCCGCCGAGGCATTGCTCAAGGGTACCGCCTCGATACCGGCCTCATCGCAAGACAACGACCTCAAGACGAAAATGGATGCGTATGCAAAGGATGCGTCTCTGTTGGCGAAAGTCGGCAATCTGATTAGAGAGACTGACAGCGATCCGGTTCCGGAGGCGATTCCGTACGGGGGAGGCGATGCGGTTGCCTGCAGGGAAGAAATCGGACGTTGGTGTGTCGCATTGAACTGCTTTGCCGTTGTGATCGACGATGAAGACACGGTAAGCTTTTATTCTCCGTATTGCAGCGGATCCGGTTCTTATTTGGCTCGCGGCTTGTTTATGCAGGGGGTGTCGCTTGAAGAAGCAAAGAAATACTTCTCGCAACGGATGCTGGAGAAGGCGGTTGTTTTGAAGCCGACGCACGGGAACCGGTGGTGTTTGTTGTCATCGCAGGCTCGGAAGTTATTCGTTATGCGGTTCAAGAAAGAATCTGTCGTGGCTTGTCCCTCTTTTGCTCCGTGCGGAAACACTCTTGAGAAGATGCCGGCTTTGAGTGCGAGCGGCGCCGAGACGGGCGAATTCCGAATGTTGACGGATGAGGATAAGAATGCCTTCAAAGTATATTCTCTGGTGTCTTCGAGGGATTTGCCGAATATGGCGTGGATGTTTAATCCGCGGGTTATGACGGAACGGCTGATCCGGGCAAAACGCGAGGCGGATGAGACGGGAAGCAGGAACACGTATGTGCTGTTGTGCAATCCGTGCAAATCGTTCGCGAGTGATTTCCTGTCGTCTTTGCAAGAGACGAAAGAGGTTGAAGGCGCATCGGACGGGCGTTTTTGGATTTCCGTCCCGGAAAATGCGGATATGACGGTTCCGGCGAATGCTTACGATTTCGGCGGAACGACGTTTGTGACGGAGCCGGTCGCGAATCCGAAGGGGCGGCGGTATCTTCGCTTTGCCAATGACCGTGAGCTGGCCGTAAAGAACGCCAAAGTGACGGATGTGCGCGGAGTGGAAAGAAAGAACGGTTGCAATTGGTACCGACTGCGCGAGGTGCTGGATGCGAAGCGTTCCGAGTGGCATGAGGAAGCCAAGCGGGCAGACGAGGAAGCAAAGCGTGATGAGCTCAAACGGGCGTTTGAAGCCGGCGGCGAGATTGAGTTCACGCAGGAGTTGTGCGATGCTCTCGGCGTAGAGAACGGGTTGTACGGGGTTATCGTTGAGGCGTTAAAGCCCGACGTTCCGAAGGTGACGAAACTGAAAGTGTCGTTTGATACTTACGAGGAGTGTACAAAGGCGATTCTGAGTTTTGGCAACTACATGCGGAACGCCACCGACGGAAGCAAAAATCTGCAGCTGGAAATCGTGCGGATCAATCACATTGCCGACGTTATTGACGGAACGGCCGCGGCTCCCAATGCCGAGGCGCGGAAAAATTGGTCCGAGTTTCAATCGGCAAAACACGGCGGTTTCCCGGAAGATCCGACGTGGTATATGGTTCACAAGTACATCAGTCAGCCGGGTATAACGGGATGGCTTAAGGGCGAGTATTCCGCGGAATCGAAAACCGGAACCGTTTGGTTTAATGCGGACAAACGGAAAGCGGAGCTGGAATCGCGAGAACTTGCGGAACGGGAAAAGGCGGCGAAAGCCCTCGAGGAGCAGCGAAAGAAGAATGAGGCATTGGATGATTTGCTGATAAATCAAAACACACTGCTGCAGACACTGGATGCCGGCGTGACCTTCGGGGAGATTCTCTCGAGAGACGGGATTGATAATGAGTTTGACGCAACGGGAGTTGTCGATATCGAACGTCTGACAAGCTTGTATGATGCCATCGAAGGATGGCTGACGGAGAAAAACGAAGTTCCCCAATGGAGCTTTGTCAATGTCGATTTGAAATCCGCGCAGGTTTGGAAGAAGTTTGCGGAGCTTTCGGATAAAATAAGCGATGGGGCTGGCGACGTCTTCATGCACCTTGACAGGCTGAACGGCAAAATCTGGTTTTCGGATTCCGTTGAGGTTGTCAATGGTATGCCGAAGTTACAGCTGACGGGTTGCGCTCTTGATTGGAACGCGAAAGACGCTCCCGATAAGCCTTCTCTGAGAGAATGGTGGTGGAATAACGCGAGTCTCGATAAGCTGGAACGGCTTACGAATGCGCTGGCGGAACTTCCGGGATTAAAGGTGGTTGATTTCACGGAGTTGTATAAAGTGAACGAAGGCCGGATCGATGCGGCATCATCCGTGAGAGACAGTGAATTGCATTGCTATCGCACGGAGGACGGACTGAAAGAGTTGGCGAAATGTTCCGGCGTGCACTTTGTTCTGTGTTGTGAGAAGGGTACCGAGAGGGCGACGGAAATCACCATTGAGGATACCCGTTTGTTCGATTTTGGGCGTATAGACGAAGACGTCGATATGTTCCGTGTATCGGTGGATACGAAGGATCGCATTGTTTCGGATCGTAACGGAACGTTGCTCTGGAATGCGTATGCGCGAGAGTTGCTGACGGGTCAGAAAGTCGTTGACGATGCGACCGATTTCTGGAAAAACAGAAGGGAGGCTCTCGGAGACGACGTATACGGGAAGGCCTTTGGTAGCTTTGCGGAGGCAATCTTTAACGCAATATCTCGGGAAGGAAAAGACATCGAAAAGATTTCGTTCAAGCGCGAAAGCGGCAATGAAACGGACAAAGCGATTTCGGGATGCGTCGGTTCAAAGTTCCTTTGGAATGTGTTGCGCGACAACCTGAATAAGTGTGTCGGTTTGGTATTTCATTGTCCTCCGGAGGGAAGTGCGGCATGGCACAATGAAGACGGCAATGATATAAGTGGGGCTCTCAGGCAAAAAATGCGGGACGAGTGGGGCTGGTCGGTTGAGGAATTCGCAGACTGTTGCGACATTACCGTGCAGGAGAAGGTTAACGGCGACGGCGACGGCGACGATAACAACAATGGCGACGGCGACGGTACGGGCGATCACAACAATGACGAACACGGAGCCGACGGGCATAATGACGGCGGAGGTGCCGGAGGCGGTGCGGGCGAAGATGAAAACGATATGGGGTTGGATGCTTTCTTCAATTCGGCTGGGCCGCATGCCGGCGCACCGGGCGGTGTTCCGCCGGCGGGTGTTCCCGCCGGGCTTGCCGCCGGTGAGGTCTTTTCGAAAGAGGTCGGCGGCGTTTTTGACGGTTTTTGGATGCCGCGGCATCGGGAAGATCCTCGCGTGTTGGAACTTCTGCAATCTTTGAAAGACGGCAATATCCGGCTTGGAGAGTTTATCGGTTTTGTAAAAGAAGCAAAGATTGATAAATTGGTTTTGCCGATTAGTTGTTTGCCCGACGCAATGAAGAACAAGGTTGTTGCCGTGTTCTCAAACTGTCCTGCTTTGACGGCAATGAAAGTCAGTGGCGACGCGAGTGCGATGCTGGGGTTGGTTGCTTCCTATGACGATGTTGGCGATTTTACTCTCATATCCAGGCGCACCGTTAGATTGCAAACACAAGGAGGAGGGAGTAATATGGTAATCTTATCTAAGATTGATGGCAATAAAACCAAGTATGCTTTCGATAACGGATGCATCACGTGCGGAGATTTTATAGACGCATATAAGACGTTTGTGAATTCCGGGAGTGTTGATAAGACAAAGTGGATTTGCATTAACCTGATTCAGCGTAATGAAAAGAAAAACTTCTTCTCGGGTTGCAGCTTGTCGGATTTTGTTCAAGAATTGTTGAGGATGGATGTGGCGCAGACAGGTTGGTGGCGGGTTATTGTTGACCTGACCTTTTGTGATGATGAGGAGTCCTTAAAGTCTCTGGTTGATATTAGGTATTGTTCGCACGACGGTACGGTAAGCAAAACGAGAGACGGGAATACGGCGTATCTGGTATTACAAAAGCGTTAAGAGTAAAGAAAGCTTGTTGGACGTCCGCTGAGGTGTGCCTCTGCGGACGTTCGTGTTTTTTAAAAGCAGTCGAGGTAAGAGAACGGTCGGTTGTTCAACGGGGCAGTGCGTTATTCGTAATGTCCCCAACAACCCGCGAAGGCGATTCCATCCCCGTCCACGACATACACAAACCGGTGCTGTTCATTAATACGTCGCGAGTATGTATGTTCGTATCCGCGTAACTTTTCGTACGGCGGCGGATTTTGTTGAAAGGGATTTTTGCTCACTATCGCGATAAGACGCTTTATTTTAGGGAGCAGATGCGTATTCCTAGCCTTCTCGATATCCCGCATGAATTGCTTTTTGAAAACAATTCTCATATTCCGAGCGCCTGAAAAACTTCCTCCGCGCTTTCGTACGCTTTTAATTTTCCATTGCGCGCCTCTTGAATGGCTTCCTTCGCCTCCTTAATCCGTCGGTCGAGCTCTTCCTTGGAATACACCAAATCGTCATCGGCATCGCTGTTTTTTTCGATATAATCGGCAATACACTTGCTGACGCTGACCTGACGCCGATCGGCTTCCTTTTTCACCCGCCGACATAACCGCGGCGGTAAGGTAATGCATAAGCGTTCCGCTCTCATCATTTTGAGGATATGCGAATGTGCGTATTGCGTCAAGGGGAAGGACAGAGGCTTATTCGTAATGTCCCCAACAACCCTCCAACAAAATATCTTCCCCTTTGAGGGAATACAACAATCGATGTTGTTCATTGATGCGTCGCGAATACGTATGTTCGTATCCGCGCAATTTTTCATACGGCGGCGGATTTTGGAAGGGATTATTTTGTATCAATGCCACAAGTTTTTCGATCGTGCGCGCCAATGGCGTCTTCCTTGCTTTTCGCCAATCTTTACAAAACTGCTTCGTGTAAATCACATTCCTCATTGAGTGCCTTGAACATTTCATCAACCGAACGGAAGGATTTCGCCTCTCCCCTTGCGTATTCCGCTTCGCCTTCCTTAATCCGTCGGTCGAGTTCTTCCTTGGAATACACCAAATCGTCATCGGTATCGCTGTTTTTTTCGATATAATCGGCAATACACTTGCTGACGCTGACCTGACGCCGATCGGCTTCCTTCTTCACCCGCCGACATAACCGCGGCGGCAGGGTAATGCATAAACGTTCCGATCTCATACCCATAAAGATATGCAAATGTGCGTATGGCGTCAAGGAGAAGGATATGCCGGCGGGCAAGGCGTCGTTTTGGCGAAATGAACCGTATGAAGTTGTCGCAGTATCCAAAAACATGAAGATTGTGAAAAACGGCGATACGGTGGTTTTTTTTGATATTTTCAGGGATGGAGCACGGAACACGAAGCGGATATTCGCTCAAATATCAGGCAAAGTCTTATCAATCGCAGGCGTTTTTTCTTTCGAAGCATGCGGTATGCTCCATAATAAATCAAGTACGCCGAATGTTCGAAATTCTTTCGGACATTGGCGGTTATCCATGGAAGCCTCTCTTTTGGCAAAGCACTTATTGGCGTTTTTTTTATTGCTCATCAGTTTGACGTTGCACGAATGGGCGCATGCGTGTGTGGCGTACCGTTGCGGCGACGAAACGCCGAAAGCGGCGGGGCGCGTGACACTCAACCCCCTGGTGCACATCGACGTATTCGGCACCGTTCTGTTTCCTTTAATATGTATTTTCTCCCAAAGCGGGCTGTTGTTCGGTTGGGGGAAGGTCGTGCCGATGAACCCCCGAAACTTCGACCGTCGATGGAAGTTTCTGCTTGCCGGCGGCGCGGGTATTTTCGGAAATTTACTCCTTTGCTTCATTGCATCGCTGTTATTGACGGTTGCGCCGAATTTCGCCCTTATTGCCTTTGGTTTATTGCAACTAAACGCGGTTTTAATCGTCTTTAACATCATCCCCCTGCCGGGTTTGGACGGCTTTTATCTTTTACAAGCTCTGAAACCTTTATCGACCGAAACCGTTCGCTTTTTGGAACGTTGGGGCTTTCTAATTTTACTGTTTCTTATCCAAGTACCCTTCGTACGCATGATACTGATGATAACGGTCGAAGGGATTATGAACGCCTTTATGGTATTGAGTGCCGCGCTTTTCGGGATGTTGCACTGAAAACAATATCACGTTTTTCGACAAACGCCTTTTTTCATCGAAACGAGTCCCAATCGACAAACCGAAACACCTGCGACAGCGGTTGAACCATGAGGGCGATCGTCAGCAAAACCAAACCGACAATCACGATAATACACAGCGGTTCCGTCCACTTCAAAACCTGCAACAGACATTCTTCGTAACGTTGATAACAGTCGCGCGAGTACTCCTGCAAAACGGACGGCAGGTCGCCGCGTGCTTCCGCCGTTTCAATCGCCCGCTGCAGTTCCCGCGGAAGACCGTTCACAGCTTTGGCGAGCGTTTGTCCCTTTTGAAGACGTTCGCGTACGGTTTCGAACGTGATGTGCTTCAGCGGAACGTCGGCAAACGTCAATTTCAATGCCTGCAACAACGGCAGGCGTTGGTGCAATAAAGCACTCAAATTCCCCGTAAAAGAGCCGTACGTGAGCCATTGACGTCCGATAAGATTTAAAAGTGATGCGACGGAGAGATGTTTTTTGAACTTCAAATACATCATCGTTGGAAGCGCAAATGCAAATACCCCGACAGCAATCATCGGCGCGCGGGCGTTTAACCCGAACAGTAAGTTTGTGAACCCATCCGCTTCCATGGACGGTTGCGACAGGAACGATTGCAGTTGCGGCAGGAGGAAGCCGCTGACAATCAGCAGAAACAGAACGGCAATTCCGAGAAGAAATGCGGGGTAAATGAGCGCGCGTTTCAATTTTCGATGCAGGCTTGTCTGCAACGCGAGCAAGGTTCGAATACGACCGATGCCTTCCGCAAAGTAGCCGCCCGTTTCCGCCAACCGCAACAACGTAATCACACCATTGCCGAGGATCGGTGCAAACGGTTGAAACAACATCCAAACGTAATTCCCGTGTTGCAGACGTTCGACCGCCGTTGTTGCAAGTGTTTTCTGCATCGGCAAAAGCGACTTTGTTTGTAACGCCTTAAAGGCGGATACCATCGAGGCTTTACGGCTTAAAGCCGCATAAAGCGCGTCAAAAAACACGGACCACTGCCGTCGGTTCGGCGGACGCTCGCGATGAAGAGAAATCTTCGGTAATGCCCACAGGGATGTCGGGATGGTTCGGTTTTTCAACAATGTTCGCAGACATTCGAAACGCGACGACGCGCGCAGGAATTGATATTTTGTCGAACCGTCGTTGCAAGCGGTTTTGCAGAAAAACCACATGCTTTATTCTGGTGTTTTCGCAAAGCGTTTTCAACGGAAATTCGGATCGAAAGGGAACGCCTTCGGCAGCAACCTGCCCACCACATGCGCACCGACAACGACGGCACACATGTTATTTCATATGATTGCGACGGAAATGCGTTGTTTCATCCCGTCGTGGTCAATTTCGCTTCGGTTTAATGTTTTCGGATGATTTCCAACGCAATATCTGTTTAAACATTTACTCTTGTATCAATTTTCGTATTCAAACTTTCCGTTATATTCTACGTATTTTTTGCTCTTTTTGCCTTTTTTATTCGGATAGAATCTTTTCTTGTTTGTATTTTGTTTTTGTTGAAAGGTATCTTTCTGAAAATTCGGTCGAAGAGCATCATTTTTGACTTCCTCTTTAGGTTCTTCTTCGTCTTCCCGGATCGCATCCATGGTATTCAGAACGTACGCTTCGGAATTTTGAAGTTCCTTGATTTTCGCTTGGGCTTTGAATAAAAACGCTTGAGTTTTCTGCAATTCCGTTCGCAAATTACCCAATTCCAGCTTTAAACCTACAATCTCTTCTTTTTTCTCTTTGAGGGTTGCCCCGTTTTCATCACGTTCCTTTTTCAACATTTGTTTTGCGTCATCCCTGAACTTCATTGCATTGGTCAATTGTTCTTCAAGGTTGCTCTTGTCCGCTTGCAATGTCGCAACCATATTGATTTTATCCTTCCACTCTTCCACTAAAGTTCTCAGTTTTTCGATTTCTTCTTCCAGCGTTTCTTTTTCCGTTTCCAAACCGTTCAGCCTTTTGGAAAGATCCTTATTGTTCCCCAGGAGTTTCGAGGCTTCCGGTCTCTGTGTCTTCCCGTAATTTCTTTCTTCTTCGAGTTCCTTTGTGAGCTTTTCAACGGTTTCCGTCTGTTGTTTTTTGAAATTTTCATACTCATTCGTCGCTTGCAACAGATCCTGCAACAATTTTTCATAATTTTTTTCCGCTGTTTCGGCCCGTTTCCTCAACGGCTTGATTTCGCTGCGCAAAGCTTCCGCTTCGTTGCGTCGTTTTTCATTAACCATCTTTAAATGTGAAATTTCTTTTTCGAGCTTACCTCCTTTCTTTTTCAAACATTCAAAGTCTTTTTCCAGTTTTGTCTTTTCCTGCTCAACTTTGAAACGATGAAAGAATTCCAGATAGGCTTTATGCAGTTGATTATTTTCGAGATATGCCTCGACTTGATCCTTGTCTGTCCAGCATCCGTTTTGCACGTTGCCGATAAAAAAATTTAACGCCACTTTTTTAACGTCTTCTTTTTTGATACTCGGACAATCTTCAAAAGCACCGACAATACTCCCGTGGTGAGCCGCATCCAGCAGTATCTTACCGCTCCCTTGAAACGGACCTTTCAATTTCGGACATTCTGCGAAGCTGAGATTACCGAATATGAAGAGTGTGAAATCTTTAATAATCAGACTCTCCAACAACGGTGCTTCTTCAAAACATTGCGGTGTAAATTCCAGATGCGATTGTGAAAAAGTCAGCGAAACAACCAGCTGTTTGAGTGTATCACCGGCGCAAAACACACCCTCGACCCTATCAAATGTCAACTGGAAAGGCTTTTTGAAATTTTCAAACAGCTGACTTGATGTGTCGGCTTTAACAAAGCCCTTTTGAAGTACGATATTGGGCATCGGATCTGTCGCCTTTTTCAGTTCTTTAAGCTGTTCCTTAAAACCTTCGCTCCGATTGGAACGCATTAAATTCGGGAATTTACTCGCGAGAAATTCTTTTGCTTTGACACACAGGTTTTCTTCAGCCTGCTTCAAAATCTCGTCGAGGTGTCCCATTCTTTCGGGATCTCAAGAGCGGCAACAAATTTCACCGCTTCTATTCCCATTTTGAAGCTTTTATCCGCATCTTTAAAGCTTTTGTAGTTGATACGATCCCAAACATCCCCGACGACCAAATGATTGAAGGGGATTAAGCAGTCCTGCCTGAGAACTTCCGTGAGATCCGTCATAATTGTTAATTCCTTGTTTTGGATAGCTTCCTCGAGTACTTTCGCAAGCGTGTTGCAGTCGTTTTCATACTGCAATCTTTTTTCTTTCAATCCCGCTAAAAGTCCTTTTTGCGTAATCTCCTCATTTTTGGAATCGATAACAATTTCTTTCGCCGATGCCGTCGAAAGGAAGCCGCTTTTTGCAACCAAAGCCGCTACAAACGAACGCGTTAAAACCCGTCGGATCTCTGTGTATTAAGAATTTTTTCATAACCACGCTCAAGCCGTATGTGAAATTTTTACTCAATGCAAGCGTTTATTTTTATGTTCACTTCTGGAATTTTTGGTGTATGAACGGTCATTTTTTCAAAAAAACATGGGAATTTTTCGGTTTTTTATCATTTTTACCGTCCGTTCGGAGTTTTCTCGGAAACAGTAAATGCTTGTCAAAGAAGATTGGTTTTTATCGTTTGTGGATCAAAAAAAACCGCTGAAATCATCCGTTCCGTACGGGATGGAACCTTTGCTGAAGCCGTTGCCTTTCTGTCGTCGCAGGAAGAGGCTTTCCCCATGATCGTCGGCAAACCTTACCCCACTCCCAACGTCCGTTTGATATCCATTACCATCGCTTTCGTCGCATCCTCAGCGTGCAGTTCCCGCAGGTGTTCAGATATCGTTTCACGTTTTTCCTTATTCGAAAGCAACGCATGCGCTTCCCCCAACAGTTTCGGGAGATCGCTCTGTTCTAAACAAACGCACCCGCCCTGTTGTTCGAACGCGTGCGCATTGGCACGTTGATGACCGTCGGCGGATGTCGGAAGCGGGATGAGAATCGACGGCGTTTCGCAAACCGTCAGTTCCGCAATCGTTCCGGCGCCGGCACGCCCGATGACCGCATCCGCGGCGGAATACACGATATGCATTTGGTGGCAAAAGGGTATAAAACGAACGGAAGATCCTTCTAATCCGACGGACACGAACGGTTTCGCAGAAGACAAAGTATCCGAAAGTTCCGATGAAGGGTGTTCTTTTTTCGCAACGTGCTCCGTTTTTAACTCAAACGCTTTGTTTTTATCGTTTGCGGTATCTGAAAAATTTACTTCGGAAGCAACCGTTTCGTTTCGCCAAGCTCCGTCACCCCCTTCGGGAATAACTGCTGTTTTTTGTATCGCACCGCTGTTATCGGTTTCGAGTTTTATCGCGGAAGCAACCGCCTTCGTCCTTTGCCCGACCTTGTTGCCGCATTTTTTGGTCATCTCCGAAACGGAAGCACAACCCACCTCCGTATCAGCCGCACCCTCTATATTATTCCGCACCCCCGTCAGACACAATACTTGAAGATTTTGTCCCTTAAAATCTTCGATGTGTTCCCGCGCCCATTGGGTCAACACCCGTGCGCCCTGACTGCCGCCGACCACGACCAAAAGTAATTTTTTCGGGTCAAAGCCCAACCGTTGCTTGGCGATGGTTTTACCTTGTTTTTGAAATTCCCGCCGTATCGGGAAGCCGCAGACTTTCATGCGCAACCGCGGTTGTTTTTGAAAAATTTCGGGTACATATACCGTTGTTGCCCAACGACCCAGCAGTCTTACAGCGCGTCCTGGGATACGGTTGGCTTCGTGCAAGAAACAGGGTTTTCGCAGGAATTTTGCTGCCAAAACAATGCCGACGTTGGTAAAACCGCCAAAACCGATGACCGCATCCGCACGGGTTTGTCGCAACAAACGGAACGATTGGGCGATGTTTTTAAACGCCGCCAAAAAACACCGCGGGAGGTTCGAAATTTTTCCTGAAAAGCCGATGCCCGGCAGGGGAATAAACGTCAACTCGGGGTAGGCACCACAAAGCGTTTGATCGACGCGCTTTTCGGAGATTAAGAGCTTACACCGATGCCCGCGCGCCGTCAATTCCTGCGCAACGGCAATCCCGGGCGACAGATGCCCGCCCGTCCCACCGCAGGCGATGAGAAAGTGCTTTGATTGTATCACGTCGGAATTATTCTGACATCCGCTGTTAAGGTTTCAAGCCGGGATGTCATGAATATCAGCGTTGTTGCACAACCGCAATCCGTCAACCCGCTTTTTGTAAAAAAGAAATACCCGAGGCAACTTTAGACATTCGAAAAATATTCCCGAAAATAATCGCGTTTAACGAACCGAAGTATGTGTTCTTGTACGTGTATAGTGACGCTATTTGCTGCGTTCTGCTTTATCGCACGTGCCTTCGGAAATTTCGAGCGCACCGACGCCGATATTGCAGGTACGGAATCGCCCACGTTGCACGTTTTACCGTATTCTGACGGTTCATCCCGATGTTCGATGAACGGTGAATGTCAGCACATCTTATATTCCAATCGTCGCAACGGCGAATAACAGTCGCGCGATAAATTCGTCAGCAGACCGATAAAGCAGGCATTGGTAACCAAATTCGAACCGCCGTAGCTCAAAAACGGCAACGCAAGCCCTTTGGTCGGGAGCAGTCCCGTGATAACGCCCAAATTGAGAAAAACCTGTATTGTCAGGAAACAGACGGTACCCAAGCCGATGTAAAACAAAAACGCATCCGTATGCGCGCGGGTAATTTTTAAACCGCAATACGTGATGCCGCCGAAGCACAGCAGAACGATTATCATATGAACAATTCCGAGTTCTTCCGCCAGTACGGCACCGATAAAGTCCGTATGCGCTTCGGGAAGAAAGAAAAACTGTTGTCGTCCCTGTCCGAGACCGCAACCGAACCAACCGCCCGACGAAAATGCCAGCAGACTTTGCCACAGCTGATAACCGCTTCCGGTGCGATTGGCTTCGAGATCCAAAAACGCCAAAACACGACCGAGACGAACGGGATTTTGATAAACCGCAATGCCAAATAAAGTCAGACCTGCGACGACGGCGGATGTGATATAAACCCAACGAATGCCGCGTACGAACAGCAGCAACGCGGCGACCGTTCCGAAAAGTGCCGTGGTTCCAAAATCGGGTTCGAGCATCAGCAGGATACAAAAAATGCCGACGCACGCGATCGGTCGCACGAAGCCTTTGAAAAAGCTTTTTTCATGCATGTGATTTGAAAGGAAGTAAGAAAAAAAGAGGATGAAACCGACTTTTGCGGGTTCGGACGACTGAAAACGAAAATTGCCGCTTCCGATCCAGCGGCGCGAGCCTTTAATGCAGCGACCGATCCCGGGAATAAATACCGACAGCAACAATCCGATCGTCAATAACCCGATCCACGGTCCGAAGCGTTCCAATTTACGAAGAGGGAAAAAGGTGAAAATTAAAAAACAAATACCCGCGACACCGCACCAGGCGCATTGTTTTATAAAGTACGTGTAACCGTGTACCAACGGTTGCGTCGCACTGCACAGCATCAACAATCCGTAAGTCAGTAAAACAAGGCTGCAGAAAAGAAGTCCGTTGCGGGCACTTCTCAGGTCATACTTCATTGCACGTCCAGCGGAACCACGGGCATGTCTTTGTTTTCTTCAAACAAATCTTTGAAATCATCTTCCTCAAATGTCGAAGAGGGCTTGGGTTGGTCGATGTCTTCGGTATGTGACGGTGCAACGGGCTCCGGTTCCCGCTTATAGTCTCGAACGAACGGCTCCTCGTTATGTCGCTTAACGGGAACCTCATCGTACGTCCTGACGGATGTTTTTCGACGTTGCGAAGGTCTTTCGGAGGAAACGGACGACCGCTCTTTCAGGCGCAATACCTGACCGACCTGCAACTGTTCGGGATTTTTTAAATCATTCAGCTGCGTCAATTCCGCCACCGACCGACGGCAACGCTTGGCGATGATCCACAAACTGTCGCCGGCTTGTACCGTGTAGGTGTCACCTTCGATGGGCGTCGCATCGGATTTTGAAGGCGTACTACGGGATTTTTCGCTCACGGGTGCCGAACCAGAAAGATATAACTTCTGTCCGATATAGATGGTATCCGATTTGAGGTGATTTTGTTCGCGCAGTTTGGCAACGGTCGTGCCGAATTTTTTGGCAATTTTACCGAGCGTATCGCCTTTTTGAACGGAATAAACGCCGTCCTTCTCCGTCGAAGACAACGCCGAAGCGCTTTTCGGCACCAAGATCATCTGACCGACCGACAGGGTTGCGTTACGGTCAAAGCCGTTCATCTGCTGTAATTCGAACAGGGAAATTTGGAAACGCTTGGCGATTTTCGAAAGCGTATCGCCTTTGACGACGCGGTACGGTTCGACCTCTCCCGAAAGGGAAGGTTCGGTGGAAGCACCGCCTTGCGGGATGGAAAGCACCTGACCGACGGAGAGCTTGTTTTTGTTTTTAAGCTGATTTTCCTGCATCAGTTGTAAAACAGAAACATTAAAACGATGTGCGATCTTCGTCAGCGTATCGCCTTTGCGAACCACATACGTCGTATTTCCGTCCGGCACCATCGGCGAGAATGTCGGTTCTTCCACGGGTATCGGTTCAAAAACGGGTTCTTCGACCACAACGGGGCGGCGCGGCGTTGCACGAACGGGCTTTATCGGCTCTTCGGATACATCCGTCACGGCTTCGTTTTCGGAGGTTCCGACAACGGTCGAATTCTCATTTGTGACAACTTCGGGCGATTTGGACGAAAACCAATTGTTACATCCCTGCAACAGCAGGCATGCCGCCGATAAAAAAACGCGCCCAAAATGTTTTTGGGAAAAAGGAAGGAAACGCATATACATCTCTTATGATAAACAATGCGCGTTTAATGACAACTTTTTTGTGTAAAAAAACCGTTCAGGCGATTGCTTCCCGAATTAGGATCCACCGTTGAATTTCGAAGGTGTCGGTTTTTTTCAAAATTTCCTCTTTTTTAAAAAGATGTTCGAACGGCGGGAAAAACGCATCGCCGTCGTACGTTTGGAAAATGACCGACAGAAGCAGTTCATCGCAGATCGGCAACAATTGCGCGTAAATCGAAGCCCCGCCGCAAACCCATACGGTTTCGACGGTTGCGGGGATTTGCGAGATGTCGGTAATGACATGAACATTCTCCGCAGGAAAAGCGTGATGCGTCAAAACGTACGTGGTGCGTTGCGGCAATGGACGCGACCCCATCGATTCAAACGTTTTGCGCCCCATCAACAATGTTTGATGCAGGGTGGTTTGCCGAAAATGTTGCAACTCCTCCGGCAGATGCCACGGCAACCGATTATTCCGACCGATGACGCGGTTGGATGTCATCGCCGCAATAGCTTTAAACGTCACCATCAAACGGCGACCTCCGCTTTGATGGTCGGGTACGGGTCGTAGTTTTCCAAATGAAACGATTCGTATGTAAAATTATCAATATCCGTCACGGTCGGATCCAACGTCAACGTCGGGAGTC
Source organism: uncultured Verrucomicrobiota bacterium (assembly GCA_946186275.1). Lineage (GTDB taxonomy): Bacteria > Verrucomicrobiota > Verrucomicrobiia > Opitutales > UBA9783 > UBA3222. Next base: position 84,821 of record CAMHMO010000002.1, read on the forward strand.
CCTTCGGTGTGCGCGACAACTGCGTATGAACGGCTTCGAAGTGGTTTTTGTAAATGTGCGCATCGCCCAAGGTGTGAACGAAGGTGCCTGGTTTTAAACCGCATACCTGCGCAACCATGTACGTTAACAGCGAGTAGGAAGCGATGTTGAACGGAACGCCCAGAAACAGATCGCCGCTGCGTTGGTACAGCTGGCAATCGAGCCGACCGTCGGTATGTACGTAAAATTGAAAAAACGCATGGCACGGCGGTAATGCCATGTATTTTAACTCGCCGACGTTCCACGCCGAAACAATGTGCCGTCGACCGAACGGTTCCTTTTTAATGCCCTCGATGAGGGTCTTTATTTGATCCGTCGTCTGCCCGTCGGCTCCTTTCCAATGCCGCCATTGGGCGCCGTACACCGGACCGAGATTACCGTCCGCATCCGCCCACTCATTCCAGATACGGACATTGTTTTCTTTCAAAAACCGAATGCTGGTTTCGCCTTTCAGAAACCACAGCAGTTCGTAGACGATCGACTTGAAATGCACCTTCTTGGTCGTCAACAGCGGGAAGCTTTTGGAAATATCGATTTTCATTTGCGCCCCGAAAATACTGACGGTTCCGACGCCGGTGCGGTCGGAGCGTTCTTCGCCGTGATCAAGAACGTGCTTTAAAAGATCCAGGTAGAGTTGCATAAGGTTTTTTAAGAGTACGGTTGAAAAGTTGCAATTTCACTTATTCGGTTCGCTTCGATTTAAAGCCGCAAACAATACGCTTTGCCACGGAAGAAAACGAACCATCGAAAATTTTTATTCTTTTGACAATGATGAAAAATCGGGAAAGCACAGAGCTTCTCGCAACAAGAGCAATCTTTCTATAATCCCAATCCCCTGCGACCGTTGGCGAGCTGTTCCTGCAACGCCTCTTGGAATTGGATCATGTCTTCCTGCGAAGGACGATAACCGATTTGCGTCGGGCTCAATGACAGCCGACCGAGCGCATCCAAGCCCCAGGTGGCCGTTTTGCCGTCGGAAAACGTGACGGTGCCGTTGACGACTTTGCCGGGACGGGTAACGGGATCGACGGAAACGCGCACCGTACCGCCGCCTTCATCAATGACATCGTCTTCGAGCGGATCGTTCGAAGTTTGCGGCTTTTGTTCGAGTGCCGACGGTTTTGGTTCCGCTGCCAATTCCAGCGCAAAATCATCCATCAGGAAGCGCGTTTCCAGGTAGGTCAGGCGCGTTCCGAACGTACTATTGATATACGTTTGCAATTCGCCGACGGAGCGCGTCTTTAATGCCTGTGTGCGAATTTGTTCGATTTGTTCCGGCGTAAAACTCGGTTGGGACATGGTGTGAAAGACTCGGTTGCCTTTATCGTAAAATTTCCGAAAAAACGTTCAAGCTTTTTGCCAGCGGAAAAAGCGATTGTTTTGTTGTTTGTTTTCGGATGAACGGCACCGTCGGAAGGTTTTTTTGGGGTATCATAAATTCCGACGACAATCGGTTGTCGTTTCGCTGTTGCGGAAAACGTATACGGATGTTTTCGGAGCGTGTGTCGGCGGATAAAAACGTTTTGCGTGCCCTGTGAAAAAATGCACACAACAACATTCTTCATCAAATTGTGCATCATTATGCTCTTATCCGTCGACAACAAAGCACTTCGGCGACTGTTCCCTGTTGTGTTCCGCAGGAAAAACATAAACCCCAACCTTCGCAGGGTTCGGGCGGATACGACAAAGCGGGTTCAATTCTTCCGAACGAGCTTTTGTTGCAAAAACTGCAACGTTCGTTTGGTGGTCGGTTCCTGCTGTAATGCGGCTTCAACGGCTTTGCAGGCATGAATGACGGTTCCGTGGTCGCGTCCGCCGAACGCCGCGCCGATTTCCTTCAGCGGTGCCGACGTCAAAACCCGGCACAGATACATGGCGACCTGCCGCGGGAACGCCACCGTCTGCGGACGCTTTTTGCTCAGCAAATCTGCCGGCGAAACGTGATAAAATTCGCAGATTTGTTTCTGAATATCCTCGATGGTCACCTGCGCCGCCAATTCCTCTTGGAAAATATCGCAGAGAATGTCTTCGATTTTATCGAGCGATACATCCGTTGTATGAAGTAATTGCTGATAGCCGGCGATGCGGTTCAGCGCGCCTTCCATCCGACGGACGTTGCGCGTCACGCGTTGCGCCAGAAACTCGATGGTCAGCGCATTGAGCGTCAAATGCATCGCCTGCGCCTTTTTAGTTAAAATCGCCACGCGCGTTTCGAAATCCGGTGCCTGAACGTCGCACACAAGCCCCCATTGGAAGCGCGACACGAGACGACTTTCCAGGCTTGCGATTTCCGAAGCGGGACGGTCGCTGCACAACACGATCTGTTTTTGGGCTTCAAAAAGTTCGTTGAAGGTATGAAAAAACTCCTCTTGTATCCGCTCCTTGTGCGCCAAAAAATGAATGTCGTCAATCAGCAGTACGTCGGCTTTGCGGTATTTGCGACGAAATTGTGTTAAACGGTTGTCCTGGATCGCCTGAATAAATTCGTTGGTGAAACGCTCCGTCGTAATGTAAATAACCTTCGCATTCGGCTGATGTTGCCGCACGAAATGCCCGACCGCCTGCGTCAGATGGGTTTTCCCGAGTCCCGTGTTGCCGTAGATAAACAGCGGATTGTAGGCTTTCCCGGGCGCGTTCGCCACCGCTGTCGCCGCCGCATGTGCCAACTGATTGCCGGCACCCACCACAAACGTATCAAAAGTGTATTGCGGTAATAGTCCGTCCTTTGCCGGCGCGTGCGCTTCGGTTGCCGATGACATTTGGATGGGTGCTTCTTTTATCGCCTCATTTTCCGTCTCGTCCGTCGGAATTGCTTTAATTTCGAGGCGGATTGGGTGTCCCAGGATGTCGGAAATCTTCCGCTGCAACAAATCCCCGTAATTATTCCTGAGCCACACCGCCGCGAAATCGCTGTTGGCGATCAACGTCCATTGGTTGTTTGCTGGTTCCTCCTCCGCCTGCAACGGTTGAAACCACGTCGCATAAAGATCCTGCGAAAAGAGATTTTTCAGATCCTGCTTTAACGTGTTCAACAGCGTATCCATGGAGGAAAATTTCGGAAGTTATTCACAATAAGTTTCCCCGAAGGAAACCCGATGAACGGAACCCTCGGTACACTTGTTTCGCGGTATCCGGGCAGAAGGTAAAAATTTTCTCAAAATCCCCGCAAAACCGCATCCGTAAGCGTTTTTTTGAAAAATAACTTCGGCGACGGCGCGATCCATGAGACCCAGCACACCATCATAAAACTGCAATAGGGGAATGAGTGACAAGAAAAACTTATTTACAAGTTATTCACATTATGAAGGAGGTGAGAAAGGGAGCGGAATTTGCAGAACTATTTTTGGGAACAAAAAAGCAAAAACATCAAAAATTACGCGATCAAAAATACCTCCGCTAATCGAACGAAGTGCACATGCGTTATGTTAAATCGCTTTATCTGCCGAAAGCCCCTTCCTACATCCACTCCTCCGCTTTCCGCTTTGACACTTCCCAGGGAAATGATTTCGGATGTACCGCATGATGACAAAAGCGGCAGAACGGGATGGGTTTATTCAGAAAACTTTGTAACTCTTTACCGCTGTATTTGTAAATATCCCAACCTTCCGGGACTTCATGGTTGGCATGGAAGTAGTTGTTTGCGCGAAAAACGTAACACGCCGGGCAGGTGTAGATTTTTCCGCGGTACAAATTAACGCAACTTTTGGACATGCATCCCTTAAATGCCTGCTTAGGATCTTCTGTCCCGTTGGGAGAAAAAGGAGAAAAACCATGAAAACATTCGACATCCTTATTGGACATCTCGCCGAATTCCAAAAGTGCACGATGTTTTTTGAGGTGCTTGTAAATTTCCGCAAACTTATCTTTCAACGGTGGGTATTTACTCCAATGAATGCGAATACGATATCGATGCAACGTCTCCCAAAAATCATTCGGCATTTTCAGCAATAACAAACCGTTGGTCACGATAAAAATCCTCGAATGCGGATACGCTTCGCGCGTGACACGCATAAAATCATTCACCTGCGGGTGTAACAGCGGTTCGCCGCCCATCAGGCGAATGTTACGGATAGCGAGTTTCTCTGAAAGTGCCTGAATATCCCCCGTATATTGTTGCAAATCCGTGAAGGTCGGTTCGGTTACCAGCGGACAAAAATGAGAACAGCTTTTACAGTTTAAATTGCAGTGATCGCACAGATGCGTCTCCAGGTACGGGATCCAGAGTTTGCCAAGATTCTGAAGGTGAAACCACACAACGAATGAACGATATTGCAAACTGCCAAACGCCCTGTCCAAAAATTTGTACAAATTCATATATCGCACCCACCTTGATTAGAGTAAAGTATAGTGTTCTATTACAACTTTTTTCGTTTAAAATCCCTGAATAATGTATTTCATAAGACAGAAAATGGGACATTTATTCGAACACCGCTGCTTCACCGCTTTATCAGAAAAGAAAGTGCCAAAATCAGCAGAAACAGCCGAATTGCTCTTTCGTCTCCCCCTCAATTCCTCCCCGGATTTTCCGGTACGTACGGAACGTTCGGTGCAAACGGATAGAATTGCAACATGAGCGTTTCCCACAGGCGCGGTCGGTCGGAGGCAAAAACGGGCTTAAACGGGTACGGTGTCGGTAGCCAGCGTTTGTTTTTCATTTCGTCGATGAGTTGTTCGTCCTCCCACGTGACGTACCCGCGGTAAGCTTTAAAGGACATCTTCGGGTGTTCGTCAACGCATTGCGACAATCGGCACATATCCAAATCGAACTGCCAATGCAGGCGGTGACGATCCGCATCGAGTTCCATTCCCGTCACGATAAGGCGGTTCGGTTGCACGGGACCGCCACAATAAACGGGAATGTTGTCCGATGCCGCATGCGGAGAATTTTCGAAATCGCTCAGCATCAGATGCAACGGCTGATTGATGATAAGTCCCGTTGCGCACGTACCCCGGCGATGAATGAGAACGACGACGGTGCGCTCGAACGGACTGCCTTTTTCGGCATTCGCGATCAAAACCATGCCGACCGGCGGTACAGGTATTTCTTCCATCTTATTGAAAACGTTCCAACGGTACGTCCGCTTCGGCAAACAGCTCCGTTACCAGTGTGTCGTTATGATAATCTTCGTGAAAATAAACCGCCCGAATGCCTGCCGCCAACAGCAATTTTGCGCAGTGAATGCAGGGGAAATGCGTCACGTAGGCGGTTGCGTTTTGAACCGAAACCCCGCGGCGCGCCGCATCGGTCAGCGCGTTTTGTTCCGCATGCACCGTCAATTGTTCGTGATTATCGCGTACCACGGATCGGTGCGGCAGTTTCGCCAAAAAGCCGTTGTAGCCGGTAGCGATGATGCGTTGTTCCTCCGAGACCAAGACGCAACCGACGTGTAAGCGTTGGCAGGTCGAGCGCGCCGAAAGCAACCACGCGACGGACATAAAGTACAGTTGCCAGGAGGGGCGTTGCGGCAATCCGCGCACCCACGCCTTCAAAGCGTCCAATTCGGCAATCTCCTCCGACATTCAGCCTTTTACTTTCTTCAAAAATTTTATACCATCCGAAACGTGGCAACAAGCCTTTCTTTGCCTTACCGCCTGACGACCGGAACGTTTCGGCAGATTTTTACGATCGGGTATCGGCAACGTTGTTTCGGTTTGGAGAACGTTCCAAAGAGCGGCGGTTGTATCCTGGCGGGTAATCACGTCAGTTACCTCGATCCGCCGTGTTCCGCTTCTTTCTGTCCGCGCCAACCCGTGTATTCGTTCGCGCGCAGGACACTCTTTAAACCCGGCATCGGTTGGTGGTTTCGCCGCCTTTATATGATTGGCGTCGATCGGGACAAAGGCAGCGATTTGTCGGCGTTTCGGCGGGTATTAAACCTTTTGAAGGACGGGCAGGTGGTTCAAATGTTTCCCGAGGGCACGCGGTCGCCGAACGGCATCTTGCAACGCGGCAAAAAGGGCATCGGTTGGTTTATTTTAAAAGCAAATGTCCCCGTGGTTCCGATGCGCGTTTTCGGAACCTTCGAAGCCTGGCCGAAGGGCAAGTTTTTTCCTTCCTTTAAGCCGCAACTGACGTTGGTATTCGGAAAGCCGTTGCCTTCGGACGTTTTTGAGGATTGCAAAAACGAAGCAGATCCGTTTCAGGCGGCAAGCGATAAGGTCATGCAAGCGATTGCCAATTTATACCCGCCGCCGTCGGAGGGTATATCAAAGGACGAACCGAGAAAGTAATCGTTTTTTAACCGACATGTTGCACGACGCTTCGCTGTTGATTGTCGATGACGAGAAGAACACGCGTGACGGGTTGGCGTTGGCGTTTTCGGACAAGTTTGAGGTTTTTACCGCCGAAAATCCCGAGGAAGCGTTGCGGTTGATGACCGATAAAGCGTTGTCTTTTGATGTCATTTTGACGGATTTGCGCATGGGACGCGACAGCGGTCTGACGGTTGTGCAACGGGCACTGCGGCTCCCGAATAAGCCGGCGTGTATTTTGATGACCGCCTACGGAACCGTCGAAACCGCCGTGGAAGCCATGAAGCAGGGCGCGTATGATTTTGTCGCGAAGCCTGTTTCGCTGGAAAAACTGGAATGTCTGGTGGCGCGTGCGATGGCGGATCGACGGTCGGCAAAAGCCGTTGAAACCGCCGCAACGCCGTTCGCGATGCTCGAGATCTCGCCGGCGTTTCGGGAACTGATGCAAAAAATTCAACGCGTTGCACCCGCCAAAACAACGGTTCTTATTACAGGCGAAACGGGCACCGGAAAGGAATTGGCGGCGCATCAGCTGCATACGCTCAGTTTGCGCGCGGATAAAACCTTTGTTCCCGTTCACTGCGCCGCTTTACCGTCACATCTGCTCGAATCGGAACTGTTCGGGCACGAACGCGGTGCTTTTACGGGTGCATTGCAACGACACATCGGTTGGTTTGAGAGTGCAAACAAAGGAACTTTATTTTTGGATGAAATCGGCGAGATCCCGCTCAACGTACAGGTTAAGTTGCTGCGTTTTTTGGAAACCAAATCCGTCGAACGCCTCGGAAGCACGCAGTCGATTCCGCTGGACGTGCGTCTGGTGTGCGCCACCAACCGCAATTTGCCGAATGAAATTAGGGCGGGGCGTTTTCGGGAGGATCTTTATTATCGCCTGAATGTCGTCGAGCTACATCTCCCCCCGTTGCGCGAACGCACCGAAGATATTGAAGTGCTGTTGAACCATTATTTGAATTTTTTTGCCAAAGAAAATCATCTTCCGACGCCGAAGATTTCCGATGAAGTGCTTCAAATTTTGCAACGTTATCTTTGGCCGGGAAACGTTCGCGAATTGCGGAATTTTGCGGAAAATACCGTCATCATGCACGCCGGTCGCACGTTGGAAGCGAGAGATTTGGATCCGAAATTTACCGCCGCCGTTGCAACGTCTCCCGTTGCCGCGGCAACGACCGCTTCCGTCACTGTCCCTGCCGGCCAACCCCTGACAACCTTTTCCACCGAAAACGAAAAAGCACAACTCGCAGCGGCACTTGCTCAAACCCGCGGCAATCGTTCCGAGGCGGCGCGTTTGCTCAATATGCCGCGACGCACCTTTTACCGAAAACTCGAAAAATTCGGGTTATTGTAAAAGCAGGCGTCGTTCGGTTTCGGAGAAAGTCGGTGTTTTACGGTTGCGCAGGGTGATTTAGGCGGCGGAAATGCGGCGGATATTCGTTGATACATGCCGTTCCCGCGCCTTCCTTCACCCGAAAATCTCACTCAAGCCACTGGCAAATCTTTTCCCAATCCGCGTAACCTTGTTCGCAAGCCTCAATCGGATTCGTCTTGGAAGCCGGGAGGTTTTTTCTTTTTAAGAAATACCGTTCGAAGCGCCACTTTTGATAATTTTTCCAATCGTCACGCGTATGACAGGCAACTTGCCGTTCAGAGCCGTCTCCATGCTCCTTTTTAGTGACATACAAGTTCTTCAAACCATCCCACTCTTCCCAATCTTCTATTGTGTTAAGGAGCACTTTTATTCGTTCACTCTCTGCAATGTCCAAACCGGGCATATACTCATCCGACTCGAACAACGCTTTTAAGTTGCCGAACATTGCCTTGATTGCATCCTTGTTCGGAATGTCCGCGACTTCATCCAGGCATCTATTCCATATCTCCTGAACCTTGAGGTTTTCAAGTACACACCCATAGGTTATGTTTAAGCTCTTTTGCCAGTTGTCGAAGTTACCCTTTGAAAACGCTGAAAATCAACACGATCGCTTCCGTCCCAATGCGGAAAGAAAAGAATGAGGGAGTTGTAATATTTCGGATCAAAACTTTTCAGTTTTCCCAGGAATTTCGACCACGACTCCATGAAGTCCTCCTTCGCGGTTCCGTAGATGAGATCGAACAGATGCTTTTTGTTGCAACCAAACCGAACATCATCTGCCGTTTTCAATTTTCCGTCATTCAAAATCAAAAACGGTATACGCTTAAAGTCTTCAACTTCTAAAGATTGTACGGCCTTTTTCAGAGCATCATTTCCAGCAGGAAAATTCGCATACTGTATCAATGCATTGTGCAGATTTTTCACAAAAACGTCTGCGATACCGAATGCTTCATAAAAATTCTCCGGCTCATACCGAACCCTAAAGGTACCGTCATTCTGACGAACGAGCATTGTGTCCTTACTCAAATTCCGAAACCCGTGACGATCGTCAATTTCTTTACTTTTCGTTTCCAACCATTTCCCGCGCAACGAAACGGGGAGACCGGCGAAATATTTGAAATGGTGTTCGGCATTGAGCTGCAGAGTAACGTTCGAAATATCAATGACTGAAATATTTTTTCCGTTTTGCAGAGCATATTTCACGGCGAAGGCAAGCATTTTTAAACCATCCTTTCGCTTTTCGATTAAGTATTTCAAATCTTCATTGTCTTCGACCGTCAGAGTTTTGTCGATTGTGCATAAGGGCGGGAAGACATAAAATGACTTTCCCTCACGGGTGAATTCAAGCACTTTTTCATGCAAGTTTCCAAGCTTGTTCTTGTCTTCTTCGGACAGGACGTTGTTTACACCGTATTGCCAAAGCGGATACTGCAACAAAACGTCGAGCGAGATTTTTGACTTTAATGTCTCGTCACCCGAACAAAGAGCAACGAAATCGATGTAAGCGCTTCTCGGGTCTTCGCCTGCCTCCGTGAGATCTTTCTCCGCCTTATCCAAAAACGCTTTCAAATCCATTTCGGCAAACAGTTTCTTTGTTTCGTCATCGGGATTCCGAAGCAGTTCCATGGTCAGCTTCATTTGTGGTTGCTCTTCATATTGCTTTTCATGTTGCTCCTGTTCCGGTTGCTGCACTTGGTCCTTCTCTTCCGCATTATTTTCGTTGTTTTCCAGATTATCGACATTGTGCTCCTCGAATTGCATTTCGTTTTGATTTTCCTGCTCGTTGTCGTCTGCCTGTTCTTCTTCACCGCCTTCTTCTTCGTTCTGTTCGTTTTCTTCCCCTTCTTCGATCTGCTCACCGAAGACATACAATGCAACATGCTCTTGCCTATTCCTACCCTTACCTGTGAAATACGTCTCTTCCTGACAATTCAACCCGGTGAACTCCTCTTTGCGGTTCGTATCGTATATCCATACACCCGTGCCGTTCAAATTTTGAATACCCTCCTTCGAGAAATATACAACGTCTTTGCCTTCGTTGTACAGATTGGTCCAGAATAAATCGATTTCTTCGATGGGAGCTCGATCACCCCTGTTTGAGTTGTAACTGTCCACCGCCTCTACCAGCTCCGAAGCACTGATCAGTCCGTCCTTGAAATACGATGCCCACAGACTTTTGTCTTCCGGGGAAAATCTTTTGCTTTCGTTTGCCTTCGGTTCCGGTATCGCGTTCAGCTCCGATGCGAGCGAATTATAGAAAACGTTCCGCAGAGTTCCGGCACGATCGTTCGCAACTTTTTGCTTTTCGGCATCCGTCTCGTCATTTATTGCGAGCGGGTATTCAAGTTCTTCAAACAGGTTGTTCTTCCGCGAAAAACAAATGAACGGCAATTCGATGCTTTTCTTTTTGATCTTCCTCGCCGACTTCGTATTCGCACACGAACCAGGCGTTGGCTGCTTTCACGTTTTCATCGCTTATGTTAAACTGCAGAAGAGCCCCGATTCCCTCATCATCCCTTGTTACCGTTATTCCGTTATTTGCCGTCACGGCAGTGTTTTGTACGCAAAGAGCCTTTGATGTCCACTGCGTCACCGCTTTGGGAACCCAATCGCCGAATTCCAGAGCGATGGCATGACTTTGTTTCAGACTGTCTTTCCCCGCATAACAAACGGCGTTCAAAATCAAATCATTATCACTATTATAATCATCCTTAAACACCTCCCATACCTCATTCGGACAGTCTTTCGGTTCCGGAGTGTATATAAAACGGACATTCTTCAACTGTTTAAACTCGTTCTCATCCGTATTTTTGTTCAACCAGATTGTCGGCAGGCGACCGCAGTCAAAATCGGGCAACGCGAATGCCGCCGTGAAAGAAAGCGTTCCGTCTTCGTTGTCCGTCAGTTCCAAACCGCGCTCTTCCAAAATCGCTTCCAACGCATCCGTATTCCCGTTGGAAACGTTCAATGTGATGGTATGACCCGCATGGTTCACGAAAAAGTCCCTATTTAACAGGTCTTCTGCATGCTCCAAAACGAATGCCGATTTTTCCCCGTCCAAAGTAAAGTCGCCTTTCTGCATCTGCAAAAACACGCGCATCAATTCAACAAGATTGTTATTCTCTCCTTTGTTTTTCAGTCTCTTTCTCCAGGCGTTTTGGATTTTGGTAACCGCCGCCTTCCGTTGAATTTCCTTGAGTCTGTCTTTGGGATCGGTTTCACACGCGCCCGTTGCGCCCAAGCCGTCGAAGAGGTCCGGCAACGATCCGTCGAAGCTGTTTTTCCGCGACGGGTGCAGGGAAGACGGAGTTGAATTTCTCGGCGAGACCGGAGGGGTTACCAAAGGCGAGGACGCAAGCGACAGTATGTACGAACCGGCTTGAGACCGTGTTTCTTTCAAACGAAAATTCAGCACAAAACGCGGTACATTCGTTCCGTCGAAGGAATTCCGTCTTTGCATCAACGGCATCAAACTATGGATATTTTCTCCTACCCGCTTTATTGATGTCTCTTCCGCCGCGTTATCCCATAAGGTTTGCATCCAATCGGGGGGTTCAATCGCGGCTGTTCCGCCCGTTGGCGCCGTTGTCGACGAGGTGGTTGCGCCTCCCGACCCCGTTGCACCGCCGCCTGCTTTCGTCAAATCGCTTTCGGTTTCCTTTGCTGTTTCTCCAATCGTCTCTCCATTGGTTTCTCCCGCATCGGGCTTCTTTTTGTCGGAGGGGGCGACGGGGGTATTTGCGAAAATAACCAAGACGCTGCCTGTTTTATCCGGGTACAGCGAGATGCCTTCAATCGTTTCGCTGCCATCCAAAAAGCGACGGCCGTTCTGCAGTAAGAAACTTAGGTTCGGGTTGCGTTTGCTTTCGGTTCTTGCGCCGAGATCTTTCAACAGCGTGATGAGGTCGGAGGTGGTTGCGTCGTTATCGACATACAGCATAACTTTTTTGACCCGCATAGCCGGTTCCGTCGCGAACTTCATCACATCCGTCGACGTAATGCCGGCTCTCCTTCGATTGGAGGGCGCAACCACCTCATCAACCTCGCAGTCGGTTTCTTTTTCGAAGGCATTCCGCAAAACCTGCAAATAATATTGTCGGAGACCGTTGCGCTTTTCTTCCCGAAGCCGTCTTTGCTTTGCTTCCGCTTCCGCCGACAATTCCGGTTTTGGTTCCGTTGTTTTCGCGACCGTCGAAACGGTATTTTCCACGCTTGTCGGCGTCGTCGCGACGTTCCCCGTTTCCGATCCCGTCTCGCCGCTGTTGTTCGAGAATTTTGCGGTTTCACCCTTGCTCTCCGAAGAATTGTTGTTGTCGGATAAAGTTCCCTTGCCGGTTTCGGTTGCCGAACCGTCGCCGCCTTTGTTGCCCGTTTCGCCACCTTTGTCGCCACCCGTCTTTGCGATTTCGGTTTTGCCCGAGGATGCCGTTTCGAACGCCGCCGCCGCGGATTTTACGCCGCTTCCCGCCGCTGTTGCGGATTTCGCGGACGCGTTCGTTCCCGAAACGGCTTTCGTTGCGTTCCTGCCCGCCGTCGCCTTCCCGGCATTGCTCCGTTCGGAAGCCGCCGAACTGCTCCCCGATGACGCAAAACGCGCCGGTCTGAATGCGGCCGAATCGTTCCCGTCCAAAACATTCGCCGACGCATCGACCGCATCCGCCGCTGCCGTCTCCGGTATGTACGGCTTCTCGGGCGGCAACTCGGGTTGCGCGGGTGTTTGTTCGACCGCCTTCGCCGCTTCCGCCTTGATGTCCGCATCCTTCGCCGCATCCAACGCCTCCTTCAATCCCTTCAAGGCATCGCCGTTGCCCGACTTCGTGTCCGACTTCGCCGGCTCGTTCGCTTTCGGCACTTCCTTCAGCCCCTGCATCTTGAGCGATAAATCGCCGCGTTTGTCCTTGACCGCCACGTCCTGCTTTACAACCCCGCCGTTGACCGCACGATCCGTTTCGTTGTAATTTTGGTACGCAACATACGACGCGCCGCCCGCCGCCGTAACCGCCGCCGCCGTTAATACCGCATGCTTACCCGCAAACTTCGCGACCCCCTTCGCCGCCGCTTCAATGAATTCTATAGGCCCCATATCTTCTTTCTTCAAGGAGCCCAATTCAAGGAGCCCAATTCAAGGAGCCCAATTCAAGGAGCCCAATTCAAGGAGCCCAATTCTGTATTCTGTTATCGGTCAAAAATTAAAAATGCAAGAAAAAAATTCGATGGAGGGGAAAAAGCGGGGGAGAAAAAAAGGAAAAAAGGGAAGGATGAGAGTGCCGGTTGTACCGTGATAAGAAGGGAAGGCGACGGCAATTTAAAAAGCAAAGACAGATGAAGAGAGGATGGAGAGAAAAAACGGAGCAGAACGGAGACGGAAATGAGAGAAACACGCGGGTGCGAGAAAGCAGGAGCGACGAAGGGGGGAACCAAAGGCGGATAGGTCGTGAGAAAGACAGGGAAAGGGAGGCGGGAAAGGGATAAAGACAGAGTGCGGGAGGTGCGTCCGTTGAAAATGTACTGTAGGATGAAGGTATTAGTATAGGGCAAATAATTTTTAAAAGTGTGCGGGGTGGAACGGGGAGAAAAACGGAGGATGTTTGCCGAAGAATGCCGCAAGAAGGCGGCGATGAAGAAAAAAATGAAAACAGGGGGACGGGGGGATCCGTGATGAAAAGGAAGACGGCGACGATGTCGGACTGAGCACAAAACGCTTGTGTTGCATCGCGCACAGAACTGCAATGAAGGTGCTTTGCAGGTCGGAGCCGTTCGAAGGAATTTTTTTGGAGTTTTGCGAAAATGCCGCGTTTGGTGGACAGGTACATTTTAAAAGAGTGGCTGAAGGCACTCGGAGTGACAATTTTGCTGATTTTGGGCATTCTCCTCCTTGAGGATATGTATCGAAACCTGAAAAACTTCCTGGAACGCGGCGCAAGCGCGCAAACATTGCTCTGTTACTACGGGTTCGTTGTCCCGAACTGTCTCGGAACCGTCCTGCCGATTGCGTTCTTTATTTCGGTTTTGTACGTCCTCAACGACATGCAGGCGCACAACGAGGTCGTTGCGTTGCGTGCGTCCGGCATGACGGTGTTTTCAATCACGCGCGGCTTTTGGTTTGCCGCCGTTTTGCTGACGGGACTGTTGATCGGTTTTAACGCTTACCTGTTACCGTACGCTTCCGATCGCATGAATACGATTGCGCAGCAAATCGATTACAATGCGCAAAAAAAACATACCAACGACACCGAACAAATCGGCATCCGCTATAATCTTTGCTTTCATCATCCGACGGCGGGGCGTTTGTGGCGCATCAACCGTTTCGGTTTGTATGCCAACCGCGGTACGTTCACAACGCTTTCGATGCTTGATGCCGACGGGCATGAACGGGAACGCATCGAAGCGCACGCGGTTTCTTTTGATCCGCATACCCGTACGTGGCATTTTTTTAACGGAAAACATTGGTATTTTGAGGGAAATTCCGACGTCGTTCGGAACTTTAAGCCGTTTTCGGAAGAAACGTACGACGCTTTTGACGAAACGCCGCCCTTTATGGATTGCATTCACAAGCCGCTGAAACACCTCGGAGCGCACGAATTGAAGCAGATTATCAACTTTTTCCCCGAAAACAACACGCACTTTTCGGAACACCGCATTGCGTACGCTTCCATCGCTTCTTCCCCGCTGATTTGCCTGATGGTACTGCTTTTGGCGATTCCGTTTTCGCTGGGCGGCGTCCGCACCAATCCGATGGTCGGTATTTCCAAGGCCGTCAGCTTGTTCTTTGTCTATTACCTCGCGGGCGGCTTCGGGCGCATGCTCGGAACCCGCGGGATGCTTGCGCCTTTGGCGGCGGCGTGGTTCCCGAATGCAGTCATGCTTGTGTTTGGATTGGTTTTGTACCGAAAGCTTGCACCGCGGTAAAAAACAACCACCTTTCACAAAAACCCGTATGTGATTGTGATAATACGCGGGATGAGCTTGCCTTTTTACCCCAAAAACGCAAGAATAATTCTGTCTCTCCTTTAGAATGCCTCTCATTGCGTCGTCCTGCATCCAAGCGATTAAAGATCGGGTGTCGATGGTTGATGTGGTGTCGCCGTACGTGCGATTAAACCCCGCGGGACGTTATTGGAAGGGGCTGAGTCCGTTTTCGCACGAAAAAACGCCCTCCTTTTTCGTCGATCCGCAACGCAATACCTTTAAATGTTTCAGCAGCGGGTATGCCGGCGATGTGTTTCGTTTTTTGGAGTTGAAGGAGCAACTGACGTTTTCCGAAAGCGTCGAGCGACTGTGCGAACAATTCAACATCCCGTTGGAGTACGAACGGCGCAGCGGAACGATTGTACGTTCGAACGAAGGCGTGTCGGTGAAGAAAATTTTGTTGCACATTTACGCCCGTGCAACGCAGTTCTTTAAGCAACATTTTTGGTCGGACGATAAAATTGCAAAGCAGGTGCGCGCTTATTGGCGTGATACGCGGCATTTTTCGGACGAAACAGCAAAAACATTTGATATTGGTTTTGCGCCCGCAGACGGTTCGCTGTATGTTTCCCTGCAAAATGCCGGGTTTTCGCGCGAACAGTTGCAACAAAGCGGTTTGTTTTACAATCCAAAGCGCGATTACGGCAGTCTGATGCCGCGGTTCCAGGGGCGGCTCATGATTCCGATTAAGGATCTGCAGGATCGAACGATTGCCTTTTCGGGGCGACACCTGCCGTTTGTAACGGTTCAAACTGATCCGACGCGCGAAGCGAAATACGTGAATTCTCCCGAAACACCTCTCTTTATTAAAGGGCAGGTGTTGTTTAATCTCTCAAAGGCGCGGTCGTTTTTAGAGAAAAACACTCCTTTTTATCTGGTGGAAGGACAACTCGATGCCATGCGCTGTTTCGAGTGCGGATTGAAAACCGCCGTTGCGCCGCAGGGCACCGGGTTGACGGAGGAACAGCTGAAGCTTTTAAGACGCTACGATGCGCCGATCATCGGGCTGTTTGATGGCGACGAAGCGGGTTTTAAAGCCGGTTTGCGATTTATGACGTTGGGCATTCCGCTCGAAATTCCCTTGCGCTATGTTTGTTTGGAAAAAGATGAAGATCCCGACGGTTTTTTGCTGAAAAACCCGAAACGTTGCGAAAAACTCGCAGACGAAGCCCTTTCGCCCGTTGATTTTTTTGTGCACGCTTTCAAACGCAACGGTTGCGATGACGATGGGGTTCAACGCAATGTCCTCCAAGCGATGTTTCCGATTATTGCCAAATGTACGTCCGCAGTTTTGCGTTTTGATTTACTGCGTGAACTTTCCAAAGCGTTTCACCTGCCGCAAAGCGCGTTGGAAGCGGATTTGGAAATGTTTCAACATCGCGCGCCCGTTAAAGCGGATTCCGCACCGCCGTCGCAACCGTCGCCCGTCGCTTACGAACCGCCGGAGGGACAGGTGTTGAGATTTCTGTTGCACGCGCCGCATTGGACGGAAGCCGTTTTAAAGTATTTATCACTCGATTGGATTGACGAAACGCGTACGGTCGGGCGGTTGCTGATGCGGATTTTGAGCGAATTTCACGAAAACGGCATCGAACCGCTGAACAACCGCGACCGTTGGAATTTGTCCGCCGAGGAGGAGGATTGCTGGTGTCAACGGCTGGCGCAACCGCTTCCGTCCGGCAACGAGCGCGAACAGTTGACGCTCCTTTTGCAACAGCTGTATCGGCGCTTTCTTAAAAAGAAAATTTTAGAGATTGACAAACGCATTTCAAAAAATCCCGATGGCAATATCGGGGAAGCGCGGCGTCTGCAATCGGATCGGCTCGCCTGCAAGCGGGCGTTGGCGGAGGCGGCGTCTTTTGTTTGCCTGCCGAAGGAGTGAGGGATGTCGAAGGGGGATGTATCCAATGGGGGCGTCGCGTCGGAAAAAACGGTTGCCTCGGAAGGTGTTGTGTCGCTCGGCAAACGCAAGGTGAAAGTTGTTCCGTCGCAGGAAATTCTCAATGAAAAAATTCGCGCGCTGATTGCGCTGGCGAAGCAGCAAAAGTATCTGACCGTTCAGGACATCAGCCGTCAACTGCCGGAGACCGTCAAAAAGGCGGATCAGCTGGAGAACGTCATCAGCATTCTCGAAAAGCTCGACATTAAAATTCTGGACGAGGAAGAGGCGGAACAGTTGCGGGAGCAGCAACGGATCGAAGAAGAGG
This sequence comes from uncultured Verrucomicrobiota bacterium, assembly GCA_946186275.1. Lineage (GTDB taxonomy): Bacteria > Verrucomicrobiota > Verrucomicrobiia > Opitutales > UBA9783 > UBA3222. The sequence goes on from CAMHMO010000002.1 coordinate 101,675, forward strand.
AAGCCGTTCAAAACGCGCGTTCGGAGGAAAATATCGAAGATCCCGTGCGCATGTATCTGCGACAAATGGGCGCGGTTCCGCTTTTGACGCAGGAACAGGAAACCAAAATCGCCGGGCGCATTGAAAAAGCGGAATTTTCGGCGCAGGACAGCCTGTTTTCGATTATGCTGTCGTTGCCGTTCCAGATCGATTTGGCGCAAAAACTGCTCGAACACAACGAACGTTTCGACACTGTCGTAACGGATAAAAAGGTTGAGAACCGTACGGCTTATTATCAAACGTTGAGGCAGCTGGTTTCGCAGTGCAACCTCCTCGGGACGCAACTCAACAAACTTTGGGAGTCGTATTGGAAGGCGACGGATCCGGAGGAAAAGGATAAATTTCTGACGCGCTATCAAAAGTTCGAAACGCAGCTGAAGCCCTTATTTAAGCGTTTTTGTTTTAAATTGAAAGTTTTCGAAGAATTTCTGGATCGCTATTCGCCGTTGGTGCGGGAAATCGAAAAAATCCGCGAAAGTTTGCGCGGCATCGAAAAAAGTTCGACCTACGCCTCCGTCGACACGCAGCCGTTGCAAAAGCGCCTTAAAGCTATCGAGTACGAACTCCACCTTCCGCCCGAGCAATTTGTCGAGTGGATGAAGACGGTGCGCCGACACATCCGCGAAGTCAATAAGGCGAAAAGCGAGATGGTCGAGTCGAACCTGCGCCTTGTGATCAGTATCGCGAAAAAATACACCAACCGCGGTTTGTCGTTTCTGGATCTCATTCAGGAAGGTAACATCGGACTGATGAAGGCTGTGGATAAGTTTGAGTACCACCGCGGGTATAAATTTTCGACCTACGCCACCTGGTGGATTCGGCAGTCGATCACGCGTTCGCTGGCGGATCAGGCGCGCACCATCCGCATCCCCGTGCATATGATCGAAACCCTCAACCGCGTTGTTCAAACGCAAAAGCAGCTGGTGCAGGAGCTGGGCTACGAACCGTCACCCGAGGAAGTCGCGAAAACACTGAAATTGTCGCCCGAGCACGTTAAAAGCGTCATCAGTATCGCCCGCCATCCCGTTTCGCTCCAAAGCCCAACAGGCGAAAGCGAAGACAGTTGCATCGGCGACTTTATCGAGGATAAAACCGTCGGCGATCCTTTTGATACGACGGCGAAGAATTTGCTTCGAAGCATGTTTCTGAAAGTGCTCAGGACGCTGTCGGAGCGGGAACGCGAAGTGTTGTTGCTGCGTTTCGGTCTGCACGACGGTTACAGCCGAACCTTGGAGGAAGTCGGAAAGATGTTCCACGTGACGCGCGAGCGCGTTCGGCAAATCGAAGCCAAAGCCCTGCGCAAAATGCGCCATCCGACGCGATTAAGACAATTCAAAGGTTTCCTGGAAGACGAGATCGATACGGAGGAAGAAATTTCCTTCGAAGCGTTCAAAAAGACCGCCAAACAGGGCAAAGCGGAGCGACTGGAGCAGTTTCGCGACCAGATGCGCAAGTTCGGGGTGCAACCGAACGGAGCGTTTGAAAAAGTGTAAAGTTGTTGCATGAGGTTTTCGATTGGACGGGTGCTCGTTCGAAGGGGGCAATCGTTCGATATAGGGTTCGGTCGTTTGTCATTTCATGAGCGGTTCAGGAAGGGATGTTTTGCTTTCGAATCGTGTGTTGGAAAGTACATAGACAAACGGGGTAAAGAAGGGTTTGACGAGGCGGAGCACTGCATTTGCTTTGAAAGTTCCGTGGTTGCGTGTTGAAGCGGTTGTTTCGGAAATTTCTTGAAAAAGCATAATGCTCGGCGTTGTAATCGGGTATGGATGCCTCGATTGCCTCGCAAAACTTTTCCAACGCTCCGCATGCTTTTCTGCGTTCTCAGCCGAAGCCGTCGAAGTCGTTTGTGACAATCGAAACGCCGCTGTGCGACTACTATTCGGGATGTTTTATTGAAAATATCACCATCCGACCGAGTTCCGAAGCCGTACAGGCGTTCCTGAAAGCATCTGGTATCCGTCCAATCAATAATGTTGTTGATGTTACCAATTTTGTTCTCCTCGAGCAGGGGCAACCGTTGCATGCGTTCGATGCGGATAGGATAAAAGGCTCGCTGTGCGTTCGGACGGCGCGCGAAGGCGAACATCTGAAAACGTTGGACGGTATTAAGCGTACCCTTCCTTCAGAGGCGGTTGTAGTGGCGGACGGAGAGAAAGTTTTATCGCTGGCGGGCATCATGGGCGGCGAAGAAAGCGGCATTTCGGAGCAGGCGAGCAAAATTTTCATCGAATGCGCGCATTTTGATGCCGATAACATTCGCGTTGTTTCGCAAAAAACCAATCTTTCGAGCGACTCCGCTTACCGATTTGAGCGTTTTGTCGATAAAACCCGCGCGCCGTCGGCGTTGGTGCGTGCGATCGAATTATTGCGCGAAACGTGCCCGAATTTAAAGATAACTTTCTTCACCGAAAGCGGTTCCTGCGCGGTTGCAATGCGTGCCGTCAGAGTGCGTTTGGAGAAAATTCGGTGCCTGATTGGGTTTGAGGTCGAAGAAAAAACCTTTTGTGATGCATTGGAGGCGTTGGGCTTTCGCTTAAAAACCGTCGAGAGCGGCGTTTGGGATATCGCGGTACCCTCTTGGCGCCGAGACGTAAGCCTGGAAGCGGATTTTGCGGAGGAATTTATCCGCTTTTTCGGAACCGACCGCATTCCGTCGAACGTGCCCGGCGGCATCGCCTGCGAACTGACGGATGCGCCGGAATATACTTTACGCCTGAAACACGCGGAAATTTTATCGAATGCGGGTTTTTACGAATGTTACACCGATTCGTTAAGTCCGAAGGTATGGTACGAAGGATTTTTGTCGTCCGAGCAACTTTCGGCATTAACGCTTGAAAAGCCCCTGAGTGAAGAACATGCCTGTCTGCGATTTTCGCTCATCCCCGGTTTGGTAGGTGCGCTGTCCGAAAATCGCAATCGCGGCAATCGCACCGAGCGTTTGTTCGAAACGGGTCGCATTTTTAAAGTCAATGCCAAAGGTCAGCTCTGCGAATGCTTTGCGACGGCGTTTGTCGTGTGTCCGTCGCGGGAACGAACCTGGAAAGCGGGCGAAGGTTGCGATTTTTACCGCGCGCAAACATTGGTGCAGGCTTTAATTGCGGCGGGCGGTGTGACGCCGTCGGCGGTTTTGGCGGCAGGAAAGGATGTTTCTCCGCTGTGGCAGGACGATTACGGCGGCACCATCGGTCGTTGGGAACAGCGCGGTTTTGAAGTAAATCTCGGTTATTTGAATTTAAATTTTACGCAGCGTTGGTTTAAGGAAGAAGCCGTGCTTGCGGCGGAATGTTTTTGGTTGCCGGAGCGCATTCGTATCCCGTCGTTCAAGACCTTTCAACCGTATGCCGAAACGCCGACCGTCACCAAAGACTTGGCGTTGTGGGTTCCGAAGGAGACTTTGTGTGAAACCGTGCGCCAAACGTTGGTGAAATCATTGAAAAAATTAACCAAACATCCCGTGGAAGTGCGCGATGTGCACGTGTTTGACGTATTCGAGGATGTAAAGAACGATCGCAAAAGCTTTGCCTTTGCACTTACGTTCGGTGCGTCGACGGGAACACTCAAAGATGAACAGGTGCACCCGATTTTTGAAGGATTGCAACAGCAGATTGAAAAACAGGGTGTGTATCGGGTAAGGGACGGGAGTTGAGTGTCTTCTAATCTTCATGGGTGCGGAGTGTAACGTTTTTGAACCATGGCATTTGATTATAAAATCGGATTTTTTTTGAAAATTTTCACAAAAAATATTTAAAAAACGCGCTTTATCGTTGCGTTGCATGCAAGAAAAGCGTTTTCGAGGCAAAATATGCGGGTTTCATGTGTGTAAATGGGCTTGCTTCAACGACATCCGACACACAGCATGAAAGAAACGGAAGGTTTTTGAGTATTTATGAAGACTTCGGCGGATATCGACCAATTGGCAAAAATTGCGTGCATACGGTTTTCGGAAGAAGAAAAGGTGATCTTTCAACAACAGTTGCAGGACATGATCGGTTACTGTTTTAAATTGGACGCCATTGATACGGAGGGCGTCGAGCCGCTGTTGCACACGTTTGAGCAAGACGAAAATACCTGGGGCGAAGATGAGCCGACGACGTGCGACGGCTTGAAGATGTTGGAGCAAAACGCACCCGAAATGCGCGACGCGCAGTTGGCGGTGCCGAAGGTTTTATAAGAACGGAGGGTGTGGCGTTTTTTATATAAGGCAGTCGGCAGTATTGAAGGGAGCGGTTTAATAAACAAAGGATCGGATGGGCATGGAGGAAGAAACGTTATTTTTACCGTTGGATCAATTGATTGAGGGGCTGAACGGGAAACGTTTTTCATCGGAAGAGTTGACGAAGGCGTACATCGAACGCACAAAGCAACTGGAACCGAAGATAAAGGCGTTTTTATCGTTTGACGAAGAAAAAACGCTTCGTGAGGCGCGCGCGTCGGACGAACGGCGTGCACAGGGACGGTTGTTGAGCGAATACGACGGCATCCCGATAGGGTTGAAGGATATTTTTTCCGAAAAAGGACAGCCGCTCACCTGCGCGAGCAAAATGCTGGAACATTACGTCAGTCCCTATGACGCGACCGTTGTGGAGCGTTTAAAGGCGGCGGGAATGGTGCTGTTCGGGCGATTGAACATGGACGAATTTGCCATGGGATCTTCGTCCGAGAATTCTGCTTTCCAGGTGACGCATAACCCGTGGGACGTCACGTGTATTCCCGGCGGGAGCAGTTCCGGGAGTGCGGCGGCGGTGGCAGCTGGCGAACTTCCGCTGTCATTGGGAACGGACACGGGCGGCTCCGTCCGTCAGCCGGCGGCATTGTGCGGCGTGGTCGGTATCAAACCCACCTACGGACGCATCAGCCGTTACGGCATTGCCGCATTCGCCAGTTCTTTGGACCAAGCCGGCGTGTTTGCACGAACGGTTTCGGGAGCGGCGGCGATTTTGAGATTGCTCTGCGGTGCCGACCCGAAGGACGCCACAAGCGCGCGCAGGGAAGTACCAGATTTTTGCAAAGAAATACGAAATAATCGCGGAAAGAAATGGACGCTGGGCGTTCCGGAAGAATACTTCGGCGACGGTTTGGATCCCGAAGTAAAGAAGGCGGTTCTGGCGGCGGTCGATTTTTATAAACACCTGGGCTATACGATTAAGCCGATTCGGCTGAAAACATTGGAGTACGGTATTTCGGCGTATTACATTATCGCAACCGCCGAAGCATCGTCGAACCTGGCGCGTTACGACGGTGTGCGCTACACGTATCGCAGCCCGAACGCCAAAACGACGGAGGAAATGTTTTCGTTGTCCCGCAGCGAAGGTTTCGGTTCGGAAGTGAAGCGGCGCATTTTGCTCGGTCTGTATGTGCTGAGCAGCGGAGAATACGACGCTTATTATTACGATAAAGCACAAAAGGTGCGGCGTTTGATTTACAACGACTTCGCGGAAGCATTTAAGGGCGCGGATGCGATTGTGACGCCGACCTCACCGACCCCGGCAACAAAGATCGGCGTGAAGAGTACGCCGTTGTCCGTTTATTTGAGCGATATTTATACCGTTTCCGTGAACCTGGCGGGCCTGCCGGGCATGTCGCTCCCCTGCGGTTTCTCAAAATCAAATTTACCGATCGGCCTGCAGCTCATCGGCAAGCCGTTCGACGAAAGCGCGCTTTTGTCGATCGCGGAGGCGTTTGAGGAAGGACATGAGTATTGGGGAAGGAGACCGAAGGGGTAAGATGAAGAAAAAGGTGTTATTAACAGGTGCAAGTGGTGGGATCGGTTATTCCGTGGAGAAGGTTCTTTGCGAAAGAGGATTTGAAGTCTATGCGCCGATCCGACAGGAGGTTCGGGTGGAGAGTGATGTTCATTGGGTAAAAGGAAATATCCTGGATGATGCTTTTGTCGATCGAATGATGGCGGAAATTAAGCCTGAATATTTGATCCATCTGGCGTGGGATCGGTCGAGTATTTATGAAAAACATGCTCCGCTTCAGTATGCTTTTTTGTCTTCCGGAATTCGTCTGGCGCAGGCTTTTGCTGAAAACGGCGGGAAACGAGCGTTGTATGCCGGTAGTTTCGCGGAATATGCGGCTTCCGATCGCCCGTTGAAGGAAACAGATGTCTTGGATTTAAGTCGAACGCATTACGCTTTTTGCAAGCATCATTTGCATGAAATTGCAGAGCGGTATTTCCGTGTAAATGGTGTTTCTTTCGGATACGCTCGGATAGGAGGGTCTTATAGTTTGGAAGATATACGCAGGAACCGTCTTATAGGTTCGTTATGGAAAGCTTTTTTTAACGATCAGACGTTTGTGTTTAGAGATAGATCGCTGTTGAGAGATTTCATTTACATAAAGGACGTTGCGGCAGCGTTGGTGCAATTTTTGGAGAGTGGTGTTGAAGGTACGGTGAATATCTGTACTGGCAAAGCGACATCGGTGAAGGATTTTGTAACGTTGTTTGCGAAAAAAGTCGGGAAGGAACATTTGTTGGTTTTTAAAGATGATTGTGCCGACCAGGTGCCTGTCCAATTCGGCGATAATACGCGTTTGGTGAAGGAAGTCGGTTATACGCCGCGTTATACAGTGGAACAAGGGTTATCGGAAATTGCAGAAGAATTTTTAAAAGCAGAAAAAGAGCGAAAAGCGGAAAATTGACGGCACTGTTTGGTTATAATGGTTGTGGTGCATTGATAGGACTCGACAGGTTGAGGGCTTGTGATTGTACATATGATTTAAGATTGTCCGCTGGAAACGGAAAGATTAAGTTCAAGACAGGGGGAGGTTTTGTCTATGTCACATTATGAAGCGGTAATCGGATTGGAAGTACATGTGCAGTTGAAAACACGCACGAAGTTGTTGACGCGTGCGCCGTATCGGTACGGAGAAGAACCGAATACGTTGACGGATGAGGTTGTCCTCGGATTGCCCGGAACGTTGCCGGTGTTGAATAAGGCGGCGATTTTGAAGGCGGTGCAAGTCGGTTGTATGTTCGGGTGCGAAATCGCGCGCAGGTGCAAATGGGATCGCAAGAATTATTTCTATCCGGATGCGCCGAAGAATTACCAGGTGTCTCAGTTGGATGAACCTTTATGTAAAGGCGGGTTTGTCGAAATCGAACTGGAGGGAGCGGCGCGCAACATTCAGGGGGAGCATCGCAAGGTAGCGCTCAATCGCATTCATGTGGAAGAGGATGTCGGAAAATTAACCCACAATTCTGACGGATCGACGGTAGATTTTAATCGTGCCGGGGTACCGTTGATTGAGATTGTTTCGGAGCCGGATATGCATTCGGCGGAGGAAGTTTTTGCTTATTTGAAATCGTTAGAGATGCATTTGCGCGCCGTCGGAGCCTCCGACTGCGATATGGAGAAGGGGCAAATGCGTTGCGATGCGAACGTCAGCATTCGTCCGACGGGCTCAATGGCATTGGGAACAAAGGTGGAGCTGAAAAATTTGAATTCCATTTCGGGTGTTTGCAACGGTGTTCGACATGAAATTCAACGCCAGATCCGCGCGACAGAAGCGGGCGAAGCGATTGTTCAGGAAACACGTCGTTGGGATGCGGAGAAAAACGACAGTTATTCAATGCGTTCTAAGGAAAGTGCGCACGATTATCGCTATTTTACCGATCCCGATTTATTTCCGATTACGCTTTCGGAGGCGCAAATCGAGGAACAAAGAAAGCAGGTGCCCGAATTGCCGTTTGCCAAACAGGAGCGTTATTTGACGACTTTACATCTGCCTTATACAGTCACATCCGTGCTCTGTCCCGACAAACGCCTCGGCGATTTTTTTGAAGCAACATTGGCACTTTACGACAAAAATCCGCTTTCAATTGCCAACTGGATTGCCAACGATTTGTTGCGGGAATCGGATAATCAGCCGTGGGAATCATTGAAACTGACGCCGCAACATTTGGCGGAATTGGTGCGTTTGGTCGATGACGGCGTTATCTCCAAGCAAAGCGCGAAGGATGTTTTTCTCGCGGCGTTCCAAACGGGCGAAATGCCGTCAAAAATTGTCAAAAATAAAGGCTTGGAAGTATCGGTGGATACGGACGAACTGCAAACCTTATGTGAAGAAGTGATTGCCGCGTTCCCGAAACCGGTTGCCGAATACCGCGCGGGTAAAGAAAAAGCACTCAATGTTTTAAAGGGGCAGTTGATGAAGCGTACGCAGGGGAAAGTGCCTGTGAGCGCAATCGAAAAAGTACTCGCGGAGTGTTTGAAGGGATAAAGGCGGCAATATACGTCGGGTAGAAGTTCCTTTCGGCGATTTTTTTGATACGCATGCATCGGTGGGGTTGCGATGCTTCCGTGAAGTCGGGAGGTGCCCTGGGGGTTTATTGCGTTTTGAGCTTATTTTGCGAAAGGCAACGGTGTTTCGGCGTACAATTCCCTTGCTCAATTTTCGCTCCCGTGAAAAAATAGTCTCACCATGTCCCTGCCGTCGGTTCTGCTGTTTGGTCGAACGAATGTCGGGAAAAGTACGCTGTTTAATCGATTGACGAAAACCAAAACGGCGGTTGTGTATGATCAACCCGGGGTGACGCGTGATTTTCTGACGGCAACGGTGGACGGTTTGTTCCAGCTGACCGACAGCGGCGGGTTGTTTGCGCCGACGGATGTTTTTGCCCGTGCGATCGAAGCGCGCGTGACGGAAGCTTTGGAGAAAGCCGACGCGGTGGTTTGGGTCGTCGACGGACGTTGCGGATTAACGCCGACGGATTTAACATTGGCGGAGCAACTGCGAAAGTTAAAGGTCCCGCGCATTTTGGCGATCAACAAGGTCGATCGGTCGGAAGACGAGGAGGATTTGGCGGAATTTTATAAATCAGGCTTCGAGATTGTGATTCCGATTTCGGCGGAACATGACCGCAACATCGATGTTTTAAAGGAAGCCGTCGTGCGGGCGTTGCCGAAGACGGAAGCGCGGGCGGATGAGGCGCCGATTGTCGCCAAATTTGCCCTCATCGGTCGTCCGAATGTCGGAAAATCCTCTTTAACGAATGCTTTATTGAGGGAAGAACGCGCCTTGGTCAGTTCAACGGCGGGAACGACGCGCGATGCCATTGAATGCCCGTTCGTGTGGACATTCAAAACGGGGCAAACGGAACGTTTCAAGCTGATTGATACGGCGGGAGTACGGAAAAAAACATCGGATTCCGTAGAATTTTACGCCTCCGTTCGTACGCGTGCCGCGATGGCGGAAGCGGATATTGCCGTGGTTTTGCTGGATGCGCTGACGGGACCGACGGCGTTGGATAAGCTTCTCTTAAATGAAATTGCAACCTTGGGCAAAGGCTGTCTGTTGGTTGTCAATAAATGGGATCTGGCGCGCGAACAGCTGGAACGGGGCGGGGAGGATATTGTGAAATTTCAAAAAAAGTTTCTGGAAGCGTTACGCAATGTGTGTCCGTTCAGCGATGCGCCGATTGTGTTTTTATCGGCAAAAACCGGTGACGGATTGGAAGTTTTATTAAAAGAAATCAAGGCTCTGCGACAGCGGTTAAGCGCAAAATTGACGACGGGCGCGCTCAATCGTTGTTTGCAGGCGTTGCAACTGCGACAACCGCCGAGTGCGGTCGGCGGAAAACGCTTCAAAATTTATTATGCGGCACAGACGGGGCAAATGCCGATGGCGATAAAGGTATTTTGCAATCGTTGCGCGTGGATGCCGACGACATACGCGCGATTTTTGGAGAACGGTTTGCGCAAAACATTTCCGCTGGCCGGGTGCCCCGTTAAGTGGGAATGGATGGAGAAGCCGCAAAAGGAGGGCTCGGAGACAGAAAAAACGACAGCGGGGCGAGCGAAAAGAACGGTTCCTCGCGGGAAACGCATCCAAAGTGCTTCGAAAGACGGTTAGAAGCGAGCATTTCGTTGCCGTACCCGTGGTTCGAGGTGCCATGAATAAAGCGGAGGACGAAGGTATTTTGAAAAATCCGTTGGGGGCGGGTGCTCACGCGAACGATGCAGAGTTTGAGTATTTGAAGGCATTTGAGCGGTATCTCAAACAGCGCAATTATTCCAATTACACACAGCGCGATTATCTGCAGTCGGTGAACGAATGGTATCGCTTTATTCGCGGGCGCAGGCAGGCAATCGAGGATATGCGCAATTTGAACGTTTTTTTGCAACAAAGAGCCGTCGGCAAGCGGACACTTAACCACGATTTATCGGCGTTACGCACGTTTTTTCGATTTTTGGAGCAACGCAATAACGTCCCGATGCCGCGGGAATTAAAAGAAATCAGCCCGAAGTTTGAGGCAAAATTGCCGACGTTTTTCACCGTCGAGCAGATCGAAAAGCTCCTTCAAACGCCCGATGCTATGTTTGCGGCGGGGCGATTGAGCGAATTTGCCTGGCGGCGCGACAAAGCACTTTTGGAATTACTGTATGGCAGCGGCATCCGCATCGGGGAATTGGTAACGTTGCGTTGCGAACATGTGCAATGGGATCGGCAACTCATTCGAGTGCTCGGGAAAGGGCGCAAGGAGCGCATCGTACCGTTTGGGAAACCCGCTTTAGAGGCACTTCAAGCGTTGCATCGTTATGTTCAAACACCGTTTCTTATTCCGAACCAAGCGGGGCGGGCATTGACGGCGCGTTCGGCGCAGTTGACTATGAAGAAGTATCTTGAAGCCGCCCAATTACCGTTAAACATGACGCCGCACAGCTGTCGTCACAGTTACGCGACCCATCTGTTGCAAAACGGTGCGGATTTGCGGGTCGTTCAGGAATTATTGGGACACGCGAGCCTGTCGACAACGCAAAAATACACGCACGTGAACATTCGCTTTTTGCAAAACATTTATCACAAAGCGCATCCGCAGAGTTGAGTGACGAATGGGTTCCCTTCGGTAGTTTGTCATTCGGTGACAGAGTGTCCCGAATGTGCTTCGGGGATAAGAGTAGAAATTTTTTTAAAAAAACGATTGTTACCAGCGAAAAGCAAATTCTTTGTAGTTAATGAACTTCTGTTTTTCGGTGTGCCGATTCATCCGACGAATGATAAAAAAATGTTTCAATCCTTGCCGACTTAACGAAGAGTATTTTGGGGTAAAACATCCCGCATGTGCTCCGAGGGTAAAGGTTCAAAATTTGATAGAAAAACGATTGGTGTCCGTTAGAGAACAAATAGTATCTTTTCGAGAAATTTTATATTTCGGTCTTCATTTTAAACCGATGAGTTGTTAAAAGGTATACCGACCTCTACCGACGGAGCACAACGAACACAAAAAACACCTTCGGCTCCCGTTGAAGTATTACTTTTGCTCAAAATTTCCGCTTTCAATACGATTCTCTTGGGCTTTTAAACCGACTTCAACGCATTTCGAATTTCATCATACACCCACTCCAATTCTTCCATTGTAACGCACAGCGGCGGCAATATATAAAGCGTCGAGCCGAGCGGGCGCATGAAGATGCCGCGTTTAAATAATTCATGCACCACTTTTTTGGCACGTTCCGACGAACCGACATCAAAGGCATCGATGAGCCCGCATGTGCGACGTTTTTTAACACCTTCCAACGACCTGGAGCGGTAAAACCGTTCGATGGTCGCGACCTTTTGACGGGTTTCGGAGCGCATGAAAATTTCGAGCGATTTGCATGCGGCGGCACAGGCGATCGGGTTGCCCGTGTAGGAATGACCGTGAATGAGGGCTTTTTTCGAATCGTCCGAAAGGAAAGCATTATAAACATCGTCGGTCGTAATCGTCAGTGACAGCGGCAAAAAACCGCCCGTAAGTGCCTTCGACAGACAGACGATATCGGGCTTTTCGCTCACATAATCCATGGCAAAAAACCGTCCCGTTCGGTAAAAGCCCGTAAAAACCTCATCGAAAATCACCAAAATCCCGAATTCCCGCACTGTTTTTACCAACTTTTCCAAAAACTGTGGTCGGTACATCACCATGCCGCGAGCTCCCTGAATAAGCGGTTCGACGATGAGTGCGCAAAAGGAAGAACCTTCCGTTTGAAGTTTTTTTTCGAGATTTTCGAGAATTTGCGCTTCCGAGACTTCAAGAGCTTCAATGCCTTCGTACGTTTCGGGTACAGGGATTGTAAAAGTGTCGAAGAAAAATTCGGAAAAATTAAAGTGGTACATCGAGTTTTTCCCCGAAACGCTCATGGCACCGTACGTGTCGCCGTGATAGGCGCCTTCGAGGCAGAGGTATTTTCTGCGTTGGGTATCGCCTCGGTTTTTAAAATACTGATAAGCAATTTTCAGGGCGACTTCCACCGCCGTGGAACCGTTATCGGAAAAGAAAAAGTTTTTCAACCCCGTCGGCAAAACGTTTTGCAGATTTTCAACCAGCGTTTCGGCGGGTTGATGGGTAAAAGCGGTTAAAATGACCTGTTCCAGCGTCGATGCCTGTTGCGCAATCGCGGCGGCGATTTCTTTGTTACCGTGTCCGTGCGCCGTCACCCACCAACTCGAAATCATATCCGCGTAACGCTTGCCGTTTTCGTCGTATAGCCATATGCCGTCGCCTTTGACAATTTTAACGGGCTTCTCGGCGGTTTTCTCCTGCGTGAACGGTCTCCAAATCATGATAAAACTTTCAAAATTTCCGACGGCAACGGCGTTTGCTCGAATAATGCCCTTAAATCATTTGTCTCGGGAAAAACCGCCAGGATAGGCACCTTCGAAAAGTATTCGATCGTTTCCCGAATGTTTTTTTCGATATCCCCGCAGACAACGATACCGCAGATAGGGATTTTTCGTTGTTGCAGGGCAAAAATCGTCAACAACAAATGGTTAATCATGCCCAATTTCGAACGCGCCACAACCAAAGCGGTTGCGTGCGTTTGTTCGACGACATCGAGCATGAAGAAGTTTTCGGCAATCGGCACCAACAGTCCGCCGGCGCCTTCGATAAGAATTTTGTCGCGATCGGTTTTTAGTTTTCGGATATCGATCGTTTTTTGCTCCAAATTCGCCGCATCCCAAGCCGACAAAGGGGCTTTTAAGCGATACGCGTTGGGTAAAATTTTCGTCTGCGGGGCAAACTTTTGAATGACATCACTGTCGGCATCGCTCCCCGTTTGAATCGATTTCCAATAAGTTGTCTTAATTTTGGAACAAATCCAGGCGGAAACCGTTGTTTTGCCGGCATCGGTATCTGTTCCGGTGATGAACAGGTTCATGCGGTCGTCTTCTAAACACCTCCCGAACCTATTAAACATCGTTATTTGCGTCCGTCAACCGCCTGCCTTCGTTCAAGGAACAGACCAAAGTCAGATATACAATAATCGACTTGACAATTTTTAATTATATTAGTTATTATAATTTTTGTCAAGCCAAAAAGAAGCAAAGGACGTTGCGCGGGAGATTTAACTTTATTCCCGATGACGGAAATTCTATATAGGAAGCATATGTTGGCTTTTGTATTGCTGTTCGACGGAGAAAGTTGGATGTTGCGAAATAAATAACTTTGTCATCGGTGCGAACCATTCTATATAAACAGTGTATGATAACCTTCGAAGAAGCGTTTCAAATCTTCAATAAACCGTTTTTTACACTCCTGCGGACGGCGCACGAGGTGCACTGCAAAAATTTTGACGAGCAAACGGTGCAAATCAGCGGCATTTTGAGCGTTCGCACGGGCGGTTGCTCGGAAGATTGCGCCTACTGCGCCCAGGCGGCGCGCAACGGTACGAAGTTTCCGAAACAACCGATGCTGGATTTGAAAACCGTTGTTACCGCGGCAAAACGCGCCAAAGAGCACGGGGCGAGTCGCTTTTGCATGAGTACGTCGGGGCGTTGTTTGGAGGCGGACAAGTTTGAAGCAATTTGCGACATGATCCGCGCGGTCAAAGCGTTGGGGTTGGAAACCTGCGTGACGACGGGCTTTTTAACGCAACCGCAGGCGCAAAAATTGAAGGACGCGGGTTTGGATTATTACAACCACAACATTGACACGTCGCCGGAATTTTATCCGCGCGTTGCGACGACACGCACCATTGAGGATCGGTTAAGAACCATCGAAATCGTTCAATCGGTCGGCATTAACGTATGTGCGGGTGGCATTGTCGGCATGGGGGAAACGAACGAGGATCGCGTGAAAATGCTGGTCTGCCTGGCGAATTTAAAAACACCGCCGCGGTGCGTACCGATCAATAAATTGGTGAAAATTCCCGGTACGCGAGTTGATGATTCAAAGCCGATCGATGATTTTGATTTTATCCGCCTCATTGCCGTTGCACGCCTGCTGATGCCGGGTTCTTACGTGAAAATCGCTGCCGGAAGGAATACCCTTTCGCCGTCGACGCAGGCACTGTGTTTGTTTGCCGGCGCAAATGCCTTGTTCTCGGGCGAGAAATTACTGACAGTCGATAATGTCGAAGACGGTTGCGATGCGGCGTTGTTTCGGAAGTTAAACGTGAAATTGGAGAAGCCACGAGGATAGATTTTTTGAAAAGAATTAAAGTGGGAAGGGATAAATAAACGGGCACCCTGGTTTTAAGGGTGCCCGCTATGTGTTGCACAACTATCTCTTTGCGACAGTATCGGATGTACTGCGGACGAGGGGTAAGGTGAGGTTATTTGTTGGGTTGGTCTTGTTCTTTTTGGAAGAAGAAACCGAAGGCATGGACTTTCAGAGAAAGTTTCACCCCGTCCTCGTGATCTACTTTATCTTCGGTAATTAGTTTGTGTAACTCTTCGATGGATCCTCCCGTAAAAGAATTCACAACGTGTCTACCTTGTGGTGGATTATGAAAAACATTTACAGAAACAATCCATTCGTCTTTCCAAACGATGTTTGCTTCAATTTGTTGTCGGCCTCCTGGCTCGCCGAAGGACAATTTGGACCATTTTGCGCTTTTTTGAGAAGCATCCCATACCAGAATAGCAATAGCAAAATTTTTGTTGTCACAGGTGTTAATTCCAACCGATGGACTGTATTGGTTTGAGTGACCACTGTGGTACGAAAACAACGGACTGGATATTCTGGTGCTGTCCATTTTGCCTTCAACATAACTCCCTGACGGTACATGATAGAATTGGAAGTGCTCTCCGCCTGTATGATGAAAGATAACTTGAACGTTTTGGAATGCATACGTATCCAGTGAATAATGCATGGCTTCTTTTGATAACATGCATCCGATTTTTTGTTTTGGTTGCAATCCAAGTTTTTTCAATCCACCCGTTAGATTATAACCAATGTTGAATGGGTGTGTGCACACAATGCAGTCCAAACCGTCGATGAAAGTAACGCCGCCATCAACATAAAAAACAGATTGTTTCGGTTTACCGGAAATACACAAACAAGCATCTCCCTTTTCATAACGGAGATCGAATTCGCGATGCACTATGCCAAGTGCCACCACCACTAAAAACTTCAGCGGCTTTCCGTCTTCATCCACCCACCCCGCACGATCTTTATCTTCCAGCGGAAGATATTTATCCGGAATTTCAAACGGATCCTTTTCGGCGTTAAAATTCTTGAAGGTTTTTTTCAAGATTTCCTCTTCGTCGTTGAAGGTCATGTTCCTTTGAAGAAACACCGTCGTATCGGGGCGGAACGTGATGTCCGTGAAGTTGTGCTCCGAAAACACGTCCGTTTGGAACAGTTTCAGTCGGAAGCAGATCGCCTCTTCTTTCTTATCTTTCGGCGGATCCACCTTCGCGAACGATATCCCGAAGGGATTTGCCTGCGCCTGAGGGACGAAGCCCGCGGCCGCAATTCCGAATACTTTGATAAGTGATGATATATTCATATCCATAACGATTATGATTTGAACTTGTCGGTGGTGGGTGGGTGGGGGATGTCAAGCTCTTTTTTTGAAAAAAGTTAAAAAAATTGTTTTTTTTGAGGTGAAAATTAAAAAAACGTCCTTCGGACGGGTACGTCGGGCATATCATTCGCAGGAGTGTAGTTCGTTACCGCATGCGCGTTGAGATATGCTTCGGTTTAAAAATAAAAATGCAGGCACATGTACTTATTTAAAAGTTACTGCGCGAGCAATCGTACAGTATATTTTGTATGTTATGTTCCGTTAAAAAAAGCCGTTAAAGCAAAAGAAGATTCGGAATTTTCGCGAACGAAGTCATTCCGCAGTACAACACGCCTGAATTAAGAGATAAAAAATCGCCTCCGTCGATACGCGTTTATCGGATACTCCCTCCGTCAATTTGCTTTATCGATATTCATATTGTTGTACCGCAACACACGCCCATTGGGCATTCCGACCGCCGACTGTCCTGTCGGTGTCCGATCCGTCACGCCCCGCCCTGGCGGAGAGAGAGGGATTTGAACCCTCGAAGCCCCTTTTGAGGACTTACCTTCTTAGCAGGAAGGCGCTTTAGACCACTCAGCCATCTCTCCCGACGGTTTTATTCGAAAAAATTCCGCCGAAAACGTCAATTTAAATTAAATCACGGCAATAGTCGCAAGTCCTTTAACATCGTTTGAAACAAGTAAATGAATGTGTTTTGTAATTTTTTCAATCGACCAATCCCACCATTTGATTTTCAACAAAAGCTCAATGTCTTCGTCCGAAAAACGTTTGCGGATCGTTTTTGCGGGACTGCCGGCAACAATTGTATAGGGTTCGACATCTTTGGTCACCGTACTGTTGGTTCCGATAACGGCACCGTCGCCGATATGCATGCCCGGCATGACGGTTGTATGATATCCGAGCCAAACGTCATTGCCGATAACGGTATCGCCTTTGAAGGAATAATCGGGTTTTTCGGGTATTGTTCGGCACAGGTTTTGGAGAACAGAACGAACGGATAGGTTGAAATTGCGCGCTTAATGTGCCACATGCCGTTCATGAGAAAGGTCGCGCCGCCGGCGATTTGACAAAATTTCCCGATGATCAGCTTATCGCCCAAAAAATCGAAGTGATACAGGATATTCTTTTCGAAATTCCGTACGTCGGTTTCATCATCGTAATAGGTATAATCACCGACGAGGATATTGGGGCGCGTAATGAAATTTTTAAGAAAGCAGGTTCTTTTCATACCGCCGAGCAACGGATACGGGCAATCGGAAGAAGGAAAATCGTTGATCACGACTTTATTTTGGGAAGGTTTTTCACAAACGGAAGCATATTGTGTTGAAGCGGAAGCGAAAAAGTCTGAAGATAAGGCAATTATTAAAGTACGAAATAATGAAAATCTGCAGTATCGGAGCGGGATATGTTGGCGGACCGACGATGGTCGTCATTGCGGAGCAGTGCCCCGAGATAGAAGTCGAAGTTACGGATGTCAATGAGGAACGCATTGCGGCGTGGAATTCGGAGAAACTGCCGGTGTTTGAGCCAGGGTTGGACGAAATTGTCCAAAAGGTGCGCGGCGAAAATTTGACGTTTTCAACGGATATCGATGAAGCTATCCGTACGTCGGATGTGATTTTTCTTGCCGTCAACACGCCGACCAAAACCTACGGCGACGGTGCCGGGAAGGCGTCGGATTTGACCTACATCGAAAGCGCTGTGCGTCGGATTGCGAACGTTGCGACGGGTGATAAAATTATTGTCGAAAAATCCACGCTTCCGGTGCGCACGGCGGAGAAAATTCGCCGCATTCTGGCAACCAATCGGCATCAATGTAATTTCGAAATCCTTTCCAATCCCGAGTTTATGGCGGAGGGAACGGCGGTGGAGGATTTGCGACATCCCGATCGCATTCTTATCGGAGGAGACGAAACTGAAAGCGGGAAAAAAGCGATACAAATATTGGTTGACGTGTATGCGCATTGGGTGCCGCGAGAGAAAATTCTGACGCAAAACGTGTGGTCGAGTGAGCTCTCGAAACTGGCGTCCAACGCGTTTTTGGCGCAGCGGATTTCCTCCATGAATGCTCTTTCGGCGTTATGCGAGCATTCGGGGGCGGACGTGGATGAAATTGCGCGTTCGGTGGGATCCGATTCGCGCATCGGATCGAGGTTTTTAAAAAGTTCCGTTGGTTTCGGCGGTTCATGCTTCAAGAAGGATGTATTGAATTTAATTTACCTTTGTGAATACGCCGGCTTAACGGAGGTCGCGCGCTACTGGCAACAGGTCATCGACATGAACGAGTACCAGAAACACCGTTTCGCGCGCCTTATTCGGGAAAAGCTGTTTGGTTCGTTGAGTGGAAAGAAAATTGCGGTTTTCGGGTTTGCGTTTAAAAAAGACACCAACGATACGCGCGAGACGCCTGCTATTACCGTTTGTCAAGACTTGTTGGAGGAGCAGGCAAAATTGGCGATTTATGATCCGAAGGTTCCCGAGGAAATCGTGCGTCGCGATTTGCGCCCGTATCCTTCCGAACTGATCACGATTGCCAAAACGCCGTACGAAGTCGCCGAAAATGCGCATGCGGTTGTAATTCTAACCGAATGGGACGAATTTATTGCCTTGGATTACGAGCGAATTTTTAAGGAAATGCAACAACCGGCATTTGTGTTTGACGGTCGAAATCTGTTGGATTTAAACCGCCTGCGTGCGATCGGCTTTGAAGCGTACGGCATCGGGAAACCGCGGGTATGAGTGATACGGTGCGGGCAAGTAAAAGTTTTTTCGGGTAAAAACTCGAATAAAAGAAGGCGCATGTACTCCGTTTTTTTGGAGTGTTTTCTAAAAAAAAGAAGGTTGTGGGTCAAGGTTTTCGGCGGATGCTTTCATACCTGCCGATTGTCATTTTGTAACCGTGAGCAGTTTTGTAAAAGCATGCGTCTGAAGTTCGAGGTACCGCGAACGGTTATTGGGCGATTGGTTTTAAAAAGCCCGATCTTGTCGTTATTCCGTTTAAAAAGAGCAATTTTCCATAACAATTGGAAATAGGCGGAGTACTTCGTGATTGGTCTTGTCGTACTTTCGGTGATTTTTATCCCTTTAAACAGTGATAATTTGCCATGGAAATGCCGCTTAATAATGCGCCGACGATACCTAAAAAGCCCTGGTCGGTACCGCACAGAAATAAATTCTCATACCCGATGCGACCGTCGCGAAACTTCTTTGTTGAACCGTAAATCGCACCGTTGATATGTCCCGTGAAGCGTTCGACGGTTAAGGGCGTGAACATGTCTTCGGCAAGAACGGTTTGCGAAGGTTGCCCGCCTAAAATATGAAATGCACGCTCGCGCGAAGCCTTTAGGCAGGCTTTCTTTTGCTCGCGATACGCTTCGGGCGAAAGGTTCTTCCAGGCGTCGTATCCCGCAAGGTGCGTGGTTCGGAGCATCAGACGTTGCGTTGTGCTTTGTGATGGCGTGGCGGACGAAGGAACTGCCGGATTTTGCCGAAATTTATCCGAAACCATCGGTTCGAAAACCGATGTGGAAAACGAACCATCGGGAGCGTGATCGCCATAGTTTTCCGGGATGCAAATGACACCGCTGCGCAAATCAATCAGCTGCTTCGTCGGTTCATAAGCAACGCGTTCGGAGGTATTAAAGAAGGTAATGGTATCATTCCAATCGCAGGCTTCGGGTGTTGCTTCATATGTGGTAATGGTTTCGGCGAAACTTAACCGCGATGGTTCGCCTTCGACGGTTTTGCCACAGAGGGCTTGCGTTTCGCGGTAACCGACGGAGGATAAAATCTGCGTTGCATACAGAATTTCTCCTGAAGCCAATTCAACGCCGACGGCGCGGGAACTATCCAAAAGGATGGAGCGCACGGCTGTTTTTAATTTTAAAACTCCGCCACAGGTACGGTAACGGTCAACCAACAGCCGACAAATCGTTCGAACGCCAAATTTCGGGCGCGCAAAGCCTTCTTTATAAATTGCCTTATATAAAATCGCAAACTGCCGCCAATCGAGATCGTTTACATGTGCACTCCCGTAGTAAAATAACGGCAACAGCAGCATCTCCGTCAACAGCGGATCGTTCAGATACGAACGCAGTTGTTCGCGCGCGGAGATAAAATCCGAACCGTCCAGCGCCGTATCGGAGGTGTTTTCAACGGCGGCATCGAGTTTGGAAAAGCCGTCAATCTGCTTCGGAAAGTATTGCCGAATGTTCTCGGTTAGAAATGGGAAGTGATTATTAAAGGTCAGCGCAACATCGGGGAATTGAATGCGCGATTGTCGTTGTTGTTCCAATTTGAAAGCTTCGTACGGAATGCGCAACTGACGGCAAAGCTTGGTGAGTGGATGCCCGCGGCTTCTTGCCGGAACGAAGTTGGTCATCGCGTGCAGACCGACGTCGTACAAAATTTTGTCTTTGACATAAAAGCCGTTCAGCCCGCCGACAGAGTAATGTTTTTCCAGAAGGAGCACCTTCTTGCCCGCCATCGCCAAACGAATGCCGGCACCGAGACCCGACATTCCGGCACCGATGACAATTACATCCCAATGCGCGTTCATTCGTCGTCCAGATAAGCTTTTATCAACGGGGCGCACGGCAATTGTGCCTCCTCCGTCAGTTCGTACAGCCGTCGGAGCGTGACGTCGTCGTGCGTGTGTTGCGCCAGCATTAGCAGACAGCGGCTGAACCAATGAATGTCGTTCACGGAAAACGTTTGCGGCTCCTCCGAGAATAAAGGGTAACATTCCGACCACAACCGCGTTTGCAGTTCGGTAATTTTCCCCTGCTCTTTATAAAGAATTACCAGTTGCAGAGCGATCTCCAGGCGTAACGCCCGCGGAAGGGTTTCCTTCAACAGACTTTCCAGTTGCAGTTGAGACAACGCCGTCGGTTGTCCCGATAAAATGGCGCATTTTTGGATCAGATAACGGCACCAAAGTGCTTGTTCGCCTTCCAAATTCGGTAACAAGGCTTCCAAAAGCGTTTTTGCCTCACCCGCCTTTTGAAGGTTCAGTAACAACGTTCCCTGCCGTAACCGCCCGTCTTTTGCCAACGGATGCTGCGGATTGCTTTCGTACAGTTTTTCGAACAGCGCAATCGCCTCTTCGGGAGTTTGATTTTTTTCCGCATAATCGGCGGCTCGAAACAGCACCAACGGTTTCCAGTCGCTCGGTGCGTTTTCGGCAAAGTTTTTTAAGGTTTCCGTCGCTTTTGAAAATTCACCTTTTTCTCCATACAGGTTGCCCTGTAACAACACGGCTTGTGCATTTAAATCCGACGGAAGGTTCTTTAATTCGAAAAATCGATCCAGGTGATGTTGCGCCGCCGAAAGGTTCGATTGTTCTTTTGCGAGCGTGCTTTGACACAGTAAATAATCCCCAAACAGGTGATGCGATAAGGTGTCCGTTGCAATTTGTTTCAAAGCCTCGGCGGTTTCGGCAAGGTTACCGAGACGAAGAAAACACTTTCCACGCCACAGGTACGCGCGACTGCGCAACGAAAATGTGAACATTTGCGGATTTAAGACATTCAATGCCTTTTCGAAATCCTCCTTTTCGAAATGATATTCCGCGAAACTCAAACGCAGGTGTTGCTCCGTACCGCCCTCAAAAAGGAAACGTTCGCGACAAAAGTTCAGCCGTTGCTCGAATTCTTCCGCCGTTTCATCGCACAAAATGCCGCATTCGCACCACGTTTCCGCCAGGCGTGATGCGCGTTCGTCTTTCGGATCGGCGTCTCGAAGGGCTTCCCCGCAAATGCGGTCGGCGTGTTGATAATCGCCTGCCGTGCACAGGCAGTCGCTTTGAACCTGTACGTAAAAAAGACGTTTCGACACATCCAACGTATGGCGGGCGGCTTCACTTAAAGCATCAGTGGTTTTTGCATAGGACGGCGGCGTTTCGGTTAAAGCAAGTTTGGCGGCAAGTTCATACGCCGACGCCCGCAAAGACGGTTCAAACGTCGAAAGTTCGCCCCCGAGAACCTCGCGCGCTTTGGTGAACTGCTTCAATTCAAGCCACTGATGCGCCTGTAACAGTCGCAGATAGTGCATTTGAAGCGTTTTGTGCTTTTTTTTGTAAAGTTCGTAAAATAATTGCAGTTGTCGAAGACGTTCCAACGGATCCGCTTTCGATGCCAACCATTCGCTTACAACGGCGTCCCAAAGCGACGGACAACGGTCAATCACCGATGCGTGGTTGCGCATCAGATCATCCGTGTTTTCGTTTAATCGATTAAATGTTTTCAGCAACCAAAGCAGACAACGGGCTTTGTCAGTCGACGAACGCAACTTCGGCAGAGCGTTAAGAAGGAATTTTTTCAGTTCTTCATACCGTTGCTGAGCTGAAAGGGACGCCGTATAGAATTGCCAAACGCACAGTTTTTGTTTCGGGGGGAACGATTGCGGAAACATCGAAAATTTCATCTCCAACGCCGTTTGGTACAATGCTTCCGCTTCTTTGAATGTGTGAGTGCTTTTTTGTCGTTGCCAAAAAGCTGTCCAACGCACGGAACCGATCGGTTCACACAAGATGGTATTTAAATCGCGCAAAAAACATGCCGTCGGATGCGTTTGCGACGAAAAAAGCAATTTCGTCAGCGAAAGTTTCCCGTCGTTATACCATCCGTCAAGCACATCAAGCCAAGCTCGACACTTATCGTCTTTCGGCAATAGTTGCAAGTACTGATGCAACGCCTGAAAGTTTTTTCGCAACAGTTCCGCTTCGGCGAGCAAAAGACGACATTCCGCGCCTTTCGGAAGTATATCCAAAGTATAATTTCGAAGCGAATTTACCGCAAAAAGAGGCAAATTTAACTTAACGGCGATCCGTTCCGCCGGAAAATCCGTCGCGCATCCGAAAAGCGGGTTTGTAAGCAACAAAAACAGGAAGTATTTTTTCGGCAACACGCACTATCACTGTTGCGCATTTCTTGTTTCAGAGCAACGCATTTCGGGGATGCGCATGCTTCAGAGCCTTGAAGGAGAAAGCTTACCAATGTTCGACGGATAACACCCGTAAATCCGTTTGTGTGCCGTTCAGTTCGTATATTGCTTCCCGCAATCCCCAGCCCTGCGGGAATTTCTTCAGCGTTTTTAATGTAAAACTGCCGCAATAATCGGTTTCAATATCCCGATATTCGGCTTTCAATAAAGTGTTGAAATTTTTATCGAGAAACAAGCGCGCCGTTTGTTTCCCTTGTTGCACGTCCGCACGAAGCACTTTACGCCCGAATTTGGCGGTTTTAATGCACGTTTGAAGATTCCACGTCAGGAAGGACATTGTCAGTAAATACGCATTGAGTGCGCGGTTGACGGATAACGGCTCGCTCCAACGTTCCTGCGGATACAAACAAAGGCGGTTCGGATACAGAACCCATTCGGGATTATTTTTGTCGAACAAAAACGTTTCACCCGATGCGAAAATAATTGTTACCCAATGATGCTCGCCTTCGACACTTCCCGTGAGTGTTCCGAAGGCAACGCGCTTTTTTTGTTTCCAACAGAGATGCCAGCGATAGTGCTTACTCGGGGCGTAGGTTCGCAAGGCAATCATACGCTGTTGCGCTTCCCGAAAAAGTTCGGAAGTACTTGTACCGACGGCGGGCGATGAAGCGTGCGAAAAATTTTCGGTGAACATCAAACCGGAAATGATGCCGACAAGGTAAAATAACTGTTGATTTTTGAGAAACCCATTTCGCAATAAGGAAAAACAAAATCGTCTCAGGAGGTGAAACATAATCTTCGGAAAAACGTCCCGTTAAAAGAACACGACAACCGCCTGCGATGAGCACAACTGCAGAAGTGTTCGCCCGATAACTTTCGCTTTATCGTGAAGCTCCCTCTTTTGCTTCGGCACTCTTGGAGCTAACCTTGCCTGACGAAGGGGATTTGCGTTTAGTGTTCTTTTTTGTGTCCGAACGATAGGAAATTTTGGATTTTGAAGCTTTTTTCGAGATATCGCCTGTTGCGACGGCGTCCGATGCTTTCGAAGCGTTGTTATCATTTGCGGGTGACGCTTGTTTCGACGTATCGGGAACAGCCGATTTTGCCGTATCGGCTTTTGGAGTTTCCGCATTTGAAGTTTCGTTCGCCTTCAAATCTTTACCGTCCGCAGGTTTCTTCGTCGCATCCGCTTTCGCCTTGTCGACATCCGTCGGCAATTCCGTCAGACTTTTCGTTGTTTCGGGAACCTCTTCCGCCATGGGTGCGAGTTCCTTTTTACTGTCGTCGTGATGATGGCGGTAAATTTGCCCCAATGACAGCGTCAGCGTCAAAACAAAGAAGCCGATGACGCCGTAGACCGTCCAGCGCGTCAGAACATTGGACGCTTCGCCGCCGAACGCCGACTCCGCCGCACCGCCGCCGAGTGCCGCTCCCATCCCGGCGTTCGCGCTCGGTTTCTGCATCAAAATCAGCAAAATCAACCAGGCGCACAGGAGAAGGAGTGCCGCCGACCCGACCACAATAAAGAATGTCAGCATAAAACGAACCGTTTTTATTACATGTACCGTTCGGCGGGCTTGTAAAGTTTTTTGTGTTTTTGAAGCTTGTTTTTCGAAAAACGGACGATTTATATTACTGATGTGAATATGTACTTCGAAGACACGATTGGTTTCAAGGATCTCGCCGTTTCGTTTCGCGATTTGTTTGTCGGGTTTCGGAAAAATGCGACAAAACGCGAAAAAGACTTGACAATAACCTCCGCGGTTAAGAGTATTGCGCCGGTGGGTTGCACCGGCAGGCAAAGTTTTTGAGAGAGGAGAAAAGAGGAATATGAAATTCGGAGCGGGAATGTTTGGGTTGGGCACCGGCGTGAAGGTTGTTGTCGGCGCGGGTGTGGGTTATGTGGGAACGGTTTTCTTTCAGTCGTACAGTCCTTTGCCGACACCGGAGAAGCCGAACGAGGTTCATGAGGAGCGTGACAATTTAAAAAGGCTGGATTTTGATGTTCGGAAGCTGTCCGAAGAATTGGCTAAGAAAGAACGGGAGCTGAAGGCGCGCGAGCAGGCGCTGGCGCAGGCGGAAGCGTCTCTGAAAGTCGCGAAAGCGGTGGCGGAACGCGGACAGACGGAGGTTGTTCGGGAGGTTGTTGACGGTACGGAAACCGTGACGGTTGTTGAGGAAATGCCCGAAGAAAACAAACCGGTGCGTTCGACGGATCCGGTGCGTCCGACAATACCCGAACCGGTATATGAAGCGCCGCGTCGTCCGGCGGTTTCCGACGGAGGCGGAAGCGCGCCCGTTGTGTCGGCGTCGTCCGGTACCGTTCTTCTATATTTTCAGGATCCTGTTTCCGGTTCCGTTACGCAACGTGTTGTCTCGAGGGATATCGCGGAGGAAATCAAGCGGCTGAGAGACTTATTGAAGCAATTGGAGAAGGAGAAACGGGAACTTGAAAACGGCAAGGAGGGTTCCGATGCGGACATTAAGGCGAAGGAGGGTGAGATAATCGCGCTGAAATCTCAACTGGCGAATTTCGAGGAAAAGGCGGACGTTTTGACGAAGCAGCTGACGGAGGCGGAAAAAGAAAAAGATGAGCAACGCAAAAAGGCGGAAAAAGATGAGGAAAGTGCGTATTTGAGAGGGAAGATTGAAGGACGGACGGCTCCTGCTGCGGAGGCAAGAGCGTTGAGAAAAGAAAAGCGGGAGGCGAACGATAAAATAAGCAGGCAGAGCGACGAAATCAACAGGCAGAAGAGCTTATTGGATCAATTACAGAAAGATTACGATGAGCAACGGGACAAGAATGCCGAGGAGCAACGGAGATTGAAAAGCGACCTGCTTCGGTTACAGAAAAACAACAGGAAGCTTAAGCAAGAGAAACGGGAACAGGAAGAGCTGAAAGACGGTGCACAAAGCGAACTGCTCGGCGTTAAGAGCAGTTTGATGCGTTTAAGTAAGGAGAAGAAGAAGGTTGATGATGAGAATAGCCGGAAAGACGTTGATATAGGCACTCTGCGCTCGGAACTGGTGATTTCGGAGAAAAGCAGGAAAGATTTTGAGGACGATAACAGGCGGCAGGAAGAGGAGATTACCGCTCTGAAAAGTCGGGTGGATATTTTGATGCGGGAGAAGCAGGATGTCAATAAAGACAATGCCGACAAAGATGCCGAGATAAACAATCAGAAGACTGCATTGGATCGGTTACAGAGGAATTTTGAGGACGAAAAGAAGAAGCGCAAGAGTGCGGAAGATAACAACGAGAAGAATAATAAAGAAATAGAGGAGTTGAAGAAGAAGAAGACGGAAGAAGAGAATAAGAATAAGGATAAGGATGCTGAAATATCCAAATTGAAGGCTGAACTTTTGAGTTTACACAATCAGAAGCAACAACATGACAATGACAAGAAAAGTCTGACGGACGACTACAACAAGCTGTTGACTGACTTCAAGAATTTGGAGAAGAAGGCGAAGAAAGCGGAGGAAGAGGGCAAGGAAAACGCCGGTAAAGCAGATAAAATGAGACTGCAGTTGCTAGAGTCAGTAGAAGCTCGAATTCAATTGAAGAAGAGCTTGGATGAAGAGCAGAAGAAGGGCAAGGAAGCTGAGGATGACAATAAGAAGAAAGCTGAGAAAATAGAGGATTTGGAGAATAAGAACAAGGATTTGGAGAAGAAAAACGGAGACAAAGATGCCAAGATAAACAATCAGAATACTGAATTGGAGCTGTTGCGGAAGAATTTGGAGGACGAGAAGAAGAAAAACGGGAAAGCGGCGGAAGATAATGAGAAGAATAACCAGACAATAATTCAATTACGGAATGCTTTTACGGATTTCCAAAACAATGCGAGTTCTCAGAAGGAGAACGATGATAATGAAAAGAAAGCTCTGAAAAACCGGTACGATACGTTGTTGCTTGATTACCAGGGTTTGAAGAAGAAGGCGGAGGAGTTGGGAAAAAAGAAAGCGAATGCGGCAGCGGACGCGAACAAGTGGTACTTGGAATTTGCGAACATGCGGAAGGGGAAAAATGCCGCGGAGAAGAAGACGAAAGATACGAGTGATGCCTTGGAGGACGAGAAGAAGAAGAACAAGGATTTGGAGAAGAAAAACGGAGACAAAGATGCCAAGATAAACAATCAGAATACTGAATTGGAGCTGTTGCGGAAGAATTTTGAGGACGAGAAGAAGAAAAACGTGAAAGCGGCGGAAGATTTGGAAACGGAGAAGAACAGGAACAAGGATTTGGAGGATGAGAAGAAGAAAACGGATAATGATTTGGAGGATGAGAAAAAGAAGCGCGCGGAGGCGGAGGGGCGGGTGTCTTTCCTGAACTCTCAATTGATGATTTTAACGAACGAGAAGAAGGATTTGGATGATGCTTTTAACGCGGAGAAGAAGAAGAGCGAGGATTGGAAGAAGAAGGCGGATAATGATTTGGAGGATGAGAAAAAGAAGCGCGCGGAGGCGGAGGAGCGGGTGTCTTCCCTGAACTCTCAATTGGAGATTTTAACGAACGAGAAGAAGGATTTGGATGATGCTTTTAACGCGGAGAAGAAGAAGAGCGAGGATTGGAAGAAGAAGGCGGATGATGTCGAGAGGGAAAACGAAGAGAAGGATATCGAGATAAACAATCAGAAGAACACATTGGAGCAGTTACAGAGGGAGTTTGATGCGGAGAAGGAGAAAAACAGGAAGGCGGAGGAGGAATTGGAAGCGGAGAAGAAGAAGGCGGATGATGCCGAGAAGGAAAAGGGAGAGAAGGATGCCGAGATAAACAAACAGAGGACTGCATTGGAGCAGTTACGGAGGGAATTGGAGGATGAGAAGGAGAAAAACAAGCAAGCGACGGAAGATAATGCGGAGAAAGGCGAGACGATTATTCAATTGAGGGCTAATTTTGCGCAATTACAAAAGAAGGCGAACTTTCAGAAGGAGAACGATGATACGGAGAAGAAAAAGCTGACAAGTGATTATGACGATCTGATGATCCGTTTCAAAAGTTTGGAGCAGAAGAAGAAGGCTTCGGATGAGGAATTGGAAACGGAGAGGAAGAAGAACAAGAGTGCGGAAGATGACAACGAGAAGAAGAATAAAGAAATAGAGGAGTTGAAGAAGAAGAACAAGGATTTGGAGAAGAAAAACGGAGAAAAAGATACCAAGATAAACAATCAGAATACTGAATTGGAGCTGTTGCGGAAGAATTTGGAGGACGAGCAGAAGAAAAACGGGAAAGCGGCGGAGGAATTGGAAGCGGAGAGGAAGAAGAACAAGGATTTGGAGAACGAGAAGAAGAAGGCGGATGATGAAAACGGGAAGAAGCGTGAGGAAATAGAACGGTTGCAAAACGTCCTGAACGATAAGGAACAGGGGTGGAAAAATAAGGAAGATGAGCTGAACGGGAAGACGTCGGAATTGGAGGAGTGGAGGAAGAAATTGGAAAAATTACAAAATGATCTGAACGCCAAAGAGCAGAAATTGCGGAAGCAAGAGGAGCGGTTGGGAATAGAATCCTACATTTTACAACAGACTAAAAATGATCTGTTTTTCAAGGCGGAGGTTCTGGAGCAACGGATTAATGGTCTGGAAAAAGATCGACTGGCGTTTGAGCAGGCGCGGGAGAAGTGGATGCAAACAAAGAGCAAAGAAGAAAAGGAAATTGAGAATATTAAGAAGCGTTTGAAAGAGGAAGAAGAACACCTGAAAAAATTGAAGAGCGATTTGGAAAAAAAGGAGCGGGAGTTGCAGGAACTTTCGAATAAAAATAAGTCAGACGCTCTCAATTTGCAGAAAGATAAAGATGAATTTGAGAAAAACAAAGATGATTGGGAAAAGCGAAAGAATGAAGAGGAAAAGGATTTGAAAAAACGGAAAGGGGATGCGGATAAGAGAGATGGCGATTTGCTGAAGCGCGAGCAAAAACTCGCAGAGGAGCTGAAAAAACTGAAGAAAGAGCGGGATGATTTTGAAAAGATGAAGAACGATTGGCGTTATTCCACTTTGCAAACAGAGAGTGAGATGCAGGAGTTGATCGGGAAGAACTCCAAAAGGGCAAAGGATGCGGAAAACGCAATAAAGGAGTTGGGCGATTTTAAGAAAACAAAGAGGGAACTTGAGGACATGAGGAAAAAGAACTCTGACATAATGAAAAAGCTCAAGGAACAAAAAGAGCAGATTGAGTCGAAAAATAAGCAGCTTTCCGAATTACATGAGGCGCATGAAACAGAGAAGACGAAGCGCATAGAAGCACAAGAAAAATTAACAAAGATGAGTCTGAATTTAAGTAATGCGAAGCGGAAAGCGGGTGATGCGATGCACAGAGCCAAAAAAGCGGAAGAAACAAACGAGTATTACGGTAGGGTGATTGTGGATGCGGACAAGACAATTCGGGACTATGCTAGAAAGGAGGCGAAAGATAATTCCTTCAGGGCAGTGGAACAGGCGAAGAATAAAAGTTTTAATAACGATAAGAGTTTCGATCGTGTCGATCCCTTCGATAGGGATGTTAACGTTTTTGAAAACGAAGAAAAGGCATCGGAGATAGCCGAGAGAATGAGGCGCGGGCTCATTGAAAAATACAAAGACAAGGTAAAGTTTTCGGATATACCGGTCGAAGAGTTTACGGATATGTTGCTGAAATGTGTCAAAGTCGGATGCAATCTGCTTAGGGACTTCGAGACCGTTGCGACGCGTTCTTCTTCGATCGGGAAAAGAGAAGATAAAAAGACAACGGAGTCGGAAACGTTCGTCGCTTTGAGGAACGAGGGGGTTCTGGCGCCGGAGACTAATTTTAAAAAGATAAATAATCATGTCTCAAACTCTTCGGCAAAAAAACGCGGTACGAAACCTAAGATTTCAGTAAAAGACAAAAGAAACGATAAAGGAAGCATGCCGTACTTGAAAAAAACAAAGGCCGTAAAATAGCGGGTATTTTGACGGTTTTGTAAAGTGCTTTGATTGTGTGTTGCCCGTCGACGGACGGGCACGTTTTTTTCCGTAGAACGGTTTTCGAACGCATTCGATACGGAAGGGTGCGGAATGTTTCGGCATCTTTTGTTGAAGTTGCCTGTCGGACAAGTCGCGGATCGTGCGGAAGAGCAATAAGACGCGGAACGGTCTTTAATTGCACGCGGGGTCGTTTGACGTTCTTGACAGGTGCTTTGTTTTTTGCAAGAGTAACACTGTATTTTGCCCGATGGTGTAACGGTAGCACAAAAGATTCTGGCTCTTTTTGTCGAGGTTCGAATCCTTGTCGGGCAGCCAGGGGCGGGCGGTTGAACAAAATTGCGAGTAAGATAGGCGCCCAAGGGTGCGGTTTGATATCCGTTACCGTCGATATCTTCTGTTTTGTTACAGATTCAATTTTTGTTTCATCCGCCGTGTTGCGATAGTGTAAAGATTTTCGTTATTTCCCGTCGAGGTTTTATCTTTGTGGGGTAGTTATACTCAGGCGGTTGATGCAGGGGTCGAAGTACCGCGACGGTTTTTGTTGGAATTATCGCTTGGATATTTTGATTTCTTTGTCGAGATTTTAAACGGTCGGAGTACTTCGGACGACACGCATGCGGTTTCTGTGTGTTTCCGTTTCAACACCTGTGTTTTTCCGTTGAGTGCCGACCATGATATTCTCCCGAACCTGATGGTTTTTTCGATAAATTTCAGATCAAGTCGTCGGATAAGATTGAAACCGATCGGATTTTAATAAAGGTCGCCTCAGCAGAGCTTGCAATATTTAACGAGATGTGCGCATGTTTCGAAGTGCCTTCTTCCTTGTATTTCCCACAAAAAACGTCACAATAAGAAGAGCCTTGTATGTTTAAAAACTTTTTAAAGCATTTTGTCGGACGGCATTATCGGAAATTCCAAAAATCCTGCGAACCGATCGTGAAGAAAATTAACGCTCTGGAGCAGGAAATGCAGTCCTGGTCGGAGGAAAAGGTTAAGGCGCAAACGGAGGTTTTCAGGGAGCGGTTGCGGAACGGCGAAAAACTTGATGATTTGCTCCCCGAGGCGTTTGCGACCGTCAAGAATGCGGCGCGGCGTTTGTGCGGGACAACGGCGGAAGTTTGCGGACACGAAGCCATCTGGGATATGATTCATTACGATGTTCAGTTGCTCGGCGGCATTGCGTTGCATCGCGGTTACATCGCCGAAATGGCGACCGGCGAAGGGAAAACGCTTGTGGCGACGTTGCCGCTGTATTTGAATGCTCTGAGCGGTAAAAATTGCCAGTTGGTGACGGTCAACGATTACCTGGCACGGCGCGATTCGACCTGGATGGGGTATCTGTTCTCATACCTCGGGTTGACGGTCGGTTGCATCCAGCACGACATGGGCTTTGAGGAGCGTCACGAAGCCTACCGCCGGGACATTACCTACGGAACGGCGTCGGAATTCGGCTTCGATTACCTGCGCGACAACGGAATGGCGTTGCGGGCGGAGGAACAGGTGCAGAAGGATCATTATTTCTGTATTGTCGACGAAGTCGATTCGATACTTATCGATGAAGCACGTACGCCGCTGATTATTTCCGGCGAAGCGGAGAACGACGATTCGGGCGCATTGTATATTCAGTTGCGAGCCGGCATTCAACGCCTGCACCAACTGCAAACGCGTTTATGCGCGCAGTTAACCGACGAAGCCAAGCCCCTTCTTGCGGAAGGTTTAAAAGCGGAAGAGTTCGAAAAGGGCTTGGAGAAGCTGTATCAGGTCAAAATGGCGAACCCGAAGAACCCCGTTCTGTTGCATTTGTTGGAGGAAGGGCGCATTTGTCGGGCATACAATAAATTCGAAACTCAACTTTCGGCGGAATACAATCGGCAACGTGCGTACGATTTGAAGGAGGAGCTTTATTATACGGTCGAGGAAAAGTTCCAACAGGCGGATTTGACGGAGAAAGGGCGTACGGCGTTAAATCCGAAGGATAAAGATGCCTTTACGCTTCCCGACTTGCCGACGCTGTTCAGCATCATCGACGGTGATGCATCTTTAACCCCGCAACAAAAGCAGGGAAAACGTCAGGAGGCGGAAGTTCTTTTTAACGCCAGAAGCAGTTCCATTCACTGCATCAGTCAGCTGTTGCGCGCGTACACTTTGTATCAGCGCGACGATCAGTACATGGTGGCGGACGGGAAGGTGATTATCATCGACGAAAATACCGGGCGCGCCATGCCGGGACGCCGTTGGAGCGAAGGCTTGCACCAGGCGATTGAAGCGAAGGAAGGCTTGCGTCCCGAAAAGGAATCCAAAACCTATGCGACGATTACGTTGCAAAATTACTTCCGCATGTATGAAAAGCTGGCGGGTATGACGGGAACGGCGGAAACGGAAGCGCAGGAATTTTTTGACATTTACCGCCTCAAAGTGATGGCGATTCCGACCAACAAGCCGTGTATTCGCAAGGATGATAATGACGTGGTGTTTAAAACCCGTCGCGCAAAGTACAAAGCGGTATTGGAAGACATCAAAGCGGCGCATACCAAAGGACAGCCGGTGTTGGTCGGTACCACCTCGGTGGAGGCGTCCGAGTTGCTGAGTCGTTTGCTGAAAAATGCAAAGATTCCGCACACGGTACTCAACGCCAAATATCACCAGCAGGAAGCGGAAATCGTGGCGCAGGCGGGCAACAAAGGCGCGGTGACGATTGCAACCAACATGGCGGGACGCGGTACCGACATTAAGTTGGGCGAAGGCGTCGCCGAATTGGGCGGTTTGTTCGTGATGGGAACGGAACGGCACGAATCGCGGCGCATTGACCGTCAGTTGCGCGGACGTTGTTCCCGTCAGGGCGATCCCGGGCGGTCGAAGTTTTATATTTCGCTGGAAGATAATTTAATGCGGCTGTTTGCCAATGCCGGGCGCATCGGGGCGTTTTTGGAACGTTCCATGGAGGACGATGAGGCACTGGATCATCCAATTCTCAATCATTCCATTCAATCGGCGCAAAAGAAGGTGGAGCAGCGCAATTATTCGGTGCGCAAGCGTCTGTTGCAGTACGACGACGTGCTCAATAAACAGCGCACCATCGTGTACAATCTGCGCAACGAAACGCTGCGTATCGAAGAACCGATTGCGCTGGTGTGGGATTTGGTTTCGGAGGAACTCAATCAACGCCTGTCGCCGTTGGACGAAAAGATCGGTGTGCAACAACATCGCGAATTATTGGAGCAGTTTGTCAACTGGCTGAATGTTCAGGTGCCGCTGTTTTTGGATGTTCAAACCCTGGAACACCGTTCGCGCGCGCAAATCGTCGACGACCTCATGGCAAAATTGAAATCCGCGTATGAGGAAAAACAGACCATTGAGGGCAAGGAAATCAGTACGCAAATCGCCCGCTGGGTGCTGTTGCGCGCCATCGACAAAAACTGGCAGGAACAGTTGACGGAGCTCGATGATTTGCGCCAAAGCATCGGTTTGCGCGGGTACGGTCAGCGCGATCCGCTGGTGGAATACAAGATGGAGGCGTATCACTGTTTCGAACGGATGGTGTCGCAGATGCGGCAGGATGTGTGTTTTCATTTATTTCGCTCTTCCACGCGCCCCGAGAACATCGATGCGCTGGTGGCAAGCGTACGCCATCATTTGCGCCCGATCGATACCAAGGAAGAACCGACGTCCGCCTTGGAGGAACCGAAGCCTGCCGTTTCCGAAATTGAACTGCCGAAGCCGATAAAGCGCGATTTGCCGAAAGTCGGTCGTAACGATCCGTGCCCCTGCGGCAGCGGTAAAAAGTACAAAAAGTGTTGCGGGCAGGGGGAGGAATAAAAGCGGAGTTGCAAACGATCGGCTGGATTTCGGATAATCGCGAATGTGATAAAAACGCAGGCGGGATTTTCGAGTGGCGGTGTTGAAGTTGCGGGAATTTTCTGTCGCTGTGTTTAAAAATGCTTCCCGTTTTTTTCAACGTTCCACTGACTTAACCTTGGTGGTTTCTTCCCGAAGTTCTGGTTAACCATTTTCCACGGTACGTTCACGCCGTATATACCAAGTGTTTTCGGAAAACAAACCGCGTTTAACATTGATGCTTTGTCGGTATCGTGATGTTGACAGCGGTTTCGCTTGTTTCGAGTGAAAATTTTTTAGAAAATACCCGTGTAAAGCGGGGTCAAGTGAAGTTTGGAAAATCGAATATGCCAAAAATCCTTTCGATCGGAGCGGTTTTACTCTTTCTGCTTTTCGGTTACTTTGTAAAGAAAACTTTCGGAACATTTTTAACATACCTTTGGGGCGCGGCGGGTATTTATTTTTTTGTAAGTTTGAGTATCTTATATGTACTTTTGCGCCGCCTGAATATCTCGGGGACGGTTTTTTTGCAAAAACTGCACCGTAAAATAAAATTCGCCGTCATTGCGTTTCTGTGCGGTGTGAACGGCTTTTTTACATCGGCAATGTTGATCGGTCAATCGACGTGCGATTGTTGCGAGCGCGAGCACCCGAACGCCGTTCATACGTACCCGCTTTTGGACAGCAACAAAACGGTTTCAAAAATCCTGAATAACTCGAAAGTTTTTTCGACGCTCGCGTGGTTTTTGTTGATTTTGAATATCGCTTCCATGGGTTTAACGGCACTTTCAATGCTTTACGGAACGCTGTACGCTTGTGCATGGGTTTTGTCGGTTGCGGAGAAAATTAAGGCATCTGCTTCGTTGAGAAAATAGGCGGTTATTATTACAATGGATTATCTCGGCATCGATTACGGCAGTAAATTTATCGGTTTGGCATGGGGCTCGGATGAGCTAAAAGTGGTCGTTCCGCTGAAAGCCCTGCGAGTTCGGTCGACGGAACAGGTTTTAAAAGATTTGCAGAAAATTGTGAACGAACGCGGTTGCAATGCATTTGTCATCGGTCTACCGATCCACGCTGACGGCACCGAAGGTCAACGTGTCAAAGAGGTCAAATACTTCGCGGAATTACTGAAACAACACTTTAATTTAAAAATTTACTTCCAGGACGAACGCTTCTCGACCCAAGCCGCGCGTACCTTAACTGGGACGGATAATTTATCGCTACGTCATGCAAAAGTGCGAAAGACGAAAGGGATTATCGATTCAACAGCAGCAACGGTGATTTTGGAGGAATGGATGAGGAGAGAGCGGAAAAAATTCACCGGTCAGTGAAAGTCCCAATGTGTGGCGATAAAAACTCTTCTTTTTCTTGTTGCTTCCCATTGTTGTCCCGGTATTTGTAAGTCAGTAAAAATTTGAATGGTCTTGGTTTTAAAGGTTCCCATGCCCTACCATGATATGCGGCGATTTCACAGGAATTACCACTACGAAGCGTAAAAGAATTTTTTTCGAAGCACTCTCTGAGATCACTTTCCTTCCATCCTTTATCCAATAATTTTTTCATTTCCTCTTCGGGTATTTTAATTGAGACGATATCTGCATCGAGGTTTCCGGAATTACAAAGAAACAAATGCATATCGATCGCAGTGGCATGTTGAACGATCGACAACTTTGGCTTCGCCGTTTTGGGTATAAAATTCGCTTTTATCTCTTCAAATTTCTCTTCAAATTTCTCATCAATGCGCTTATCAATATATTCTTTAATTTCCTGGGAAAAGTTGCTTCCATAGTTGTTGTTAACAATTTTATCCCTGCTAACATTCTCGTTGGTTTGATTTTCGACCTCCGTCTTCTCCCAACAAAGTTCGTTGTTTTGAGTTTGTATATCTTGGTTAAGAAGGCTTGGCTTTAAAAAACTCATAGCTTTTTTATAAAATTTTTCGTCTTTAATTTATCGTTTGACTTTTTACCCCACCAGCATCGGAGCACTCGGCTTCATCAAAGCAATCGAGGGCGAATAGACTTTTTCAAACAACTCTTTACCGCTGGTGAAGGAGATTTTGATTTCCAGCGGAATTTCGCACAAGCGACGAAAGGTTTCGGCATCGAATAAGTCGCAAATCTGTGCGGTACATTTGGCATCGATGAGCAGGCACTGCTCTTCCGCGCACAACTGGCTTAGCTGGATGTAGGATGAATGAAACGGTCCGTTTTTGAGGCATTCGAGCCAATCGGGCGAAATTTCGATCTTCAAATTGGTGGCGATGGTGCGCCCGATGTTGTGAAACGTTAAATACAAAATGCGATCCTTAACGACTTCCAGCTTCGGTATCACGCGGGCGCGCATGTTTTCCTTAAATTGCCGCTTGCTTTCTTCAATCTGTTTAAGCGCCGCTTCCGTCTGCTTTTGAACCGCCTCCAGTTGCAATTGGGAAACGGCAATTTGTTGCGTTGCCGCTTCGGCCTGTTTAATCGCCGCAATCGCCTGCCGTTGTGCCGCGTGCGCCATTTGCCGATTGGAAAAATACATCGCCACCGACGTCAACGCATACGCCGTCGTTACCACCAACATCAACCATGCCGTCATAAGGAACCTTTTACGGTTTTAATATGAGGAAAGGAGAGGTTGAGGGCAAGAGAAAGAGGAAAGAGGGCGGCAACCGAATAAAAAAATTGATTTTCGGAATAATTGTTTGGCAGAGCACAAAAAACGGGACGGGCGGAACCAAGCCATCCGGAAAAGCCTGATTATGTTATTGCTATCGATCCTTAAAGTATTTACCTGCATCCTGCATCGTTTCATCTACAAGTGCTTTATTTGTATTGAAAAATTCGTCTAACTCACAAAACGCCATCATATGGCAACTTGGTTTAAAATCACTTTTCATGAACCCATATTGTGGAGCATAAACCTTCGTTGAAGCCTCCATATCTTTAACAGTCTGGAGCTTACATTGGTTGTGATGGTAGGGAGCGTAATGTAACCTCGTGTTGACGGAACACAAATCCGCGGTCTCCCGAAACAAGCTAACCGCAAACCGCTCCAGGACGGTGTAGAGCTCTTCCTTTTTACGTGGGTTTTCAACTTTTTTGAGATATACAAGGAGGTAACCAAGCTCTTCTAAATACCAGTCTAATGAAAAAACATTGTCGAAGTTGTCGTTATCATACAACACTTTAAGCTCACTCCATGCGATAAGAAGGCAACAAACGGCATTGGTTTCTTCTGGTGTTGGACGCGGTTTGTCGTTGCGCATCTCCTCCCGTACCGTCGATAAGAATAACGACGGTTCCGATAACAATAAGGATAAGTCGAGTGTTTGAAAAAGAGGGGAAATGTCGAGTGTTTGAAAAAGAGGGGAAATGATTACATGAGCTGCTTGCGGCATCGGCAACTTAGGACTTATTTGACCTTCACCGTAACAATATGCCCACCCATTCCACTCTCCATCCTGAAACATTTTAAAGAGATTATAAAGTTTGTTTTCTAAAAGATCCTCTTTGTTTAAAACCTTTTCGATTTCACGCAAAAAATCTTCCACGTCTTTCCGTATGTGTTTTTCCTGACGCATTCCACTCAAAACGACAAAATCTTCCCTTTTCGACGCTTCTGGAGATTCAAGATACTCTTTCAGGATGTTATACCGGTTTTTGATATAGAAATGCATAATAAGGAAGTGCAGAGGAAAAGCATGCAGATTGCCTGGGGGGCAGAGTTGGGCGTGATAGAAATTTTTCGCTTCTGTTTCTTTTAACAGTTTGATATCTTCCTCGATTTTGACATTGGCGTTGATAAAATCATTGCAAATGAGTGCTGTCAAGCCGCAATCAAGTTTTTCGTTATGGATGCGTTGAGCCAAAAACAATGCATAACGCCAATCCTGCGACAGATTTTTCGTAACCAGCGATATCGGATTTTGTTTAAAACAGTCGATAAAATGTTGCAGGTAATCGAAAACCCCTTCCGGTTGTTGTAATTTCGATACATCGAAATCAATGGTTTCGATTTGATTCGAGAGATATAAATCGGTGGAAGTTTTCTCAAACAAGGGTTGGCGAGAACCATGGTATTCAAAATTTACAACGGTCGGTTTTGTATGCATTAAAAATAATTGTATCGGTGTGCAGGTATAAAAATTGATCTTCTTGTCTTTCGTCAATACCTCTTTCTTTCCTGGTGCCAAATAACCCAATCGAGACTCGAAGGAGTTCCTCGGGAAACCTGTCTGCTCTTTATCGGATTTGTCCTGTTCCCACGGCAGGCGGACGGTAATTCTAATATTCCACGTTGGTGCATTGCCGACGTTTTCGACAACCAGCCCAAAAGTAAACGGAGCGGTTTCAGCAAAATAAACTATCAACCGCGGGCGATATATCTCTTCTCGTTGTTTTTGCGTCTCTTCCAACTCTTTTTTTGCGATGTCCACCTGCTGTTTTGCCGCCTCCGCCTGTTGTTTCGAGATTTCGATTTGTTGTTGAATTGCTTTTGTCTGTTCTGTCGCAGCTTCAGCCTGCCTTTGCGCCGCTTCCGCGGAAGCTTTCGCGATTTTTGCATTTTCTTTACCCTGTTTGTTTCCTTCGTAGGCAATACAAGCCATACAGACGGTGGCAACGGCGGAGATAAACGTACCGACCATCATGTAACAGCGGCGAAGCCATTCGATGTCGATGAACGCGACAACGATGCCGATGAGAACAACAGCGACACCCCAAAGCGGATATTTTTTTACGTAAGAAATAATTTTATTCATTTTTAATTTCATTCATTCGGTACCGAAGAAGTACTTCCCGCCTCGATATGTCTCCGTCCTTTCGAAAAATATCCGTCCCGAAACATTGCCTGAAGCCTTCACCGCATGGTGTCACGGATTTTAAACTCGATCGCAACTCGCGCCGTCGGTTTTGTCGGCTCCTCCATGCGTTCAAGGGGAATCCTCGGTAGCGACAGACGGCAAAAACAAGCGTTGTAACGGGACTTAACTTCCCGTTTTATGCGTTCCCCGTACCCGCATCGGGTTGTGCTTCGGGCATGCCGGCAACATCCGAAGCCTCGGGCGACGGCATTTCAGCGACAGGATCCCGTTGTGTCTCAAACGCCCCCTTTGCTAAACCGATACCGCCGGAAGCGCGTACCTTGGAAATGATTTCGCGCACGATTTGATCCATGAAGTCCGGATGCGTGCGCAAATGCTCCTTTGCGGCTTCGCGTCCCTGACCGATAAGATTGCCTTGGTATGAGACCCAGGCGCCTTTTTTTTCAAAAATTCCGTGTTCGATGCCCAAATCGATGACCGAAGATGCCTGCGAAATGCCTTCGTTGTACATGATGTCGAACTCGCACTCGGTGAACGGCGGTGCGACTTTGTTTTTGACAACCTTTAGACGCGTGCGGTTGCCGACCACATGCCCTGAAGCATCTTTCAACTGACCGATGCGGCGGATGTCCATACGCACCGAGGCGAAAAATTTCAACGCCCGTCCGCCGGGGGTCGTTTCGGGATTGCCGAACATCACGCCTATTTTCTCGCGAATTTGGTTCGTAAAAAGACAAATGCACTTCGTTTTGTTGATAACCGCCGTGAGACGACGCATCGCTTGGCTCATCATGCGCGCCTGCAAACCGACGTGCGAGTCGCCCATCTGCCCGTCCAATTCCGCCTTCGACACCAATGCCGCGACGGAATCGACGACCACAACTTCAACGGCGTTGGAACGAATGAGTGTTTCGGCGATGTTCAGCGCGTCCTCGCCGCTTTCCGGCTGAGAAATAAGCAGACTGTCCAAATCAACGCCGACGACTTTGGCGTAACGCGGATCGAGGGCATTTTCGACGTCAATGAACACCGCGCGTCCGCCGTGTTTCTGCACCTGCGCAATCAAACTGAGGCACAGCGTGGTCTTCCCGGACGATTCGGGACCGAAAATCTCGCAAATTCTTCCGCGCGGCAATCCGCCCGCTCCCAGCGCCAAATCAATTGCCAGCGAACCCGTCGAGACGACCGAAATGTTCATCTTCGCGGCACTTCCGAGGCGCATGATCGCACCGTCGCCGTACTGTTTATTGACGGCGGCGATGGCGAGTTCGAGCGCTTTATCGTCGGTCGGGTTTTCGGGAGATTTGGGAGCAGGCATAACAATAATCAGTCTTTCGCCTTCAGAATCGGGGCATTACAGATAATCCGCAAGAAAGAAATGCAGGAACTCGCCGGTATCGAGAGACATCGGTTCAGTCTCCGCGGATAATGCCCGTGAAACGAAGTTACAGCGAAAACAGATCCTCCCGTAAATAAATTCAAAACCTTCCAAATTTCTCGGATGATTTCGGCGATAATATCAGTGTGCTTTTTCGCCGTTTTTGCTTTCTTCTTTTAATTTCTTTACTATTTCCCGAAGCTTTTCGGTATTTTCCGTTAAATCTTTTTCTTGATAAGAGCGTTTTTTGTTTTCCGGATGGCAAATCGCATTACGAAGATACGTGAAAATAGTTTCCGAACCTTTTCCTGGAACCTCTTTATCTTTTTTATAGCCTTTTTTTCAAAAAAGTCCTCCATGTTTGCCTGAAGGAGATACTCCTTACCTTCCCGCGATGCCAATTTCGCATTAAGATAACCGTACAGTTCATTGAAATACCCTGCCGTTATCCTGTAAAATGCCACATAATTAATTTCACTTGCGGAAGCATACGGAAACAGACATTCTTCCATGGATTTTGAAGCATTATTCCGATTTTTCAGGAAGAATTTTTTGCTTTTTGTTGTTTATAAAAATTTCACGCATGACGGAAATTCCTTTCTTTACCTGTTCCTCAGTGTACGGATTGTCCGGAGACGGGTGATAAATCGCTATGCGAAGGCATGTCAGGGGCGTTATCTTGCGCTTCTGTTTGTTGCCGGTTGTTTCTCGTTCAACGATTACTCCGAGTTTTTTAGCTGTCTCAACAATTAAATCCTCCAGTATACAGGATTCCGAACGCGGTTCTTGGCTTGCCGCCTTTTGATTTTTTTGTTCTTCCTCCACGAGCGAACATATTCTTCTCTTAAATTCTTCGTATAATTGTACGTAATAATTGGGAGTTGGTATCTTAAATGCGACGTAATTGATCTCATCGGCTGAAATTTCCGGCACCAAACACAGATCGTCAATCTCTTCTTGCAAAGAGATTTGTTTTTTGGTGCTTTTGATCAAAATCCTGAAACGTTTTCTTATAAAATCTTCATTAATTTCTTTCTCTGGGCGATTGTCAGTGTATAAGCGGTTCACAATCTCCCTAACCAATACGGAAGAATGGGTCGTAATAATGATCTGTTTGGTTTTGGAAATTTGTACCAATTCGTGAGCAATGTCTGATAAATGCAATGCGTCTATGTGTGTGTCCGGTTCATCCGAAAGGAAAGTCGGAATTTCATCATAATGCGACGACATCATATTTCCTAAAACAAAACCCGCCTGTAATGTACCGTCACCAATTCGACGCATATCAATCTCTTTGTTGCCGACCTTTTCTATATAATTCCACTTATGAAGTCCCGAAATACCCGGTTGAACTTTAACATCAAAACATTTTCCAAGAAAAGGAGTTGCCACGAGTATGCTGTCAAAAATATTTTTGTTGAATGCATTCAGAAACTGATTAAGTTCCTGATCCGCAACATGCATTTCGGAAACGGCATAGCCCATGCCGTCGAGAAGCGATTGCCGTGATTGAAAATTATGTATGAAACGGCACGGCGTTTCCTGTTCCGGTTTCAGCCCGATCGAACCTGTCTCCCGAAAATTGTGCCGTACAACAACAGCATCCTTTTTTACGGTGAAATCTTGGTTTTTGGAATGAACATTTAAATCATCTTCGCTGAAATTATTTGATTGTATCACACGCAACAGAGTTGATTTTCCGCAATTGTTGCTTCCCAAAATAACCGTCAGCCCGGAACCCGGCGTTTTCATGTCGGGTTCATTGAAGGTTATTCTGAAAAAATCACTCTCCTTTTCTTGAAAAGGGAAAACTCCGAAATTACTGACGGCAAGTTCCCTGAGAAATCTCGGCTTTTTTTCACTGGTTTTTTCTTCCGGTTGTTGTTTCTTGTTCATAAAAAATTTTTCCTTCCCGTCATTCCAAACAAGAGATGTTATTTTCTCAGCGGATAAAACAGACAAAGCGACGTTTTGTCGGTATTCGTCTTTACCCCCACCACCCCCTAATTATATCCATCAGTTTTTTTTTACGCGTTTTTTCGGTGCGTCGCCGTTTTCGCCCAATGCATCCGAAAAGGCTTCCAGGGCTTCGCGCTGACTTCGCGTGAGTTTTTTCGGAACCTCGATCGAAACTTCCACCAATAAGTCGCCTTTGGACGAACCGCGCAACTGCGGCATACCGTAACCGCGCAGTTTAAAGAGCGTTCCAGGTTGCGTCCCGGCGGGAATTTTCAAATTTGCTTCGCCGGTTAAAGTGGAAATTTGAATTTCGCCACCGAGTGCCGCCAGGGTGAACGGCAATGCCTGATGCGTCAAAAGGTCGCTTCCATTGCGTCGGAAAATCGGATGTTCCGCGACGGAAATAATAATGTAC
This sequence comes from uncultured Verrucomicrobiota bacterium, assembly GCA_946186275.1. GTDB lineage: Bacteria > Verrucomicrobiota > Verrucomicrobiia > Opitutales > UBA9783 > UBA3222. Next base: position 143,746 of record CAMHMO010000002.1, read on the forward strand.
AGATCGCCGGCACCGCCCTGACCCGCTTCGCCGTAACCGTGAAAGCGCAATTTCGCGCCGTCGTTAATCCCCGCGGGAACTTTGACTTTGACCTGCGTGCGTTCCGCTTCGGTACCGCTGCCGCGACATTTCGAGCAGGGTGTTTCGATAACGCGCCCCGTTCCGCCGCAATGCGGGCACGGACGACTCATGCTGAAAAAGCCCTGTTGCGTTACCACCTGACCGCGACCGCGACACGTCGGGCAGGTTTTGGGTTTGGTTCCCGGTTCGCATCCGCTGCCTTTACAGCGCGAACAGGGGGCGTTGCGTCGATAGGCGATGGTTTTTCCGACACCGGAGAAGGCTTCTTCGAGCGTAATCGACAGGCGGTAACTCAAATCGGCGCCCGTTTGGTCGTGCTCATACGAAGAACCGCCTCCTCTGAAAAAGCTTTCAAAGATCCCTCCGCCTCCGCCGTTGCCGCCGCCGAAAACTTCGCGAAACAGATCGAACGGATCCTGGAAACCGCCGCCCTGGTATGAACCCCCTCCGCTTCCGCCCATGCCGCCCTCAAACGCCGCATGTCCGTATTGGTCGTACATCGCCTTTTTTTTGTCGTCTTTGAGAACTTCGTAGGCTTCGGAGATTTGTTTAAACTTTTCCTCGGCGGCTTTGTCGCCCGGATTTTTGTCGGGGTGATACTTAATTGCCAACTTGCGATAGGCTTTCTTAATTTCGTCGGCGGAGGCATTGCGCGACACGCCGAGTAATTCGTAATAATCCTGCTTTGACATACGACACTTGTGATTTTTATGTGTTGTTTTGGACGGCTGAACGAATAAAAACCGCCTTTATTTTTGCGCAACTTCCTCCGCCTGCGGCGCTTTACCTTTGGAAATAATCACCGAAGCGGCGCGCAACAACCGATCGCCGCACTTGTAGCCGCAACGCACTACTTGCAGGACATGATCCTCGGGAACGGTGTCGCTGAACGCGTGCGAAACGGCGTCATGGAAATGCGGATCGAAGGTTTCGTTCAGCGGGTTCAGTTCCTCGATTTTTAAGAGCTTTAACTGCGCCTGGAACTGACGAAAAATCATTTGGAAGCCTTCCAAAACTTTCGGATCGGTTTTTTGTTTTTCCGCGCTGTCCAAGCCCATTTTAAAGCTGTCGAAAAGTTCTATAATATGCAGGCAGATAATTTGTGTGGTGTGAAAACGAACATCCTCCTTCTCTTTGGTAAAACGCTTGCGGGCATTGTCCAGTTCGGCAACGGCACGAAAGCACTTGTCCCGCCATTCGTTCAGCTGAGCTTCCAAATCGGCGATTTTCTTGGAAGCATCGTCCTGCTCCGCCTGCGGGGCGGTTGCGTCGGTCGGAGGCGTGGTTTTTTCGGAAATCTCCGCCGTTTCGTGTGATTTTGTTTCTGCGACTTCTTCGGCTGTCATAATCTGAAACCATTCAAAAATTTTCATCGACAAGTCGCAAGTTTTTTGTGTTTTCATCGGTTTGTTGCAGACATGCGATGTGCTCCGTTCGGAAAACGTTCAGACGTATTGTGTATCGTATGAAAAGCGGTTATCTCTGAAACGTCCGCAAACGAATATGCAAGTCGCCGTTTCGAGGCAATATCATGCCCGAAAAACGGATTCGTTTGACAATAATTTCTCTTGCCGGCACCATAAGTCGTATGCAACAAAGTGCCCGAATTTTGCTGTTTAATTCCGCAAACGAACTGCTTTTTATGGGTGCCGAGGACAAAAATCTGACGGGAGCGGACGGCAATAAAGGGCGTTTTTGGTTTTTGGTCGGAGGATCGCTCGAAGCAGGCGAGGCCTTTCAAGCGGCGGCAAAACGGGAATTAGCGGAGGAAACGGGTTTGACGGATGCGGATGTTGTTTGGGGCGCCGAAATCGCCGAAGGTACGGTACATTTAAAGAAAAACAATCAGCCGTTGAATATTTATCAACGCTTTATCGTCGCAAAAACCGAGAAAGATACGGTGCGTCTGAATAATTTGGATGCGTGGGAACAGAACGCCGTTAAGGGGTTGCGTTGGTTTTCGCCGGAAGAAATCCAAACTTCGAAGGAAACGCTTTATCCGCGGATGTTAAAGGTGTATTTACCGCAGATTATATTGGATCTTCCGAAGCTTTTGGCGGGAGAGGCTCCCGAGAAGCTTGCCGTGTGGGATTTGGATTAACGGCGGTAAGGATCGGTTGTTCCAATGGCGTGCCGTTGTTGTCGGCGTCAATAAAACTTGTCGTTGCCGTGAAAGTTTGCGACAATTCCCGTGAGGATGGCGTTTTTTAAAACTTGGGACGACAGGGACGGGTTTTTGTGGATCAAACGCCTGCTTTGGACGTATGTCGGTGTTTTTATTTTTAACGAAACCCTGTCGGTGTGGTTCGGCGGTTCGCCGTTGGATGCCGTTTTCTCTTTGAAGAACGGAACGTCGCTTTTGTGGCAGCCGTGGCGTTTGTTGAGCTATTCGTTCCTGCACGGGGATTTGTTGCATTTGCTGTTTAATCTGCTGATGTGGTATGGGTTGTCGAATTTTTTGCTTCAAAATACGTTGTCGTTGAAGCAGTTTTTTGCCCTGTATGCGTCGGGTATTATCGTCGGCGGTCTCGCGTGGTGGATCATTCATTGTAACCATCATCCGCAGGCGTTGGTCGGGGCGTCGGCGGGTATTTCGGCACTGTTTGCGTATTTTTGTCTGTTATATCCCGATAAGTCGCTGTCGATATTGCTGTATTTTATCATTCCCGTTCGCATCCAAGCGCGGTGGTGTTTTATTGCATTGACCGTCTATGAACTTTACGGCGTTTTGTTTTACGAATTGCAGGGCTTAACGAACATTGCGCATTCGGGGCACCTGGGCGGGATTTTAATCGGTTGGCTGTTTATATGGTACCGTCGGCATCCGAATGTGTTTCGGTTTCGGCGTCCGAACGGAACGAAGAAAATTTCTTATCGGATCCATCGGGAGACGTACGTAAAGAACGGATGAAATTTGTCGGATTATCAGCGGTTTTTCTTTGTCTGCGAATAGCGGCGGGAATATCGTCGTTCGCCGTTGATAACTCCGCGCATGAATTAACGGCTTCAAGATCTGCGGAGTCGTGTCGCGATTTTGCACCGTCGTTTTTGGAGATTTCGAAAAAAGTACTTTCAAATCCCTTTGTGCAAACGGACGCCGGGAAGGGCGCGCAAACGCCTCTGTCCGATGATTTCCGAAGTGCCGTTTTCGGAGAAAAAAGGCAAACCGACTTCCATGGCGGGAGTTTAGGTATTCCTTTGTCGGGTCAGGATGCGGAAACGACTTCATCAAACCCGCCTGAAACATTGTCGTCGGGGAAAGGGAACGAAGCGGCTCCGATGGTCGAAGCATCGAAATCGCCGCTTTTGTTGCAGGCACCGAAGCCGTTGGAAGCGACGGCTTTGATGCGGGTGGAAACGCTTTTCTTCGTGCAGATGTTGGAGCAGTTTCACATTTCAAAGAAAAAATTAAGCACCCTGCCGACGGAGGAGGTATTGCGTTCGTACATATCCGCTTTGGACGGGCAGAAAATGATTTTCACGCAAACGCAGGTCGATTGGTTTGTAAAGGAGTATCGCGGCTCGTTTGAATTGCTGTGGCGCGCCGGCAGTCTGACGCCGGGATTTTTGTTGGCGGATTTGTACCGACGGCGTTTTCGGGAGCGCGCGCAGTGGATCCAACGGCGATTGGAGCAATCGTTCGATTTTTCATCAAACGCAATCTTTACCGAAGATCGCAAGGATGCCGCGTTTGCGTCCGATACCGCCTCTTTGGATGCGCTTTGGGAGCGGCGTTTGCAACACGAACTCATCAACGAAGCCGCGAGCCGTCGTCGGGAGGATGCGGACGTGCTTTCGGAAGAGGGGGAGTTAAGCCTCAAAAAGACGGAAGAATGGATCGTTACCGAGGCGACGGTTGCGGAAAACGAAACAAAAGCGCGCGAACGTTTAAAAGAGTGGTACGGCAATCTGAACAATGCCGTTCAGTCGCTGGAGCCGTCGGATATACAGGAATTATATTGCGACAGCCTGTCGCAGTTTTACGATCCGCACACCAATTTCCTGTCGGCGGATACCATGGAAGATTTTGCCATTGAATTGCGCAACGCGTTGACGGGTATCGGTGCGGTTTTGCGGGAGGAGCGCGGCAACTGCATCATCAGCGAGCTGACGCCAGGCGGCCCGGCGGAGCGTTGCGGCCGGTTGCAGGCGGGGGATAAAATTTTGGCGGTGGCGCAGGGGAAAGAAGCCTTCGTGAACATTCAGGGACTGCGACTGCGACGTTCCGTAAAGATGATTCGCGGCAAAAAAGGTACGGTTGTGCGCTTGTTGATTCAGCCGGCGGACGGCGATCCGTCACAACGCAAAACCGTCGAATTGGTGCGCGACGAGATTAAGTTGGAAGATAAATTGGCGTTTGCAAAGGTTTTTACCGTTCCCGATGCCTGTGGCATTTATCATACGATCGGTTGGATCGACGTACCGTCGTTTTACGGTGCGGATGAAGATAAAAATACCAAAACGCATACGGTTTCGGAGGATGTACGGACGTTGATTGAACGTTTAAAGCGGTTCCCGATCGAAGGCATCATTCTGGATATGCGTCGCAACGGCGGCGGTTTGCTGACGGAAGCCGTCAAATTGGTCGGGTTGTTCCTCAATAATGCCTCCGTAGTGCAGGTGCGCGGCAGTGATTTGAATAATTGCCTGTATGCCGATGCCGACGGTTGTGTTTGGGACGGACCGCTGTTGGTTTTAACGTCGCGTTTCAGTGCGTCGGCAGCGGAAATTGCGGCAGGAGCGTTGCAGGTGATGCGGCGGGCGTTGCTTTTCGGTGCGCCTGCTACTCACGGGAAGGGTTCCGTGCAGGCGATGATTGAAATGGATAAATTGCCGCTTTTGTCGGGGCACGCACCGTTAGGGGCGGCGAAGTTGACCATCCAGAAGTGGTATTTGTCCGACGGTTCGTCCATTCAACGGCGCGGTGTGCGTCCCGACATTGCCAAAACGTCGTTTTCGGACTGTTTGCCCGTGAGCGAGTCGGATTCGCCGCATGCGTTGCCGTGGGACTGCATCGAACCGATGCCGCCGAAGGTTTCGCCGTCGCTTTCGGGACGATGGTTACGTTCGGGTATGTTGCAACTGCTTTTGCAACAACAGCACGCCCGCGAACACGAACGTACGTATTTCGATTGGTATCAACGGCAGGCGGAACTGTTTGCGAAGCGTTACAAACAAACGGAGTATTCGCTGAACTTAAAGGATCGCATTGCGCGCATCAACGAAGATCGTCGATTAAGCAAAGCTTTGGAAGATGAAGAAAAAACATTTCTGTCGTTGCGGTACGGTTACCGATTGTTGACGTTGGGCGATGCTCCGCACAAGTCGGGCAAAGCGAAAAAACCGAGCTTTGATTTTTTCGAGCAGGAAGCGTTGGATATCATGACCGATTGGGTTGTTGCATTGCGGGTTATGCCGCAATTTTCCCTGTGGTGTTACGCACAAAGGCGGTTGTTTTAGTTAAAAAGAATGGCTCCGATCTCGATCGGCAAAACCAATCCGAACTATCGGCAATGGGTGCGGTTGTTGCGTTCGGCGGGGCGTAAACGAAGTAATCTGTTCCTGATTGAGGGCGAACGCGAAGTTTCGTGCGCTTTGGCGGCAAACGTACCGTTGGAGGCGATGATTTTTTCCGAAACCGCGCTTTCGTCGGGAAAAGAAAAGTTGTTTTTCGACGCTTCCCAATCCGAACCGTCGCATTTGGAGGGAGTTCGTACCTGCGTGCTTTCGGACGCTTTGTTTCGAACGCTCAGCCTGCGGGAGCATCCCGATGGAATTTTGGCGGTGGCAAAGCGGTTCGAAAGGAGTTGCGAAACGTTACGGCTTAATCCGAACGGTTTGTATTTATTGACGGAGGGACTCGAAAAACCGGGCAATTTGGGGGCGTTGTTACGTTCCGCCGAAGCAACTGCCGTCGATGCATTGTTGCTTGCCGACCCGCAAACCGATATTTTCAACCCGAATGTTATTCGTGCGTCGCAGGGGGCAGTTTTTGAGGTAAAAATTTATACGGATACGTCGGAGCGATTTTTGGAAAAAATCCGCACGTCAAAGCTTCCTTTATACGCGGCAACCCCGCATGCAACGCGTTCTTTTTGGGAATGCGACTTCACCAAGGGCGGCGTGTTTTGTATCGGCAACGAAGCGCGCGGACTGTCAGATTTTTGGATAAAGGAGGCAACGGCAATTAAAATCCCCATGTACGGACGGTCGGCGGATTCGCTTAACGCGGCGGTCGCGGGCACGTTGTTGCTCTACGAAGTGCGACGTCAACGGACGACGTTATCTTAAAAAACCGCGTCGGTGCATTGTTATAAGGATGCGTCGGTTGAAGTGTCTCCCAAAGTCAGCGTTTTGTAATAACAAACGCACGGTTCCGAGAAATTGCCGTTCGGGTGGCGGCGCGTTTTATAAACTTCTCCGTAGGTTGCCGTGAAGGAGCCGCCGAGTTTAAAACCGTCGCGCCGCAACAGATTGACGGAAGATTTGTTCCCGTCGGCGATGCGATCCGAAAAAAGAAATACGATGTTCGCACGAAGAGCGACGTTTTCCGCCGTCCGCAGGATTTGCGTCATTAACCCTTTTCGGCGATACCGCGGGAGCAAATTGTAGGAGATGTTGCCGATGTAAGAGCCGTCGGGAACGGTCTGCTGCAGAGTTTGAACGGTTTGCAAAGAGCCGATGAGAAATCGCAAAAAGTTGTCCACGGAACCGTGAATGCCGTACGTCCGGCAATAGTCTTCCAAAGCATCCCGTTGCAACCGCGTTCGAAGAAATTCAAGCCGTTCGTTGCTCGAAAGCGACAAAAGTTTCCTCCGTTGAAGCGGTTCGCGAAAAAATTGATCCCAAAACGGCAACAGTTTTTCCGAACATAACGTTTTCACCCTCAGCATGTCGTAGGGATCGATTTGAAAAAAAGCGATCGGTATCGTGCCGTCGAACAGTAGAAACGTAATAAAGTAACGATGTTGCAGGCAGTTGGAGATGTTGGTGATGACGACGGGCAATTTTTCTTCGTTAAAAAACTCCAGATCGCCGTAATTTTCCAAAGCTTCGCCGTAAGAACGCAACAGCGGTTCCAGGTATGGGGCATCGGTCGGTTGCGCAATCCGTAATATGAAGCCGCCGATGGTTTTCTCAAAGGTTTTCAGCGGCGGAATCAGTTCGGTCGACAGTTGCGAACAAAGCCCGGCTTGGGTGAAGGGAAAATAAACCTCTTCGGATGACGTCGCCTGCGCTTCGAACCACCGAATGCGTTCGTTCATACATCAGCCCTGCAACAGCATGATGCGAAATTCCTCCAGAAGATCCGCTGAAACGGTCTCGGCCTGCAGAACCCGCACGGCATCGCGATAGATGAGTTTGACGACGGAACGCTTTTCGCTCTGACCCAACAGCTGCAGACAGCCGATGAGATCGGACAATTTCGCCTGATAGTCGAGAGGCGTCATCTTTTCGAACGGCTGCATCTTCGGTTTCAGTACGTCCGAAACTTCGTTGCCGAGCGTCTTGACCTTCAAAATCTGCGACAGTTTGTTGTCCGGGAAGGGATTTTCGGTTGAAGACGCATTTTTTTGAATGCAATTTTGGGAAACGCGTTCGGCAACGGTAATTTTGACGATACCCGCATTCATGTCCCCGAACTGCTTCTTCCAAGTGCCCGACATCACAAATTTATTATAAGTATTTTGGACGTTTTGAACAAGCGATTTTGCGAAAAGCGGGCGCGGAAAATGAATGAAAACGAACGGCGGGATAAAGGAAAAAATCTTTTCGGGATCCGATTTGGAATTCACTGTCGTGAAAAAAACGGGAGTGATTCAACAGATAAGTATTCCCTGCCGTCTTTTTGTTGTTTTTATAAGGCATGCTTTCTCATCTTTTCGGAGGCGGTCAAAAAAAGTTTTTTTGTATTTTTAAGTTTTTCTTAATTTTCCAAAAAAACACTTGCCACCTACCTACCTACCTACCTACCTACCTACCATGAAACCATCAAGCTATGAAAAATAAATTCTT
>CAMHMO010000003.1 GCA_946186275.1 uncultured Verrucomicrobiota bacterium
TGTTCTGTTCTGTTCTGTTCTGTTCTGTTCTGTTCTGTTCTGTTCTGTTCTGTTCTGTTCAAGGAACCCCCTTTGAAGCTTTTTTTCGATCGGGCATGCAATTTTCGATTGGGGTTTGAAAATTGCGTGTCGGAGCCGGTTTCATGAAAGTTGTTGCGACATTTCTCGGTTTGGCGTTGCTGTACCTGATGCACATCGGAACGCGACCGCTTGCCAATCCCGACGAAGGGCGTTATGCGAGTATCGGTGCGGAAATGCTTCGTACCGATGAGTGGATTGTTCCGCATTTGAACGGCTTGATTTACTTTGAAAAACCGCCGCTCGGTTACTGGCTGACGGCACTCGGGGAAAAAATCTTCGGCGTTACGCTGTTCGGGGCACGCTTCTTTAATGCCCTCGCGACGTTGTTGACGTGTTCGGTTTTGTACGGTTTTTGCCGACGTTTTTTGTCGAAAAAAGTCGGTTTATGCGCGGCGATTTTGTACGGAACGTCGGGTCTGCCGTTCGGGTTGTCGCAGGTATTGACGCTGGATAATTTTCTGACGTTTTTTCTTACGACCACGCTGCTGCTGTTCGCATCGGGATTTTTGGAGGAAAACGAAACGCACGCAAAGTACTGCTTTTACGGTGCATACCTCTTTATGGCGTTGACGGTGCTGACTAAGGGGTTGATTGGGCTGGTGTTCCCTGCGTTAATCGGTTTTCCGTGGTTACTGTTCACCGAAAATATCAAAAAACTCAACCGCGCGCGCCTGTTTCGCGGAACGCTCTTATTTCTGCTGATTGCGGTTCCGTGGCACGTCGCGGTGCAACGGAAGTATGAATGTTTCTTCAATTTTTACTTTTGGCACGAACATTTTGAGCGTTATTTGACGAACACTCACCTGCGCGGCAAACCGTGGTATTTTCTGCCGACCGCGTTTCTGTGCGGGTTGATGCCGTGGACGTTTTTTCTGCCGCGTTTAACGAAAAACGCACTTTTCGGAACACGCGATCGCGAGCGACAAATTGCGCTTTTTGCATTGCTGTGGATGTTCGGGGTGATCGGCTTCTTTTCCTGCTCCCATTCGCAACTTATTCCCTACATTTTGCCCGCCGTTCCCGCCGCCTGCCTGCTGATGGCGGTCGGTTGGGACAGGACGCATGTCAAAAATGTGCGTTTAGAATGCCTTTTGTGGGCACTTATTTTCCTCGCAACCGCCGTTGCCGGTCCGTCGATTGTCAAAAAACGCGCTTTGGTGCCGATTCCAACGGATTTGGCATGGGTTTTTGAAGGCATTTTAATCATCGGTTCCGTGGGCGCGCTGTTTTGGCTGATGAAAAGCTTTCGAACATCGGACGAGCGTTACGTACAAAGGGCATTCGGCGGATTATTAACGACGACCGTTTTGTTGTATTTGATGTTTCCGAAGCTGATGCCGTCGTTTCAGCGATGGAATGCGCAATCGCTGTGTCGCGTGATACGGCAACGGGAAGCGGGGGAAGCGGATGTTTTCGGTTTGTACGGCTATTTCCACGATGTTCCGTTTTATCTGAACCAAAACATCGGTACATTGGAATTTATCGAAAAAGAACACACGCTCGGCATTAAAATTCAGGGTTGCGACCGTTATTTGCGATGGGAGGCGTTTCAGGCGCGCTGGAAGGAGAAAAAAAGCTGTTATGCGATTGTGAAGAACATTTGCATTCCCGAATTCGAAGGGCGGATGCGGGAGTACGGATTTTATCCGTTGACGAAGAACGAATGTTTTACGTTATATTGTAATTGTCCGTGACAACAGAACCGAACGATGTTTTGAAGTCTTCCGTTCCGTCCGATGGAGCTTTTTCGTCGGCGCAGGCGGAGGTTCCACAGTTGTCGATCGTTATCCCGATGTACAACGAGGAACCGAACGTGGACGAGTTGTGTACGCGTTTGATGAAAGTTTTGGAAGCATCGAAGCGTACGTTTGAGATTGTTGCCGTCAACGACGGGAGCCGTGACGGGACGTTGGAAAAGCTGTTGCGGTGGCAGAAAAAATACCCGCATATCTTCCGAATTTTGGATTTCAACGGCAATTTCGGACACCACAATGCGCTTTGGGCGGGCTTCGAGCACGTACGCGGCGCGTGGGTGATTTCCATGGATGCCGATTTGCAAAATCCGCCCGAGGAAATCCCGAAGCTGTTGGAGAAAATCGACGAAGGGTACGATTACGTCGGCAGTTGGCGGCTCGGGAAGCGTCGCGATGCCAAGTGGCGCGATTGGGCATCGAAGTTGGACAATAAGTTTCGCGGAAAAATTACCGACATTCGCATGACCGACCAGGGGTGCATGTTGCGCGCGTATAAGCGGTCGATTGTCGATGCGATTGTGCACTGCGGCGATTACACGGCGTTCATTCCGGCATTGGCGTATAAATTTGCCGCGCGCTACACGGAAATCGGTATGCGACATGCGCCGCGCTTTCAGGGCAAAACCAAATACGGATTGTATTATTTACTGCGCACGCATTTCGATTTGATGACGGGATTTTCGCTGGTGCCGCTGCAGGTTTTTACGCTGTTCGGGTTCGCGCTGGCTGGCGGCAGTTTTCTGTTGGTGCTCTACATGATCGGTCGGCGTTTGTTCATCGGACCCGAAGCGGAGGGTGTTTTTACGCTGTTTGCGATTTTATTTTTCATGGTCAGCGTCGCCATCGTCGGCATCGGTCTCATCGGCGAATATGTCGGGCGCACCTACCAAATCGCCCAGGGGCGTCCGCGGTATATTTTGAAAAAATTGTACGATACGCAGGGGACTTCGGCAGAGGCAAGAGGGGCTTAGGGCGGTTTGTCATCGGCACGTAGGGCTTTTGGTCAAGCGTGAAGGTGTAAAAGAGATTGATTGTTTTTAACCGCGTTCGTTTGGGAGGCGATCGTCGAAAAATTCTCTTTTGCTCCTGTTTCCGACGGTCGGACGGTATCCGTTTCGGTGTTTCGATGTTTTTAAAACAATATCGATCCGGATAACACACCAGCGAACCGAAAATGCCGCTTATGCTTTGGTATAATGCAGAGTTGCTTTAACCATACAAACCGCTTTCGTTTCTATTGTCATTACTCCACCGACTGTTTTGCGTCCCTTCTTTCGGAGTACGTTAGACTATAAAAGAGCAGTCCCGTTATTTTTACGAATTTTCGGAAATTATTTTCGGATGTTTGATTTCCGCCCGAGGCAGTCGGGGAAAATGTGTTTTGCGGCTTGCAACAGGCGACGTTTTTTTACAGTTTAAAGACATGGACAGAGAAGCTTCAATTAAGGTCTTAACGTATTATGCAAACGGTCTGAATGTGCAGGCGTTTGCGCACAAAGTGCAGGGAAAGGTGTTTGCGGCACAGGGTTTTGAAAAGCTGGGCGAAAAGTACGCGGAACATGCCGTTGAAGAAACCGGTTGGGTCGATAAAATGATCGATCGGATTTTGGATTTGGGCGGATCTTTGACCGTTGAAGCGACAGAATCCGTTCCTGTTCGCGATGATGTCGAAGCATATCTGCGGTCGGAGATGAAGGTTTCCGAAGAGGGCATTGAGATGTTGCGTCGGGACATTCAAAAACTGTCGGATGATCCGACAACGGTGGATCTGTTGAAAGCCTATTTGAAGGACGAAGAGGAAGATTTGAATTGGACGGCATTGCAGTCGGAATTGATTGCGAAGATCGGTCTGCAAAACTGGTTGGTGAAGCAGATGTAGGCTTTGCGGTAAGCCGGAGATTGCATTGGAAGGCGTGAGAAAATAGCGCCGTAGCGGTCGTTCGCAAGCGGAGTGCTTCGTTGCACTGTTGCTTTGAGAAGTACGTTCGTGCTCTTATTCGTGTTCTCCGAGTGCTCTTCTTATCTATTTACCTTTCTCTCTTCCTTACTTTCTTACTCCATTCCTTGAGACTGCTTTTTGTTTTGCCGCAGGCGGTATGGTTGCAAATAAAAAAGGAGGTGGACGGTTAAAGGTCGAAATTGAGCTTGCGTGAACGCCGATTTTTTTTGACAGTGAAACTACTATGCAACCAACGTATCATCCATCGAAGTTGAAACGCGTGCGCATGTGCGGATTTCGGGCGCGGATGGCGACAAAAGGCGGTCGTTCCGTGATCAATGCGCGTCGTCGCAAAGGTCGCCGCAAGTTGACGCAGGTATAAGAATGTGTGAAACGGGAGCAACGACTGCGGAGAAGTAATGATTTTCGTGCGTTGTATCGCGACGGTGTGAAAGTTCGTTTGCAGGGGCTTGTGGTGTACGGTCGACCGTTTGTTTCCGAAACGCATCGCATGGGTGTTGTAGCTTCGCGCAAAATCGGTTCGGCAGTCGTTCGCAATCGCTTTAAGCGGCGCATGCGTACGTTCTTTGAGCTGTTTCGTGAAAAAGTACCTGTTCCGTGTGACGCGGTGTGGATCGCAACGCAACCGCAGGCGGCGCAGTGGTCTTTTGCGGAATTACAGGTGCACGTAAAGGAAGGATTTGAAAAACTTCGAAAGCTTCTCGGGGAAGATATTCGGAAACGTGTGCGTTTGGAGGCGGTATCAAAGCAGGCGGGCTGAAACGGACGCGGTTGTTGGATGTTCGGATGTGAAAGAAAGTGCCGTTGTATGCGAAAAGTCCCGGGATTTGTTGCTTCGGAGGCGGTGTGTATACGGCGCAAACTCGTCGATGACATGTATGTTGTGCACGAAGGGATGGTGGTCGGTTTGGCTTTCGTAATGGGGTTGAAAACGCGAGATATACACTGAAAAATCGGATGTACATGAAAAACGGGGCGGTTGCATATCGGTCGTCGGATGTTCGGCGTTGGTTTCGGGTATTTCCGATGTTCGCATTGCGTTCCGCGGAGCGGTTTTTGACGTTTTGGTTGTGTATTGCGGTACGAGTATATAAGAAATTTCTGTCGCCGTTGCAGTATGCATTGAGAATTACTTTTGGTTTGCAATGTGAATGCCGTTTTCGCCCGACCTGTTCCGAGTATGCGCTTGGATGTTTAGGGAAATACCATCTACCGACGGCATGCTTTTTGATTGCAAAGCGTTTGCTACGTTGCCAGCCGTGGGGACGCGGCGGTTTGGATCCCGTGCCGTAACGTATGGATAAAAAAAATCTCGTTTTCGGTCTGCTGTGTCTTTTCGGCGCGTTCTCGCTGTTTATTTACCAGGGGAAACAGTTGCAACAGCAGGCGATTTTGAGACAATCGCAGGCGGCGGATGAAGAGGTGGCGAATGCGGAAGGGTTACAGCCGAAATCCGATGTTGCGCCGACGTTGTCGGAACCGTCAAACGGTTCCGAATTTCAATTGCCGATTTTCAAACCGACCGACGAACGGTTGATTGTCTTGGAAAACGATGCCGTTAAAGTGACCTTCACGACGGTCGGCGGCGGTATCCGTACGGTTGAATTGAAAAATTTCCCCGCGACCCGCGGGGGAACGGAGCCGTATTGTTTCAACGATACGGTCGGATTGCCGGCGTTGACGTTGGGTTGGGATAAGGAGAAAACGCTGGCTCAAAACTTCGATGTGACGCGCCAAACGGAGGATGTGGTTCAGTTCCGTGCGGTTTTGGAGGATGGCACGAACATTGTTCGCGGTTATCAGTTGCCGTCGTCGAAAAATAAAAATCCTTACGCGATCCAAACGGAAATTTCGGTGACGCAACCGCAGACCGTCGAAAATAAAACGGTTGCCGAAAAGCGTTCTCTGTGGGTCTTTTTGGGGTCTATGCCGGAGATGCCGGGTGACAAGTATCGCGAGCATTTGAACTTTTGCGCTTACGACGGCAGGAGTATGGACTGTAAGCGTTTGGCGGATTTTGAGGCGAGTAACGGCTTTCTGGGGCTGGGCGGGCACGAGGCGCATCCGTACCTTGAGGCGAACATGTCCTGTGCGTGGTGTGCGTTGAAAGATCAGTTTTTTACGGCAATTCTGACGCCGAAAACGCCGGCGATCGGTTGTTTTTCGTTCCCAGTAAAGCAGAGCGAACGTTCATCGATGCAGGGATTTTTGAAGTTCGAGTTGACACAACCGTCGGCGGTTTTGGGCGCAGCATACTATGTCGGTCCGAAGGATTATTTGCTGTTGGAGCATATGGGACAGCGGCAGGACGAACTGATGCAGTTCGGTTTTTTCGGTGCCGTCAGCAAGGTTCTGCTCATGACCATGCACGGTATTTACTCGGCGGTTCATAATTGGGGTTGGACGATTATTATTTTGACGGTTATCATTAAATTGTTGATGTGGCCGGTCACTCAAATGCAGTTGCGTTCTTCGAAAAAAATGGCGACTATTCAGGAACCATTGAAGCTTTTGCGCGAGAAATACAAAGATAACCCGCAGAAATTACAGGCGGAAACCATGAAACTTTTTAAGGAAAATCGCATCAATCCTGCGTCCGGTTGCCTGCCGGCGGTTATTCAAATTCCGATTTTCATCGGTCTCTATTATATGTTGCGTTCGGCGTCCGAAATCCGCTTTCAGCCGTTTTTGTGGGTCAAAGATTTGTCGATGCCGGATACCGTCGGCTATTTGGGTTCGTTTCCGATTAACATCATGCCGTTGTTGATGGGGGTAACGATGGTGGTGCAGATGAAGGTTACGCCCATGCCGTCGACGGACAGTGCACAGCAGAAGATTTTCATGCTGATGCCGTTTATCTTTTTGTTCTTTTGTTACAATTTCCCGGCGGCGTTGGTGCTCTACTGGACGGTGCAGAATTTGTTCACGATTGTTCAAAATAAGCTTACGTATCGGCGGTCGACGTCAGATGCGTTGCAACAGCGGAAAGTTTAAGTTATGTCCGGACACAGCAAATGGAAGACCATTAAACACGCCAAAGCCGCCACGGATGCGAAGCGCGGCAAGACGTTCAGTCTGATCGGCAAGGAAATTACGCTCGCCGTCAAAGCGGGCGGCGGTAATCCGGATTTCAATCCGCAGTTGCGTACCGTTTTGGCAAAGGCAAAAGCCGCCAATATGCCGAACGAGAACATTCAGCGTGCGATTAAAAAGGGAACGGGCGAAATCGAAGGCGCGCAGATCGAAGAATTGACCTATGAGGGTTACGGACCGAACGGTGTCGGTTTTATGGTCGAAGTCACGACCGACAACAAAAATCGTGCGGTTTCGGACGTGCGCAACGCTTTTACCAAGTGCGGCGGCAATTTGGCGGCTTCCGGCGCATTGGCGTTCACGTTTCAGCGCAAAGGGCAATTTCTCATCGCAAAAGACAAAATCGAAGAAGAAAAACTGATGGAATTGGCTTTGGAAGCAGGCGCAGAGGATATTGCCACCGAAGAAGACCATTACGAAGTGACCTGCGCCGTAACGGATTTCTATACCCTGTCAAAAACCTTCGAAGAAGCGAAACTGGAACCGGATGCCGCCGAACTGGTGTATTTGCCGCTTACGACGGTTCCCGTGAACGACAAAGAAACGGCGGAGAAGCTCGATAAATTGACCGAACGTCTGGAAGACATCGAGGATGTGAAAGCGGTGTATTCGAATTACGAGTTGAGTCCCGCACTTAGTGCAGATAGAGAAGGATGAAAAATATCTTTTTTTTAGAAAGGATGCCTTACCGCCAATTACTTTTTGATGAAGTAAATCATCGGAACATCACAAAGGGTTGGCTTTGTTATCTTTTATTTCAGCAGTTTATGGATGTAACAGAGGAATGCCGTCAATATACCCGTGAGGACAAGTCCGCTTATTATCGAAAGTATGATAAGAGTCCGTGGCGACACGACGGAGATGTTTTCAAACATGTTTTTATTGAATGAGAAAAAACCGCTGAAAGCCAATACGATTGAAACGAATATACCCAGAATTCCCACGTATTCTCTTTGTGTATTCTGAATTTTCCGCTTTAGGTCTTCACATTCATCCCGAAATTTTTCGAGCAAGGATATCGATTTTTTTTAGGTCCTTTTTTACTTCATCCAGATACCTTATCCTTGCAACTTCCAACGATATATGATCGTACAACTTGTTTATCTGCTTTTTCGTCCCCAGTGAGAAGTGAGGTGAAAATCTAATCGCCTCAAGATTTGCCAATGCTTTGATTGCATGCTCCGGGTATTGTGCCACAAACAGAGCGATGTCCGAATAAAAATGTCTGAACAATTCGCGATCATCGGCTGTTCCATAAAGATCCTTCAGTCCGTTGATGATTTTTTTATCATTCTCTCTGTCGACCTTGGCTAACTCAAAGAGAATGTAACGGAATTTTTCCCTTTGTCCGTATTCGATATTACGCTCTTCAGAAGCCTCGTTCGCGTCCATCTTTGAAAGACTTTTTTATCCGATCGAGAGAGATTTCTTTGTGATTTCCCTTTCCGTCTGCATAAGTTGTATCCCACGGTCCATCTTTTTCGTGCGTTGCCCGAACCATATCCCACGGGGATAATGCCCTTTTTGCTTCCGCAACTTTATCAACAATTTTTTTTACCTCTTCACTTATTTCGGAAATTTTGTCCTCTTCGGTTTTCATCCAGTCGGGAACGCTAAGAATGGGCATGGCACCGTTCATGCAATAGCGTTCGTAGACACTTGGAACAACCGGTCCGAACATCCAGGCTTCGATGGGATCGTCGAAAGCCTTTCGATCTTCTTTTAAAAATTCCCCTTGGACATAGTACAAGATTTTTTGCAGTTGCAAATTGCTGATCGGACGACTGTCGTCAATGCACTTTTGCAGAATGTATTTTGCTAGATCCAACGCCGAGTATTTCATACGACTTCCTGTTTGTTAGTATGCGTGATGACTCACATCCTTACGTTAATTTTACACTAACAGCATCGTTTTTCTATAAAAAAATTAATGTCAGTATGTTTTTTTGTAAAAAAAGGCGATAAATTTTTTTTGCGGGAGGACGAAAAATTGTCTGCGTTTCCGCACGCTAAAACTCAACTTTTGCCCTCCATTTCCCGGATATTGTTTTTTATCGTATTTTCAAAAATCAATTCCGTAATCATTAAAAATATGGCATACTGCGGGTGTAATTCACGGTTATGTCCCTGTCGCGCGAAGACGCTTTTTTGGTTTTGAATGCGCTTCCGCGGGTCGGGTGGGTGACGTTGCAATGCTTGTTGAGGCACTTTGACAACGATCCGCAGGCAATTCTCAACGGGAAGGAGGCGGATTTTAAGCGCGTTGGGATTACGGCTGCCGCTTGTAAAAATTTGTGTCACTGGCGGTCGTTGTTTGAACCGACGGCGGAAAAACAACGCTTGACTGCGATGGGGGCTGTTTTTATTTCCTTCGAACATTCGGATTATCCGCCGTTGTTGAAAAATATCTACGATCCGCCGATCGGTTTGTACATGCTGGGGGCGCTGCGACCGTCGGATCGAACGATTGCCGTTGTCGGCAGTCGGTATGCGACGGCGTACGGGTTGCAGTCGGCGGAACGGTTCGGAGCCGAGTGCGCCGAGCGCGGCTGGTGCGTAGCGAGCGGTTTTGCGCGCGGCATCGATACTGCCGCCCATCGCGGGGCGTTGCGTGTCAAAGGCGCGACCGTGGCGGTGTTGGGATGCGGGTTGGATCGCATTTATCCTCCCGAGAATGCCGACTTGTACGCGCAACTGAAACAACACGGGTGTCTGTTGTCGGAATTTCCGCTCGGGATGCGTGCCGATCGCATGACGTTCCCGCGGAGAAATCGAATTTTGTCGGGCATGTCGCGGGCAACATGGGTCATTGAATCCGACGTGAAGGGCGGCAGCATGCTGACGGCGGCGTTTGCCAACGACCAAAATCGACCCGTGTTTGCGACGCCTGGGCGTGTGGATTCGCCATTGAGCCGCGGGTGCCATGCACTTATTCGCGACGGCGCGACGTTGGCGACGTGCGTCGATGACGTACTGGAGGATTTGAAGGCGGCGCCGCCGTTACCGTTACAACTGGATTTCGAAGCAAAAATGCAGGATATTCGGCGCGAAAAAGAACCTTCTTTGGAAGGCGCGGAGTTGCGTGTGTATGAAACACTAAAGATGAAGGGAGCGCTCGGAAGTTCGGAGTTGTGTGCGTACTGCGAATTGGAGCCCGAAGTACTGCAACGGGTTTTGTTTTCGCTGGAACTGAACCGTTGGATTGTGCGCCGAAACGACGGATTGTTTGAATTATGATCGGATTTGAAGGATTGATTTGTGATCCGCCGTACCGAACGAATGTTTATTACTGCATCGATTGGGAACGGAAGATTGCCTGCGTCATCGATGCGGCTCCGGGAAGCTTTAAGGCACTTCGCTCGAAATTAAACGGTTTGGAAGTTCATGTTTTTCTGACGCACGGGCATTGGGATCATGTTGCGGATGCGAAAGCATTTAAAGAAAATCTGAAAGCAAAGCTTTACCTGCATCTGGAAGATGTGCCGTTGGTTAAAAATATCGGTTTTCAAAAAATGATTGCAGGAGATCAGCCGTATGAACCGTTTGCGTCCGATGTTCTTTTAAACGATGGCGAGATACTGACATGTGGCGGTTACGAGTTTGAGGTTTTGCATTTACCGGGGCATACGCTCGGGAGTGTCGGTTTTTATGATAAAGCCAATGGTCAGCTTTTCGTCGGCGACACCCTGTTTTATCAAACGATCGGGCGAACGGATTTGGGCGGTTCGGAAGAAAAAATGAAAACTTCCCTTGCGCGCTTGTCGCAGTTGCCGCCGAAAACCGTTGTTTATCCCGGACACGGGCTTTCGACGACGATCGAAAATGAAAGAGCCACCTTTGAGCGGTTCGGGAAGTAAGAAACGCCCATAATCTGCCGTGGGTTTGGAAAACGACGGCGGCGGCAGAACGGGAAAAAGTGTTAATCTGCGTCGCGATCGCCTGCGATAAATTAAGCAGTAACGAAGAAAGTTATGAGGATGACGACGAAAGTTTTTTAAACGGTACTAAAATACCACCGACATCAACACCGCCCAAAAAGAGATGGGGAATTATTTTTTTACGGACAGTCAACCGATCGCGAACCGCTGATGTTATACCTTGTACGGTCGAAAAACAACGGACTTTGCTTCTCCGCGTTCAAATCATCCCCCCCGCAAGCACTTTGTCGACGATGGTCATGCACGTTTCGGCGGTGGTTTTAAGGCGCTTTTGAAATTCGTCGGCGCCGCCCGTGATGCTGTCGGAAACCGTTTTAATCAGCAAATTCGGGATGCGGTTTAAGTCGCAAACAAGAATAACCGCGGCACTTTCCATATCGCAAATATCCGCGCCGAATTGCCGATGGAGAGCTGCCTTTTGTTCAGGTGCATCCACGAATTTGTCGGCGCAGGCGCAAACAACCGTTGGGATGTTCGGATAAAGCGCGCGAACGGTCTTTAAAACGTCGGCGGAAGCGGGTAAGTAAATATCCGAATATTCCAAGTACCGACCGACTTCGCAGTGATCCAATGCCGATGTGTCCATGTCGTAATGGACGACCTTCGATACGAAGCAGGTATCGGCGGCTTTCAGCTGTTCCGTCAATGCTCCGACAACGCCGAAATTCAGAAGAAAGTTAATTTTAAAGCAGTCGCAGAGCATCTGAACCGCTGCCGCCGCCTTAATCAACCCGACGCCCGAATGTACAAAGTGTAATTTGCAGTCTTTGCGTTCAAGAATATAAACGTCAAAACCGTTTTGCCGAACGCGTTGAAGTTCCGATTTGTACTGCGTGAGAACGGCTTCGATTTCGCACGCCACCAATAATCCGATGTTTTTCATAGGTCTGCTCTCTATGTGTAATGCAGGAAAAATCCCTTGCCTTACCTCGAAAGATGACCGAAAAATGAAGATTTTTCAATGATTTTCGCGTACAGGGTATCATTTCTTCAAAAAATGCTTCGGAAACGACAAGATAAGTCCCGCTGTCCCTTTTGAAACGATATTTTTATGCTTTTTTGGTGTAAAAAACGGGTAGCCGTCATCACTTTCCTCTTTTAGAGTTTGCTTTCCCGAAAATTATGCTTTCAATAGAGCCAATAAGCAAAAAATGACAAAACAAACAATGCATATTTCGTCGGAGGGTATCGGCGAAGGTCATCCCGACAAGGTCGCGGATTATATTTCGGATTCGATTTTGGACGCCTGTTTGGCGCAGGATCGGCAGGCGCACGTGGCGTGCGAGACGCTCGTGAAGTCCAATCACGTCGTTGTGGCGGGGGAAATTACGACGAGCGCGGTTTTTGATACCAACGCGGTTATTCGGCAGGCAATCCGCGAGATCGGTTATACCTATCCCGGGATGCTCTTTAATGCCGATACGGTGTTTATTACGAATTTACTGACGAAGCAGTCGGGCGAAATTAACGGCGCGGTGGTGAAAGAAAAAGAAGAATCGGCGGAAGTCGGAGCCGGCGACCAGGGATTTTTCTTCGGTTACGCCTGTAACGAAACCGATCAGCTGATGCCGGCGTCGTATTTGTTGGCGCAGAAAATTGCGCAAAAGCTGGCAGCGGAGCGTAAGGAAGGAAATGTCGATTGGTTGCGTCCCGATTCTAAGATGCTGGTAACGATGCGTTACGAAGGTTTGGAGCCGATTGAAATCGAAAATATCGTCATCGCAACGCAACATGCCGAGACGGTTTCGCAAAAGGAGATTGAGACGTTTTGCAGGGAACGCGTTATTCCGGCGGTCATTCCTGCCAAATGGTTGACGGCGAATACCAAATACTTTATCAATTCGAGCGGTCAATTTACCTACGGCGGTCCGGAAGCCGACACGGGCTTGACGGGGCGCAAAATCATCGCCGACACCTACGGCGGATGGGCGCATCACGGCGGTGGGGCGTTCTCGGGCAAAGATCCGTCGAAGGTGGATCGTTCGGGCGCGTATTTTTGCCGTTGGGTCGCCAAGAACATTGTTGCGGCGCAGTTGGCGGATCGCGTGGAAGTGCGTTTGGCATACACCATCGGCGGAACGCATCCCATCCATTACGATTTAACGACGTACGGCACGGAACATTGCGATTCGGAGCGTTTAAACAAAGCCGTTACGGAGGTATTTGACGGTCGCGTGGCGGCGATTATCGAACAAATAAATTTGCGGCGACCGATTTATCGCCAATCGACGCAGTTCGGGCATTTTACAAAGCCGAACCTCCCCTGGGAACAGACCAATCGCGTTGAGGAATTAAGGAAGCGTTGCGGTTAATCGGAATGTTGGCGACGACGGGCGGTTTTTAACGGAATTTCCGTGATTCGCGATCGGGAACCGCGGCGGTTCGTTCGTGGTGGCGGGCGATTTTAACAGTTGCCGTTTCCCGTGGAGTGCGTCGGCGTTTTTTTACCGCCGGATGTATCTTTGAACGCAGGGGTGTGCGGAATGTTTTAATGTGAGTGTTTTCGAAAAAAGCTTGCCTTCGTTTTTATGACTTTTTATTGACGAAAAGTGCCTTTAAGATACGCTTAAAATGAGGGCGCATGGTCGGGGAAGACGAAGCGGAAAAGGCGGCGGCTTCCGACGCGGAGGATTTGGAGTGGTTGGAGCGCTTCAAGTCCGGTAATCGGCGGGCGTTCGATTTTTTCGTCAAAAAGTACCAACGGCGGCTGTTTCGGGTCATCTACAACATGACGAGTTCAAAGGAGGATACCGCGGATCTGTTGCAGGACGTATTTTTGAAGGCGTTCCGTTCGATGGAAACCTTCAAGGGACAATCGAAGTTTTATACGTGGTTGTGCCGCATCGCCATCAACAGGACGCTGGATTTTTTGGATGCGCGCAAACGAAAGCCCGTGTACAGTCTGGAAACATGGGGCGAAGGCGGGAATGTGGCGGATTTTTTGATGCCCGGCGAAAGCGTTTCCGGTGCCGATCGGGCGGTGTTGTTGAAAGAATTGCAGGAAAAATTGAACGAAGCGCTGCAAAAACTGTCTCATAATCATAGAACGGTGGTTGTTCTGTTCGAGATCGAGGGTATGAGTCACGCCGAAATTGCAAAAACGTTGCAATGTTCGGAGGGGACGGTGCGTTCGCGCCTCCATTACGCAAAGGAGCAGTTGAAACAATCATTGTCGCAGTATTTGAAGGATCATGGCGGAACAACCGAAGTTTGAATTGGAGCGCTTATTGAAGGCAAAGCGTTTTGAAATGCCCGATGAGGCGTTTTGGGATGCGTTTGATGCGCGCTTGAAGGTGTCGCTTGCGGAAGAAGTGCAACCGCGGCGCGTTTCGTGGAAACGATATCTCGGTGCATGGTTGCGGCGCTGGTCGCCCGTTGCGGCAGTCGGATTGTTCGTATTCGGCGGTGTTTGCCATTTTTCGTCCCGCTTTAACGCGCCGCGTCTTGAGATGTGTTTTCAACCGTCCGATGTTCAGTCCTGCCGTTTGTTGGCATTTCATATTGCGCCTTCATCGGAAATTGCGAGGAGCGTTCTAAAGAAAAATGTTGCTTTGACGGACGGCGATCGTTTCACTTTCTAAGTGATGGCGGTTGTCGGCAGGCGAACAACGGTGGCGGCGGTTCGGTTGCGTTTGAGTTGTATCCGTGTACTTTTGTGTGCGGGCGCGCTTTGCGGATGTTGTTTTAAAGTTTCACCTGCTTTTGGGGCTTCGGAACATGATGGTTCGGGTGTAAAACAGCAACGGGACGGCAGTGCGATTTCTTCGAATTCCGCCTCTTCAAATGCTTTAAAATCTGCGATCGCGACAGAGGGAAGTGCTTCCGTTGCGTCCCAAAGTGCATCGGATGAAAGACCGTCTGCCAAAAGAGATGCATCTGACATTACTTCCCGTCGAACGGTATCCGTCGAAGCGCAAAGCCCTGTCTCCGTTACGGGAACTTCCGTCGAAGGAGAGCCGTCCGTTTTATCTTCCCATCCCTCTCAAACGGCATCTTTCGATGCACAGGCTTCGTCGGGAAACGTTCTATTTTTGCTTTCCGACTTGTATGAACGTTGTTCCGGTGCGTGCGTGCGTGTTCGTTACAAACTGGATGGCAAAACGCAGGTGGCGAGCGGTTTTTTCGTCAGTGACAAAGGACATGTGTTGACGCCCGTAATCGGCGGGGAAGATTTTTATGTCGAGACACGTTCGCATCGGCAATTTTCGGCAAAAAAACGCGGCGAAGATCCCGTCAGTTCATTATGCCTGTTGCAGACGGACGAAGAGCCGTTGCGGGCGGTTAAAGATAAATCCGAGTCAGAGGTGCGAAGCGTATCGTATTTTTCGCTGTTGCGCAATGACGAGTGGCCGAAAATCGGTCAGCCGATCGTCGGTTTGTCCTGTAAACTCGGCGGATCGGTGTCGCCGCAAATCGGTTGTGTGACGGCGTTTCAGGAACGTTATTTTGCTACCGAATTTCCGTTTGTATTTGTACGCAGTTCGTTGCGCATCGATGCGGGCGACTGCGGCGGTGCGGTGCTGGATGTGCACGGGAATTTACTCGGGATGCTGTTCCACGCGTTGCCCGACACGCAGGAAACCTTTTATATGCCTTCGCAGGCATTGGAACGGCTGTTTCAAGACTTATTGCTTTTCGGGAACGTTCGTTACGGTTATGCGGGCTTGTCGGTCGAGACCGTGTATAATCCGAAGACGCACGCGGTTTGCCTGCGGGTTCGTGAGGTTCAGCCGAATTCGCCGGCGGCGCAAAGCGGTTTCAAAGTCAACGATGTGTTGTTGCGGGTGAACGACAGTGAGATTTCTTCCATGGAGATGTTTAAAAATTTCATTTTCCTGTCCAAGCCGGGCGATGTGTTGCAGTGTACCGTGATGCGCGGCAAAAAAACGCTGAATCTGATGCTGACATTGGCGGAAAAACCATAGATTTTCGCATTGAAACAGGGTAAAATTAGAAAACGGCATGAATGTTCAAGACCTTCAAAAGATCCTGCAGCTGATTGAAAAGTTCAATCTGACCGAATTCGGTTTGGAGGAAAAAGATTTCAAACTTTCCGTGAAGCGCGGGTCGTTGTCGGCGGCTCCCGCGTTGCCGACGGTGCCCGTTCCGACGCCGACGGTTGCGACTTCGGTGCCTCCGAGTGTGCCTTCGGGAGCAAAGACGGAGGAGAAGAACGTTTTTATCATCAAGGCACCGATGGTGGGTGCGTTTTATGTCGCTCCGTCGCCCGAGAGCGAGCCCTACGTCAAGATCGGCAGTGCCGTGCGTCCCGAGACAACGGTGTGTATTTTGGAGGCGATGAAGGTGATGAACGAAGTGCGCGCCGAATGTACGGGGGAAATTTTGGAGGTTTTGGTGAAAAACGGCGCGCCCGTCGAATACGGGCAGCCGCTGTTTAAAGTGCGCACGTCGGCATGATGCACAAAGTTCTTATTGCAAACCGCGGGGAAATTGCACTGCGCGTGGTTCGTGCCTGTCGGGAGCTGGGGCTGAAAACGCTGGCGGTTTATTCGGAAGCGGATGTGCATTCGTTGCCGGTGCAGTTGGCGGACGAGGCGATTTGTATCGGTCCCGCGCCGGCGTCGCAGAGTTACTTAAAAGCCGATCGCATTCTCGGAGCCGCGGAAATCGGCGGCGCGGATGCCGTTCATCCCGGCTACGGGTTTTTGGCGGAAAACGCGACGTTTGCCGAGCAGTGCCAAGCGTGCCGCGTGAAATTTATCGGTCCTTCGCCGCAAGCCATTCGCCTGATGGGGGATAAAATCGCGGCGCGACAAATGGCGCACAAAGCCGGCGTTCCGACGGTTCCCGGGAGCGAAGGCGCGATTTCGGACGAAAAAGAAGGCTTAAAGCTCGCCACAAAAATCGGTTTTCCGGTGATTATTAAATCCGCGGCGGGCGGCGGCGGGAAAGGGATGCGCACCGTATGGAATGCGGCGACGTTTTTGAAAGCCTTCCTGCTGGCACGCGCGGAAGCGGAAAAGGCATTCGGTGACGGTTCGGTGTACATCGAAAAGTTCATTGAGGAACCGCATCACATTGAATTTCAGGTATTGGCGGATGCGCACGGGCACGTCATTCACGTCGGCGAACGCGATTGTTCGTTGCAGCGCAATTACCAAAAGTTGGTTGAAGAAGCGCCTTCGACGTTTTTGAGTTCTTCCCTGCGTGAGAAAATGGGCAAGGCGGCGGTGAAACTGACGGAAAAGTGCGGTTACGAAGGTGTTGGAACAATTGAGTTTTTGGTCGATAAAAAAGGGAATTTTTACTTCATCGAAATGAATACCCGCCTTCAGGTGGAGCACACCGTGACCGAAGAAGCCATGGGGATTGATTTGGTCAAATGGCAGCTGAAGGTGGCGAACGGCGAGCCGCTGACGTTGCGACAGAAGGACATTAAATGTCGTCAACACGCGATCGAATGTCGCATCAACGCCGAAGATCCCGACAATAATTTTATGCCGTGTCCCGGGCATGTGGATTTTTACCACGAACCGGGCGGGTACGGCGTGCGCATGGATTCGCACGTATATGCGGATTATGTCATTCCGCCGTACTACGACAGCCTGATTGGGAAGGTGATTGCAACGGGACAAACGCGGGAGGAAGCCATCATCCGCATGTCGCGCGCGCTGAGCGAATATCTCGTCGGCGGTATTAAGACGACAATTCCGCTGTGTAAAAAGATTATGCTGGATCCGACGTATCGCGCCGGCGGCATCACGACGCATTTTATGAAAACCTTTTTGCAACGAACCACGGAAACGAAGAAAAGGAAGAAAAAATGAGCGACAACTCGCAACAACTGTCCGAAAAGATAAGCGTTCCGTTCCCGAAGGAACATTCGACATCGGTGAAGGGCGATATTAAAATTAACCTTGCCGTGGTGGCGGGAATTGTACGTCTGGCGGCGCAACGCGTCAAAGGCGTGCATTCGGTCGGCGGCGGTTTTGTGGAGGGAATTGCCGAAATGTTTTCCAAAAAAGATTCCGAGCGCGGCGTCAAGGTGACCGAGAACGAAAACGGCAATTATGACATTGAGGTCAAGGTCAACTTATTGTTCGGTGCGGAACTGGTGAAGGTCGGCGAAGATATTCAGCAAACCATCGCCGAAAGCGTGTTCCAAATGACCCGCAAACATGCCGATCGCATTGATGTGATTATCGACGGCGTTCGTACCGAAATGTCTGATGCCGGCACGAAAAGTGCTGCTTCTTAGAAAAGGTCGAAAGGGTGGAAAACATGGAAACGTGGGATCGGCAACTGTTGGCGTTTATCGTCGCGTATAAGGAAATTATCGGCGGTGTTGTCGCTTTTTTGCTGTTATGGATTATTATTCATCGTTTTTTTGCCCGTTTCCGTCCGTTTCGCGCCGCATCGACCGACAACGGTTCGGTGTTCGTCAGCCGCGCAACGGTTTTGAATTTAATCCGTTCGGCGTGCGCGGAAATCGAAGGCGGTTCCGTCAAGCGCGTTCAATGCATCAATAAACGTCGGTTGTTGCTTTTGAAATTGTACATCTCTCTGGACGTCAATCAGTCGTTCGAAGTCTCCTCCATGCGTTTTCAGGAAGCGGCAAAAAACGCCGTTACGCATTGTCTCGGCGCGCTGAAAGCCGTTCGCGTGGACGTGGTGCTGGACGGAGTGAAGGGGGAGTATGGCGAGCCGAAAAAATCGGTTGCGAAGTCTTTGTCTGCGTCTTTTTCGGAAAGCAATACCATATCTTCCGAAAATTTATCGACTGTGTCTTCGGAGGAGGAAGTAAAATCCGAGGACGATTAAGGGTGAGTGTAGATTGGCGGTTTGGCATTAAAAGTACCGATTTTTTTTGATTTTTTTGAAAAACCGCCTGTTACAGGGTGTGAAAAAGAGGGCAGATTTTTGAGCCTCGTCGGCAGTGTTTCGTAAAGTAACATTTGCTTTTTTCGAAAAATTATTTAGGTGCGTGCGCATGATCCTGGCAGGTATGTATGGGGAATTTCAAACGTGTCAATTACCCCAAAAAATCCTTTGCTACCTGCTTCAAAACAACTTTTCATAAAAGCATGTCGGAAACCAAAAAAGTTCTTTTAACGGGCGATCGTCCGACAGGTCCGTTGCACCTCGGACATTACGTCGGATCACTGCAAAATCGCGTTCAATTACAGCACACCTGCGAACAGTTTGTGATGATTGCCGACATGCAGGCGCTGACCGATTATTTTGAGCGTCCCGAGCATGTGGTCAAAAATGTCGCCGAAGTTGTTAAGGATTATTTGGCGGTCGGGATTGATCCGCAAAAAACGACGATTTTCATCCAGTCGCAAATTCCCGAATTGTGCGAATTGACGATGTTGCTGTTGAATTTGGTCACAACATCGCGTTTGCAGCGCAATCCGACGATTAAAAACGAAATTCAACTGCGCGGGTTTGAGGAGTCGATTCCGGCGGGATTTTTGTGTTATCCCGTCAGTCAGGCGGCGGATATTACGCTGTTTCGTGCGACGCACGTCCCGGCGGGCGAGGATCAGGCGCCGATGATTGAGCAAACCAACGAATTGGTGCGACGTTTCAATTATACCTACAAAACGGATTGTTTGCGCGAAGTCGAATTGATGCTGAGCAAAACGCCGCGTTTGATCGGGATTGACGGCAATGCAAAAGCCTCAAAGTCGCTCGGAAACGCGATTTTTTTGTCGGATTCCGCCGAAACGGTGCACGAAAAGGTGTTTTCAATGTACACGGATCCGAATCACATTCGCGTTTCCGATCCCGGCAAAACCGAAGGCAATGTTGTGTTTGCTTATCTGGATGCGTTTGACCCCGATAAGGATGAGGTTGAATCCTTAAAAGCGCAGTATCGCAAGGGCGGGCTTGGGGATATGACGTTAAAACGTCGGTTGGATGAGATTTTGCAAACTTTATTGAAACCCGTTCGGGAAAAGCGCGCCGCCGTTACGGATAAGGAAGCTTTGGAGATTGCGATTGAAGGTACGAAAAAGATGAAAACGATCGCGCAAAACACTATGGAAGCCGTTCGCAATGCGGTTGGAATTGTGTACCGCGGGGGTTAGAGGTTTGTTGCGGCATTTTACGGTAAAGGAGTGTTCGGCGTGTGTTGTATGAAGTTAGAAGCAGGAAAGATTTAATAACGATATGAAGAAGAAGCAGAAAATTTCCGGTTTCACCTTAGTCGAACTGATGATTGTTTTGACCGTTGTATGTATTTTAAGCACCGTGTCGTTCAAAGTATGCGGCTTTATTCGAAATTACGTTACCCATCAGCAAAAGATTACAAATGCGTGGCGTTACCGAATGTCATTTTTGAAGTACTATGATTATTACGGGCACCATCCAGGGTGTCGCTTTAAACCGAACCGATGGTTTTTGTTGTCGGATGCGAACATGTTTGTGTTGTTTAAGGAGTTTATGTCCGATCATGCGCGGCAGGGCGTTAACGACGATAAAGTGATTTTCTTTCAACCGACGCCGCAGGAACAGCAAAAAACGCCCGAAGGACCGTTGTGGTTTTATTTGGTTGAAGGATACGGTCCAAACCCGTTGACGGAGCTGAACGAGGAATTAAACAGAGAACCCGGGGCGGAGGTGCCGCTTGAACGCGTTTTCGGTTGGGGAACGGAAGTTCTTTTCTATGTGCCGTGAGGTTCTTCGGTTGACGAATCGCGAGGCAATAAAGGCGGAATTGAAGATTGACGGGTTTGGATTTTGCATCCGTTTTTTGTGCTGAATCCGCTTTAAGTTGGTTGTGTTCCGACAAAATTCATCAAAATATAAAAAACCTTGTACACAAAGACGTCGGGCATCAATTTGAAATCGTAGGCGCGACATGAAGTTTGTTTTTATCACGGGAGGCGTTGTGTCATCGCTCGGAAAGGGGCTGACGGCGGCTTCGATCGGGGCGTTGCTGGAAGCGCAGGGATTGAAGGTCGGGATGTTGAAAATGGATCCCTACTTAAATGTCGATCCGGGCACCATGAATCCGTGCCAGCACGGCGAAGTCTATGTGCTGGAGGACGGTGCGGAAACGGATTTGGACCTCGGGCATTACGAACGCTTTACGCACGCGAAACTGACACGCAACAACAGCGTGACATCGGGGAAGATTTACGAAGCGATTTTGCGGAAAGAGCGCGAAGGTTCCTATCTTGGAAAAACCGTGCAGGTCATTCCGCATGTGACGGACGAAATCAAGCGTCGCATTGCGCTTTGTGCGTCGGAGGATATCGATGTGCTGATCGTCGAAATCGGCGGTGTGGTCGGTGATATCGAAGGACTTCCGTACCTGGAGGCATTGCGTCAGTTGGCGCAGGAACAGGGGCGGAACAATGCGGTGTTTGTCCATTTGACGTTGCTGGTGTATTTGCGGGTGTCGTCGGAATTGAAAACAAAGCCCTCCCAGCAGAGCGTTGCCAAACTGCGCGAAATCGGATTGCAGCCCGATATTTTGGTTTGTCGCACGGAAGTCCCGATGGCGGAAAGCGTTCGCGAGAAGTTGAGTTTGTTTTGCAACGTTCCGACGGAAGCCGTCGTTGAAGAGCGCGATGTTGAAGTTTCAACCTATGAACTGCCGCTTCTTTTGCACCGACAGCATTTGGATAAATTATTATTATCCCGTCTGGTGTTGCCGTACATCGAAAAGTCGCTTTCGGTGTGGGAGGACGTCAATCGGCGCATTCGTTTCCCGAAAACAACCGTTGCCATCGGTCTTGTCGGAAAATATACCGACATTCCCGACGCTTACAAATCCGTTCGTGAGGCGTTGGCGCACGCGGGCATTGAAAATCAATGCAAAGTCGATATCCGAACCGTTGAAGCGGAAGCGTTGGAAGCGGAGGGTTGGGAAGCAAAATTGTCGGATCTGTGCGGAATTTTGGTGCCGGGCGGCTTTGGCTTGCGCGGTTTGGAAGGGAAAATGTGCGCGATCCGTTATGCGCGCGAACATAATTTGCCGTTTCTCGGTATTTGCCTGGGAATGCAACTGGCGACAGTGGAATTTGCGCGCAACGTTTTGGGCTATGCGGATGCTTGCAGCACCGAAACCAACGTCCCGACGACGCACCCCGTGATTGATTTGATGGAGACGCAAAAGAAGGTTTCGTGCAAAGGCGGAACCATGCGTTTGGGAGCGGAACCCTGCATTCTGGCACCGAACAGCCGCATTCGGGAACTTTACGGAACGGAACGCATTTCGGAACGCCACCGCCATCGGTATGAATTTAACGATACTTACGCGCGGGCGTTTGAAGAGAAGGGGCTACGTTTGGTCGGGCGACATGAGCAACTTAATATCGTCGAGGCGGTGGAATTGCCGAGGCATCCGTGGTTCATCGGCGTTCAATTCCATCCGGAGTTTCAATCGAAGCCGCATCGTCCGCATCCGCTGTTCGTTGGTTTTATAAAAGCGAGTCTTGCGTATCAAAAACAGGGTTGAAAAGCGGACGTTTCTGGCTAAAATTAAGGTAATGAAACGCCTTCTTTTTCCATTTTTGTTGCTCTTGGGCGGCTGTTCGTGGTTTAAAACCTCAACCGAACCGAATCCGCGGTTGTCGGATACTGTTGTTGAGCTTCCGAAGCCGAACGAAACGGAGCCTTCGATAACGGTTGGAATGCAGGAGGTTGGAACAACAGAGGAAACGACACCTTGGTACGGGTTATATGACGAAAAGGATGTGGTCGGTCGGATTTTTTTTGAGTTCGACAGCTCGGTTGTTTCGGAGCGCGATCGGGCGTTTTTGAAGAATAGAATTGTCCCCTTGCTTAAAAAGAACCCGCAACAACGCTTATTGTTGGCGGGCTATGCCGATTGGTACGGTGAAGATACATACAATCAGAACATCGGAACCCGACGGGCGCGGTCGGTTGCGGACGTTTTGACGTCGTTCGGGATTGCGCCCGAACGCCTGGATGCGATCACCCTCGGCAATCGGGAAGCGACGCGCGGTATCAATAAAGAGGATGCCGTAAAGGATCGTCGTTGCGACATTGTACTTTTGCATTAACCGTGCTCCGTGAAACCTTTCTCCGCGCTGCGACGTTGGAAGCAATCCGTCGAGGAGTACGTTAGGAAGTTGTTGTATCATCCGCCGAAGGATAAAAAGGCGGCGTGCGTGGCGTTTTTTTTTCGCGCGTTATCGCTTGTTTTCGGCGGAATTGTTTTTTTGCGGGAGAAATTGTACAAAAACCGCTTATTGAAGGATCATCCGCTCGGTTGTCGTGTGATTGTGGTCGGGAATTTGACGGTCGGAGGGACGGGAAAAACGCCGGTGGTGGAAAAGTTGGCGCGTTTGTTGCAAAATCGGGGGCGCAAGGTCGCGATTTTAAGCCGCGGTTACAAAAGTAAAGCCGAACCTTGGTGGAAGAAGAGCTGGCATTGGTTGGTGCACGCCGATCCGTGCCCGCCGAAGGTGGTGAGCGACGGCGTGCGCTGTCTGTTGCCGTACGAAAAAGCGGGCGACGAACCGTTGCTGTTGGCGAAAAATTTGCCCGGCGTATGTGTGGTGGTCGATAAGGATCGCGTGAAAGCCGGTTGGTATGCCATTGAAAAATTCGGATGCGATTTACTGCTTCTGGATGACGGCTTTCAGTATTTTCGCTTAAAAGGTGCTTCCTGCATTGTGTTGATCGATGCGACCAATCCGTTCGGGAACGGATATGTCCTGCCGCGCGGTATTTTGCGCGAACCGATGAATCGTTTAAGGCGCGCGCAGTTTATTGTTTTCACCAAGAGCGATCGGGTTGCGGCGGCGGATTTGAAAAATCTGGAACAACGGGTGCGGTGTCATAACGAATATGCACCGATTTTTTTCTGCAAACACGTACCGAAATATCTGCAAGCCGTCAACGGTACCGATCGGTTTGAATTATCTTCGTTAAACGGTCGTCGGGTGGCAGCATTGAGCGGCATCGCATCGCCGCGGTCGTTCGAACAGTCGTTGGAAGATAACGGTGCAAGCGTAGCGTATGGGAAGCATTTTTTGGATCATCACGGTTATTCGGAAGAAGATTTGCGCGAATTCTTTGCGGAAGCGAAGTATGCCGGTGCGGAATGCGTGATCACGACGGAAAAGGATGCGGTTCGGATTTCGACAACTGCGTTTGAGTTACCGTTTTATTTTTTGCGCATGGAAATTGAGTGGATTGGAAATGATGATCCGTTTGAAAGGATTTTGGAACAATTATCGGTGCGGGCGGCATGAAAGAAAGGATTTGGTTTGTTTTCGGGGCGGATGAGTTTTTCGTCGAACTCAGGGCAAAAAAGTGTATTGAAGAACAAACGCAGGGCTTTTCGTTGGAGACGATCGACGGAACCGTTAACACGATTGCCGATTTGAAGCAGATTGTCGATCGGGTTGTTGAAGCGTTGCAGACGGCGGATTTTTTTACGCCGAACAAATGCGTCTGGTTGCGTGCGACCAATCTGTTCGGCAGCGGTTCGCCGGCAACCACCGAGGGCGGGCAGGGGAGTGTCGAAAAATTTTTATCCGTCCTGCAACGCTTACCTTCGGGAACGTGTCTGGTGATTTCCGCTTCGCCGGTTGATAAACGTATGCGTTTGTTCAAAACCGTGCAGTCGCTGGCGACGTGCGAGGAGATGGAGGAGAAGCAATCGGAAGCTTACCTGTGGTTTCTGGTGAAAAAATTATGTAAAGAACAGGGCGTTACGATCGAAGCCGACGCCTGCGAGTTGTTGTTCCAAAAGATGAACCGACAGCCGCGCGCGATTGCCAATGAATTGGAGAAATTGGCGTGCGCGAAGCAGTGGAACGGGTGCATTACGCTTGAGGATGTGGAAACGTACACGCCGACGTTGCCGAATAATGAATTTTTCGAACCGATTGAAGCCTTTTATGCCAAGGATGCGGCGCGCTATATTCGCAGTTTGTGCCAACATTTTATTCTCAACAAAGAAATGCGCAGCGTGTGGACGATGTTTCAAAACCGCAATCGGCTTCTCATTCAATCGGCTTCGTTAAAGTTGCCTTCCGTTTCGAAGGTAACGCTTGATAAAGCGTATGCGTCGTACGCGGATGATTTCGGTGCGGTGGAGGATAAGAATACGTTTTGCATTTTTTCGCAAAATCCCTGGTATGTGAGCCGTCTGAAGTCCTCTTTTTCGCTGTCGACGCTGTTGGATATACAGGAGGAATTGGTATCGATTTTTGACCGCACGTTGTCGTACCCGAAACAGGCATGCGCGTGGATGGAGGAACTGGTGCGGTTCTTTTGAGGTTTTTCGGATGTTGGGCGCGACATACCTGTTTTTATAAACTCTTACCGCTGTTTTAAGGTTTGGAGGCAGGAAAAAAAACTTTCCGAAATCCCAATCTGACGGCGAAATTTTACTTTTTAAAAACAACGAAGGTTGTTATCATAAAATCATGGACGGTATCAAGTCGGTTCAGGAATTGGCGGTCGAAAAAAAGCGTGTTTTCGTGCGTGCGGATTTCAATGTGCCGTTGGATCCGAGCGGTACGGTAACGGACGATACGCGCATTATGGCGGCATTACCGACGATACGATACCTGTTGGAGCAGGGCGCAAAAGTGATTTTGGCGAGCCACCTGGGGCGTCCGAAGGGGAAGCGCAATATGCAGTATTCGCTGCAGCCCGTTGCGCGGGTTTTGGCGACGCGTCTCAACCAGCCGGTTTTGTTCCTGGACGACTGCATCGGTAAAGATACGGAACAAGCGACGGCGGATATGGCGGAAAATTCCGTCGTTTTGTTGGAAAATCTGCGTTTCCATCCCGAGGAAGAGGCGAACGACGAAGCGTTTTCCAGGCAACTGGCGGCGTTGACGGATGTTTATGTTAACGATGCGTTCGGAACGATGCACCGCGCGCACGCTTCGACGGCGGGAATGGTTCCGTTTGTGGCGCAAAAGGCGGCGGGTTTTCTGGTCGAAAAAGAATTAAATTTTCTGAAGGAGAAAATTGACGTTCCGCAACATCCCTTTTGTGTGGTGTTGGGCGGTGCGAAGGTGAGCGATAAAATTGGCGTCATTGAAGCACTTTTGGAGAAAGCCGACCAAATTCTCATCGGCGGTGCCATGAGTTTTACGTTTGCATTGGCGCAGGGAAAAACGATCGGCAACAGTTTGGCGGAGTCCGACAAAGTTGACCTTGCGAAAGAACTTTTGGAAAAGGCAAAAACGCGCGGCGTTGATTTGTGCCTGCCGACGGATGTGGTTGCCTCCGATGCCGTTGATATGAAAGCGCGCAGTTTGGGAACAACGAAAATTTTCGAAGGCAACATCGATGACGGTTGGCAGGGTGTGGATATCGGACCGAAGACCGTCGAGGATTATGCATCGTGTATTCGATCCGCAAAGACGGTTTTTTGGAACGGACCCATGGGGATTTTTGAAATTCAGGCTTCCGCCGAAGGTTCATTCCGCATTGCGCAGGCGTTGGCGGCGTGCGAAGGAACAACGATTGTCGGCGGCGGCGACTGTGTAAAGGCGGTGCGGCAAAGCGGTTGCGCGGCGGACATTACATTCCTCAGTACTGGCGGCGGCGCGAGCCTGAAACTGTTGGAGGGGAAGCCGCTCCCGGGATTGGAAGCATTGAAGCGATAAATTTTCCAATTCGGCCGATATAAGAAGTACGTATGAAAAAACGATTCTTAATTGCCGGAAATTGGAAGATGAACAAGACCGCCGCGGAGACACGTGCGTTTTTCGAAGCCCTAAAGCCTTTATTAACGCCGACGGTGCGCAGCGAATTGCTGATTTGCCCGTCATTGGTAAGTTTGGCGGCGGCGTTCGAAGCCAATGCATCGGTCGGAATTTCGTTGGGGGCGCAAAACGTGTACCCGAAGGACAGCGGTGCGTTCACGGGCGAAGTGTCGCCGTTGATGCTGAAGGAGTTTGTTTCGTACGTGCTTGTCGGTCACAGCGAACGCCGTACGCTGTTGCACGAAAGTGATGGTTTTATTAACGAAAAACTGCATGCGTTGCTGGCGGCGGGCTTGAAACCGATTTTGTGCGTCGGCGAAACCCCGTCGGAACGCAAGGAAGGGCGCGCGTTTGACGTGATTGCGCGCGAACTGGAAGCGGGTCTGAAAGATGTGACGAACGAACAGCTTTCACGGGTAACGATTGCCTACGAACCGATTTGGGCGATCGGAACGGGCGAAACGGCGACACCCGAGATTGCGGAAGAAATGCACGTGTTTATGCACGATTGGCTGACGAAACGTTTTGAAGCTCCTTCCGTCGAGAAAGTTCGCTTGTTGTACGGCGGTTCTTTAAAGGTCGATAATGCGAAACAACTTCTGTCGCAACCGCACATCGACGGCGGATTAATCGGCGGTGCTTCGCTGAAAGCCGATTCGTTCGTTGAAATTGCACGCATTGCAGACGGGATTGAGAAGGATATTTAAGATTTTCCATACATCGCCGAAAACAGCGTTTTGGAAGAATGTTTATATCCGAAGGTCGGTTTTAACTTTTTCTGTTTTGCGGGTTGTGTGTTCGAATTAACAACGTACGATCAATGATGAGCGAGCACATGCGGTCGAAATACCTTTGCGCGGGCAAAATTTTACTTCGGAGCGGTTGTAATCCGAAAACTTTGTATTTCAACCCGTTCCTTGTGTGAAATACGAATGCATCGGATGAAGCGGGACGTACCATCGATCGTCTGTCGATGTTTTTGGGAAGTTTTATGATGCGCAGGCGATGCCTTGATAATCGTCAATAGTACATTGACTCCGTTGTAAATCCTGTTGTTTTAACTTGCCGAACGTCCGACAATCGCACCCAATGAAGCTGTCGGTGCGGAGAGATGACAGAGTGGTCGATTGTGCCTGACTCGAAATCAGGTGTGGGGCAACCCACCGGGGGTTCGAATCCCTCTCTCTCCGCCAGATTTTTGAAGGCGGTTGTTGAAGATATAAAGTCATCGCGGAAGAGAAGACGGAGGTGTCCGACGGTGCGAGAGGTTTGCAGGGTGTTCCCCGAGTGTTTCCGTTTCGTGTGATTTTTGACACAAAAGTTTGAATTTTACCTGTTTCGGCACGGTTGTCAGGAAGCGCAGTTGCGTCTTGACGTTTGCGAAGAAGATTTTTTACCATAGGCTGTGTTTGATTTAGAGAGTGCTTTCATGCTTGCAGCGTCGCATTATGCGATGACGTACTCTTTTGACACAACGACAACGACTACGACGTCGACTGCGGAGCGGTAATTCGTTTTCGCTTTTTTTCTTCCTCTTTTCATTCTTATGTTTCGCAAATATAAAAACCAAGCCTCGTTTCTGATCTTTTTCGGCGCATTGTTGTTGCCGTTGCTGTGCGGACGTTTTGTCCCGACAACTGTAAAAACTTTTTTATACGCCGTCAGTTTGTGCATTAAGGAAGGGCTGGTTTTTTGCCTGCCGTTTGTGATTTTCTCGCTGCTGTTCAGCTCGATTTCGCGCCTCGGTAATCGGGCGTTTCGGGTGGTGTTGACGATTTTCCCGCTCATCTGCTGCTCCAACTTTTTAAATACCATGCTGAGTTACGGTGTTTCCAAAATTCTGTCGGGGCAGGGCGGTCGATATTCGGAAATGCTCTCGGGTTCGACCTCCGTTTTGGAAGCTTCGTTTCATTGGTCGCTGACGCCGTTGTTTTCCAATGATGTTGCATTGGTGTGCGGTCTGATTTTGGGATTGTTTTTGCGCCCTGTTTCACAACACGCGGCGATGATATGCGAACGTGCGGCGTCGGTTGTGACGAACGTTTTTTTTAAAATTTTATTGCCGCTGATGCCGGTATTTATCATCGGCATGATGTTTAAGATGCAACACGACGGTGTTTTGTCGTCCGTTTGCGGTTCTTACCTGCCGGTGTTACTTGCGTTTGTGTTGTCGGCGTGCGGTTGGATTTTATTGCAATACATACTGTTTGCAAAGGGTTCCGTATCCAAAGCATCGATGTACGTGCGGAATGTGTTCCCTGCCGTTGTGACGGCTTTCAGCAGTGCTTCCAGTGCTGCCGCCATGCCGTTTTCGCTGAAAGCGGCGGAAAAGAATTGTTCCAATCCCGCCAATGCCGACATCATTATTCCGTCAACGGTCAATGTGCACCTGGTCGGGGATTGTTTTTTTATTCCGATGTTTGCGTTGAGCGTTTTGCAGTCGTTCGGATTGCCGTTCCCGGATTTTAGCATTTATCTGCTATTTGCACTGCATTTTGTGCTTGCAAAATTCGCCGTTGCGGCGGTTCCGGGCGGCGGCGTGTTGGTGATGCTACCGATTTTACAGAATTATTTGGGTTTAACGCCCGATATGCTGGCACTGGTAACCGCGATTTACATTTTATTTGACCCGATTATTACCGCCTGTAATGTCGCGGGCAATGGTGCGTTTGCGATTTTCTTTGATCGCATCGGAAGGCGGTTGCAGGGTGGGCGTTGGAAATGAGTGGAAATTATCGGTGATAAGAAGGAAAAATCTCTGGAAGAGTTTAGTGGAAGCGAAAGCATCGGGCAGAAGAGAACTATTAAACAGACGAACAATTTCTGGCGGTATTTCCTGTTGTCCATTTGTAAAGTACGTTCTGCCATCCTTTCGGAGGCGGTGAAAAGAAGTTTTTCCGTTTTTTTAAACTTTCCTAAATTTTCCAACATACCCCCCCAAAAAAAAGAATCCTTGCCCCCTACCTACCTACCTACCTACCTACCTACCTACCATGGAAGCATAAAGCTATGAAAAACAAATTCTTCTTTACGGCAGGCATCGTTGGGATGTTGTCGGGTGTGGCGTTCGGTGCGACGGACGGTGCGGATGTTGGCTACGGACGAGAATGGAGCCCGTACGTGACATTGAGAGGCGGATGGTTGTTTGGAGGGAAGACGAAGTATCATTATCATTGGAATGGTCGCGATCCGGGAATGCCTCCGACGCCCGACAGGGAAGTAAGTACAGGTACCGACAGGAATTTCGGAAGCGCGTGGTCGGGTTCGGGAGAAGTTGGCGTGTCACTCTGCGAAGATCGGGTTTCCGTCGGTCTTGAGTTGGGGTACTTCGCGGGAAAGAAAAGGGTTGCTTTTGTGGAAAACGGTGAGCCCGGAGTTCCGAACGATTACTGTTATGTTGGCGTCATCTATTTTTCCGAGCCCGATTGCTATTACAGAACGGACGGGAAGTGTAAAAATCTTTTTGCCGCCGTTAATGTGATATTGAAGAAAGACGTTGCCGAACGCGCATTTTTGTACGGTGGTGTCGGCGCGGGTATGGCACGGTCGGATTTTGGGAGTATCGATTACAGGTATCATCAGTACCAGCCTGCGGATGAGTATCATGACGGGAGGATTAATTTTAAGGCGAAGTGGCGATTTTTGGGGCAGGTATTTGGTGGTTTCGGTTGGTACTTAAATGAGAATTGGTCGTTGACGGTTGGTTACAAATTGCGGTATTTGGCGGGTTCCTGTCATGAGTCGGGAACGTTTGTAGGCGACAATATCAAGTGGGATTGAAAAGTAAAGCAGGATTCTATTCACGCGGTTGAGGCGGGGCTGACGTATCGGTTTTAGAGAACTTTGTTGTTTTCGAGATAGTGTATGTATCTTTCCTTTTCCCTCAAATACCCGCGTTTTATCGGTTTCAAAGCCTCATCCAATTCGTACACCAGCGGAACCCCTGTCGGGATGTTGAGGTTTAAAATTTCTTCGTTTGAAAGTTGATCGAGATATTGTACCAAAGCGCGCAGGGAATTGCCGTGGGCGACGATGAGAATTTTCTGTCCTGCATTCAAAGCTGGTGAGAGAGTTGAATTCCAATAAGGCAACAGGCGATGTAAAGTATCCTTGAGACTTTCGCCGCACGGAAGTTGATCGGTCGGAATGTTTGCATAACGCGGATCGTTCTTCGGATGACGTTCATCCGACGGTTCCAACAAAGGCGGCGGTATATCGTAACTGCGACGCCACAAATGTACCTGCTCTTCGCCGTATTTGACGGCGGTTTCGGCTTTGTTGAGACCCTGCAACGCGCCGTAATGACGTTCGTTCAATCGCCACGTGTGTTCGGTCGGAAGCCACATTTCATTTAATTCGTCGAGTACGATCCACAGGGTGCGGATGGCGCGCTTCAACACCGATGAATAGGCACGGTCGAAGGAAAAATTGTGTTCTTTCAGTAATTTGCCCGCTTTTTTGGCTTCCGCTTTGCCGTTGTCCGATAAATCCACATCCGTCCAGCCGGTAAAACGATTGGCAAGGTTCCAAACGCTTTCGCCGTGCCGCAACAACACCAACCGTTTCATAGAAAAATTATATCAAAAATACGGCTGTTTTTCAAAAAAAGTATTGGGATAAAAAATTGAAAGTAACGGTTTTTTTCATCGAGAGGATCGTTGCCGTATCGACAGGCAGGTTGTTTTTTTGTTTGTAAAAATTTTTCTTCCGAAACAAAACCATTCCGAATTCTGTTGATATGAGAAAGTTATTGGCACACTCTCTTTGCATCGGCATGGCGTTTGTCGGGGCGTATTCTTCCTACGCACAATATCCCGACGCGGAAAGTTTGTTGGGACGTTTGGGGATAAAAATCGTTAAAGACGGCAAGCCCGTTGCGGACGGAACGGGAGGATGTTTACCGGAGGCTTATGACGCTTTGACGATGCAGGATAGCGGAAAATTGACGGCTCTTTGCGGCGATGAAACGGCTTTGAAAGAAAGGCGTTGGAGCAGTCACTGTTCGTCCGATGCTTCCGTGTCCTGTTATTACGATTTTATGCGGAAAATGGGTATGGCGGCGGATACCAAGGGTTCGTTTTTGATTGGCGATTTGGTTCGGAGCAGAGAGTTCTTGGCATGTGTTTTCGGGGAAGATTTTATCTTGCCGTTTCTTGAGACAGTTGCCGAGAGTAGCGGAATGGTCTATACGAACCTTACTTCCCGTATCAAGTTCCAAGAGTGCTGTTGCTTTTATAAGAAATTGCAAACTTTGGAAAACGAGCTGGGTGAATTGAAAGTACGAAGAAAAATGGATGAGGAAGATTCAATCGTAGTCAAGAACCACTCGCTTTGCGCCAAGGCACATTTTGGATGGCAAGAAAAGATAAAATCTCAAATAGCGGAATGCGAAAAGCTTTTAAAGAAACACGTCCCACGAAATGAGAGATACAAACTTTTATGGGAAAAATGGAGTGTTTTTCACAAAATTTCCTGTGATTCCGACCAAAAGGAGGTTTTGCTCGCAAAGGAGGATTTTTTGAAAGAACTCGGGTGTGTACTCGGTTTGCAAAATTATAAGCATCCTGTTCGGATTGCTCTTTCAAAGGTGCGAATTTTATTGCCGGAATATCTGAAATCTTGTCCCCTTTTTGAGGAAGCGTACCAGGCTCGCAAGGAAGCTTTTATAAAGTGGGAAAAAGAAGAGGAAAAAGTGAGAAACGAAATCAAGAAGCTGTTCGAGGAGTATCGAAAGCGTTTTGGAGGTATAATCGCACTTCACGGGCAATCGTTTCCGACG
Source organism: uncultured Verrucomicrobiota bacterium (assembly GCA_946186275.1). Classification (GTDB taxonomy): domain Bacteria; phylum Verrucomicrobiota; class Verrucomicrobiia; order Opitutales; family UBA9783; genus UBA3222. Next base: position 32,280 of record CAMHMO010000003.1, read on the forward strand.
AGTACGGAGCCTGTAACGGTGAGTTTGGAAATCTATCAGGAACACTATGAGGGTGAGGATGGCACGAGAAAGCTTTACACCGAGAAATGGAAGAAACGCCTGGAGGATTTGGATATTAAGCTTCGTTTGACGATAGATACCCGCACAAGAAAGCTGTTGTCGGCTTTCTGTGAAAAGTTCGTTGTGAACGGTCAGGCTGCAACGGATTTCGGAACAGACGGGTTATGTATCTTTAAGAGCAAACAGCCGTAAAGATGTGAAGAAACATTTTTTGCCGAAGCGGGAAGATAATTTTGGAGCTTTTACTTTCCGTGGTTTGTTCTTTCGCTTACTTTATCACGTTCCGCAACATCTCTTTTGAGGGCTTCCTTTAAAGCATTCAGTCGTTCCGTAACGTCGCGCTTGATACGGCTTAAATCATCGCCTTCACCGACCTTCCCTTTGCCGAACAGGTAGAATTTGATTTTCGGTTCGGTTCCGCTCGGACGAACGGCGACGGTGCAATCGTTACCAAGGCGAAACTTCATGAAGTTGCTCGGCGGAACCGCGTCGCCGTCCGCATCCTGCATCTTTTCCGTATGCAGAAAATCGATAATTTCGACGACAGGCGCGTTGCCGAAGGTTTTCGGCGGACATTGTCGGTAGGAACACATCAATTTTTTTATCTTTTCCAATCCCGCCGCACCTTCGAAGGTAAAGCTCAGCAAATCTTCATGAAAATAACCATACTTGCGGTAAATGCAATCCAGATAATCCGTAAAAGTGAGGTTTTCGGATTTTAAATACGCGACCAACTCACACGCCATTAAGGTTGCGGCATTGGCATCCTTATCGCGAACGGCGTCGTTTGCCAAAAATCCGCAACTTTCCTCCGCACCCAACAGCAAAACACTCGAATGTTGACCGAGCAAGCGCCGCCGCGCTTCGTACGTACAGCGTTTATAATCCAAACAAAGCCCTTCGGTACGAAAGAGCGCTTCCTTTGCCTGCTCTTCGTACTTTTTCAATTTCGCACCGATCCACTTAAAGCCCGTGTGTGTTTCAACGCATTTTAAGCCGTTCTTTTCGGCAAAGGCATTCAATAAAGGTGTTGTGACGTAGGATTTTAAAATCGCCAAACGTTCCGTCGGTTGGGTTTGCGAGAGGTGCGTATAACGATACTCGGCGAGCAAAATCGCAATCGTATTGCCGTTCAATAACTGCCATTGTCCGTCGGCATCCTTCATCATCATCGACATGCGATCGCCGTCGGGATCCGTGGCAATCACTGCATCCGCATCGATGCGTTCGGCATCCCGCAATGCAAGGGCAAGCGTTTCGCGATTATCGGGATTGGGCGATGCAACCGTCGGGAATGCCCCGTCCATGGGAAGTTGTTCCGCAACCACGTGCGGTTCCCATCCGAATTCTTTCAACAGGGGCAGAATACAGACGGAACCCGTGCCGTGCAACGGCGTGTACACGATGCGCGTTTCCTTCCGATCCCGAAACTGCCGCGGATTGATGAGAACGTCGCGACAGGTTGACAGGTAAGCGTCATCCGCCTTTTGCGAAAGATAAAAGACGTTTTCCGTATAAAGTAAATCCAAGTAAGGCAATGTGTCGATCAACGCGACGGTTTGAAGTTCCCGCGTGACGGCGGCGGCCTGCGCTTCGTCGATTTGTGCTCCGTCGGGACCATAGACTTTGTAGCCGTTGTCGTAAAACGGATTGTGGCTGGCGGTAATCATCACTCCGGCGGTCGCTCCCAGCCAACGCACCGAAAAGCTCAGTTGCGGTGTGGAACGCGGGCTGCCAAAGCAATAAACGTCGCCGCCGCAGGCACTCCAAACGGATGCCGTCAATTCGCAGAAGTGTTCCGAGAAATGTCGCGAATCATACGCAATCACCAGCCGCGGGTTTGTCGGGAACCTGCCGTTCGCCCTCAACGTTTTCTCGCAGTATTTAAACAACGCCAACGTGACGGCAATCACATTGAAATCATTCATGCAGGCGGAACCGACGGCGGCACGGATGTAAGTTGAGCCTTGTTTTTCGACCTTTGTCGAAACAATCCCGACGGTGCGCCCGCGAATGCCCGCCGTTCCGAAGGTGAGGGATTTGTAAAAGCGATTGTTCAGCTCCTCCCACTGTTCGTTTTGCGCCAATTCCGATACGCTCGCAATTGCCCAAGTCGGTAAGTTGCGTGTGTACAGAAATTCGGTCGTATTTCCAACGGTTGCATCCGTCAAAAGCCGTTTTTCGGCGACTGTTTGCAATGTTTGAACGAGCGTTTCAACGGAAGTATTTACAGACAGCACCCGTGCAGGGTTTTCGGTTTTTCGGGAAGTCGCTTCCATGCGTTTAAAAAGTCATCCTTATTATCGGCGAAAAGCGGCGAAATTTCAAGCAGCGGCTCGGGGTTTTCCTTTAATTGTTCCTCAAGCCACGTTGGATCCGTCGCCTTCAGCCAACGCAACCAACGGCGAATTTGATCGCGCTGGCACGTTTCGGGTGTGTCGCTGCCGGTCGCATTTTTGACGGGACTGAATTCCTCTCCGCGCGCGACTTCCCACAGAAGCGGATTTTTTGCCTGCGGCAGGGCGTCGAAAATAAAATGTTCCAGTTTCAAGCCCTCCGTCATCTGTACGGTCTTCGAAATCGGATCCCAGGCTTTTATTTTCTTGCGGCAGACGTGATACGGAAGCGTCTGTTCGGCGCAGGCTCGAACAAAGTCTGTCGATAAAAGATGAATGGCGGTATTGCCCCACCGATACTTCAATAAACCGTCTTTGTCACGCGCTGCCTGCAACAACGGCGGAATTTCGCTGTATTCGACCAAACGCAGCTGCCCTCCGACTTGAACGAACAGCCCGACGCGCTCCTCAGGGTGCGTTTTCGCCACGACTTTGGTAGAAAATTCCGACTTTTGATGCAGATGAGCACCCAGAAACAGCGCATCGTCCAAACGAACCAGCGGATTATCCACCTGAAAGTACGAAAGCGTTTGAATACCCTTGGTTTCAAGCAACGGCAACAGATTTGCCTGCTTCAATGCCCGAAAAACGCCGCCGTGCCCGTCCGGCAGACAAACCATGCTCCCGTCTTCGTTCAACAGCGGTTGCTTGTTCGTCGAAAAAGCCGGTAACGTGCCCTGTTTGAAAATATGCAGATACGCTTCATCGTACCATCCATGTTCCCGAAACGCTTTTCGCGTTGCTTCGTCGGTCTCCTCCCCCGTCATGATCAGCCAGTGAAACGTGTACCCGTAACGTTGTTGCAAAGCACGCAACTTTTCCGAAAACACCTGGAATAACGTCTTCCCCGTCACGGGCGTTACGGGGAACAGCCCCTTTGGACCGTCAAACCCGAGCCGTGTTCCCAGCCCGCCGGCAACCGTCAAAAACGCAACTTCGCCGTTTTGGAAGGAGCGTTCACCGAGCGTGTGAAGATAGTCAGGATTTAGACCGAGTTCTACAAAATCGGCTTCCGATAGGCAAGAGGGAGATCGCCAGGCGGAGGTGTTTGGAGGTGTTGGGGTAGTGGTGTGCAATAGAGACAAGAAGTAACCCCATTTTAATGAAGAGTATCGATGAAGAGAAGCGGAGAAAAAAGCGGTTGCGCTAAAGTTTTCAAAGGAATGCAATGAGACCCAGATCTTTCAACTACATTGGTAACCTTGCTCCTGAAAAAATGCGTTACCCTGCTTTTCGCTCTGTTTGCGCCACTTCTACCTTCTTCCCCAGCGACTTAACCGACAAAATCCACAGAACGCAGATGATGACGAACATCCCGAACAGGTACGGAACGATTTCGAAATAGGTCGGTTTAATGCCCGTAATTGCCGTGCCGATGGAGAAACAGACCACCTGGATGAAAGCACCGCCGGATTTTCCGAGACGTCCGCCGACCACATCCACAACCGCCTTACCTTTCACTTTCATGTCTTCATCCAGCGGGATATATGCCATTTCTTTGGTCAAATCGAAGAGCGCGTATTTAGTGGATTTTGCAATAACCACGATAACCGCTCCGAGCATGACCGCCATGAAAGTCGGGTTGGTTCCGAGACTCGCCAACGCTTCCGTCAGGTTGTCTTTGAAAACGATGAAAGTGAAGAACAGAATGCCGCCGACCGTGAATACCAGCGGTGTAATCAGCGCCGCCGAGACCCAACGGAACACTCGCAGGACGTTACTGCCGACGATAAGCATGACCATGGAGGCAATCCCCGTGTAGATGGTGTTCATGCTCATGAAGGTATTATAGTCGTTTTCGTTCGGATATTGTACCTTCAGCTGGCTTTTCCAAAGCCCCTCGATCAGATTGACGCTGATGCCGTAGCAAATCACCAACATTGCAATTAAACCGAGATAGGGAGAAGTGCAAATCGTCTTCAAACTTTCCATAAGTCCCGCTTTTTTCTTTTTCTTTTTCACGCCCGGCAGTTCGGGTTTGTCGTAAAGACGTTTGTCGGTGAGAACATGCGTGTAAATCCAGCGATAAATTAACATCGTGGCGATGCCGAAAATTACCACCGTACTCAGCAGGTAATTAAGGGTCTTCTGCCACGGATCCTCGCCCGGCGCGACGCTGCTGCGAATATCCGACGCCCACTTGCCGACGACGCCGACGAACAGCAATGAAAACTGCGCCATCAGACCGAAAAAGGCGTACATGCGCTTCGCTTCCGACATTTTACACACCTGATTGGCGAACTGCCAGAACGAGAGCGAAATCAGCGTACTGCCCCACAATTCTGCGAGAACGTAGAAAACTCCGTAACTCCAGATGCCGACGAGCGCAATCGGCCAGTGAAGCGTCGGGCACGCCGCCTGCCACGCCGCAATCGTTTCGGGAGACGGATGGAAGAATGTGCGGTTTGGATAAATAACAAACGCAAACAGACCGAAAAAGATCAGAAACGGCGACAGGGTTGCGTAAAACAAATGCTCGTTCTTTAAAAGATCGCTGGCTTTGGTGTATACCAACATAAATAAAATCGCGGACGGGGTCACGCAGAACAGCTTCAAGTATGAGAGCGCTTCGGCGCCGCTGTTGGTCACCACAAGCGCATCCTTCAAATTACGCAGGCAGGTGTAGTTAAACAGAATGAAAAAGAAGATAAATCCCATCGGGATTGCCTTCTTCATTTCATACCCCTGGATGGGGAACAACATTCGCCTCAACTTTGAGAACTGCGGTTCATCCGCGTTTGTCGTACTGCTCATGGTGATATTTTAACAAAAACAATTCTAACGTAGGTTCCAGCATTCGAAATAGCAAGCGATTTTTTTAACATTTTTCGCCGTCGGTTTCGATTGCGAGAAACAAAAACATCCTTATTCTAGCAAAAATGCATGCAAGACACAAGGACGGAACAAACAAGGTACGGTTAACAACCGTGATTTTGAGTCCAAAGTGCCGCGATTTTAAGAAAAAAAGGTTTATCGGCGTTTATGCAAAGGGAATAAACGGGAACATGGACATGTATTCCATGTATTTTTTTGGAAACGATGGTTGTTTTTGCATGTGCTTTTATAAACAGCGGAAACATAAGCTACACTTTAAGCGGAGAAGAAACGGATGCGGATAAAAAAGCGGGCATGCTTTGACATCCCAAAAAATGCTTAAATATTTACTTCCGCAACGCTTCGATAAAAAACAACGGCGGTTTGATCAATTTGCGATCTTTATTTAAAAATACATGCACCGTTTTGCCGTCGGCAATGCGCGTTGTGTCGCGAAACAGTTCGTAGGTCAGCGTAAAACGGACGCGCTGAATATCCTGCGGCGGCATGAGTTTAATGCGGACTTCGTCGTCGAAAAAAGTCGGCGCGTGATACTTCAAATTTGCTTCGACAACGGGCAGGAAAAATCCGTTTCGTTCCAATTCTTTATAATCTAAACCGCAGGCTTTCAGCCATTCGACGCGCGTTAACTCCAGCCAAACAAAGTAAGAAGCATGATGCACCACGCCCATGGCGTCGGTTTCGGCGTAACGCACGCGGACGGTTGTTTCGAACGGCGTCATGACCGCTTTGCCTGCTTGGTAAGCTTCTGGGCGATGCTGAAACGCAACATCTTATCCAGGCGTTCCAATTCTTCTTCGTCGACCTGCTTTTCGTGTTTCGCCTTCTCCAATGCTTCCTGCGCGCGTTGCACCGCCGCATCGATGGAAGCATCATCCACGCTTTGAACATCGATCGCCGCTTCGGTTAAAAGGAGCAATACGTTGTCGGCGAGCTTGAAAAATCCCGTATCGACGGCGACGGGGACGGTAACGCCGTTTTCGGTATAAAAAACCGTTCCCGCTTCCAAAATTCCGATGATCGGCAGGTGATGATCCAAAATTTCGATTTCGCCCGTTGCCGTCGGCAATACAACGGAAGTCACCGAGCTTTCATACACCACGCGCTCGGGAATGATGATTTTCAGTTTAAACGCCATAACGTCGAACGGTTATCGATTACGCTTAGGGGTGTTGTCTCCTGCACCGCACTCGCTTTTCCTGTTTTTTCCCAAGCGCATCGCAAGCTTCCGCTTTATCCTTTCAACCGTATTTCCATGTTACGCTTTGGCGGCTTCCAAAACGTCCTCGATGGTACCTTTCATGTAGAAGGCGTTTTCGGGAATTTCGTCCAGTTCGCCGTCCAAAATGCGCTTAAAGCCCTTAATACAATCGGCGGTTTTGACATATTTGCCTTTCAAGCCCGAGAAAACTTCCGCCACGTGGAACGGTTGCGACAGGAATTTTTGGATCTTGCGCGCCCGCGCAACGGTCAACTTGTCCTCCGCCGAAAGTTCGTCGATACCCAAAATCGCGATAATGTCCTGCAGATCCTTGTAGCGTTGCAGGATGGTCTGAACGCGCCGCGCCGTTTGGAAGTGGTCTTCGCCGACAATCGCCGGATCGAGTGCCTGTGAACCTGACGCCAGCGGATCGACGGCCGGGAAAAGTCCCAAAGATGCGATGCGCCGATCCAATACGACGGTCGAATCCAAATGTGCAAAGGTATTGGCGGGTGCCGGATCCGTCAAATCATCCGCGGGAACGTACACGGCTTGAAAAGAGGTTACGGATCCCTGTTTTGTGGACGTAATGCGTTCTTGAAGAGAGCCCATTTCCTGACTGAGCGTCGGTTGATAACCGACCGCGGAAGGCGAACGTCCCAACAACGCGGATACTTCGGAACCGGCCTGCGAAAAACGGAAAATGTTGTCGATAAACAGCAGAACGTCCTGATGATAGGTATCGCGGAAGTATTCGGCGAGCGTCAAACCCGTCAGACCGACGCGCATGCGGGCTCCCGGCGGTTCGTTCATCTGACCGTACACCAGGGCAACCTTGGAGTTTTCGGGGTGTTCCAAATCGATGACCTTGGCATCCGTCATTTCGTGGTACAAATCATTGCCTTCGCGCGATCGTTCGCCGACGCCGGCAAACACCGAATAGCCGCCGTGCGCCATCGCAATGTTTTGGATCAGCTCCATAATGATGACGGTTTTCCCGACACCGGCACCGCCGAACGCACCGACCTTACCGCCTTTGATGAAGGGGCAAATTAAGTCGATGACCTTGATGCCGGTTTCCAGAATGTTTGCTTCGGTGCTTTGCTCCGTCAAACCCGGCGGATTGCGGTGAATGGGAAGTCGCGCCTCCGCCTCAATCGAACCGCGATTGTCCACCGGTTCCCCGATAACATTTAAAATACGCCCCAAAACGGCTTTGCCGACGGGGATCGAAATCGGTTTTCCCGTATCCGTCACTTTCATGCCGCGTTTGAGACCGTCGGAGGAAGACATGGCAACGGCGCGCACCAAGCCTTCATATAAATGTTGCTGAACTTCCAGAACGAGACGTTTCGTCGAACCGTCGTCGTTTTTCAAGGAAATTTCCAGCGCGTTGTAAATCGCCGGAATGCGTTGCGGATCAAACTGTACATCGACAACCGCGCCGATGACCTGAACAATCGTACCCGTGTTTTCCATATTTCTCAGTTTCGTTGTTGCCCGGCGGCAAGTTCGACAATTTCCTGCGTAATGCCGGCTTGTCGCGCCTTATTGTACTCCAATTGCAACGTGTGAATTAAATTTTCCGCGTTTTCGGTGGCACCCTTCATCGCCACCATGCGTGCGCTGTGTTCCGAGGCTTTGGCTTCCAGCAAAATTTGATAAAGCGTTTTCTTTAAAAACAGCAACGGCAGACGTTCCAAAATCTCCTTTCCGTTCGGTTCGATGATAAACTCCGCGTCGTTTGCGTTCGTTTGCGGGCGCTCAACTCCCATCCATTCGTACAAACGTTGCAGTTCGGTTTCAAAATCCGTCATCGGCAACAGACTGCGCAGAACGGTTTCCTGCACGAGCGTGTTTTTGAAACGCGGATAGAGGACTTCAACGGTGTCGATCTTCTTTTCGGTGAAGGTATCAACGAGAAACCGAACAATTGCCTGCACCTGTCGGAATTGGACGCGATCGGGACAATTAAAATGCGCCAACACATGCATTTTGCAACGCGATAAAAACTGTACGCCTTTGTTGCCGACCGCCACAAATTGCGTATCTTTCGGCAGGCGCAGAACGGCTTTCATTAAATTCTGGTTTAGGGAACCGCAAAGCCCTTTGTCGGGCGTGATGAACAATACTCCGCGCCGTTCGACGGGACGCGCTTCCAGAAACGGATGATGCAGGTTCTCCAACGAAACCTGTTGCGTTACGGCGTGCAACAATGCCGCCAGTTCACAGGCGTAGGTGCGACTTCCGAGCGCACCGTCCTGCGCTTTTTTCATCTTCGATGATGCGACCAATTCCATCGCGCGCGTAATCTGAGCCGTGTTTTTCACCGCCCGAATGCGCGTCCGAATTTCCCGCATCCCCTTCATATGTTACTCCCGTATTGCCGTCACCTTTTGTGTAAAGGCGAAAAAGCTTACAGAAACCTCCGATTGTCTTCCCTTCATGCGCTTTGAGGAAAGTTTGCTTTCTCCCACGTATCAAAAGCCTCTTTTAATTCGCCGACAATCGCTTTCGAAAGCACCTTTTCTTTCCGCAGACGCGTCAGCAGATCCTTCTTTAAAGTTAAGAAGTGTTCCGAAAGCCGTTGAAGCATTGCCGGCATATCCGCAAGCGGAATTTTATCAAAACGCCCCTGTTGCGCCCCCCACAGTAAAACGACCTGCAACTCGGCGGGACGCGACGCATGCACGCCCTGCTTTAAAAGTTCCAGAATATGCTGTCCGCGCTCCAGCTGCTGGCGGGTTTTGGCATCCAAATCGGAACCGAACTGCATAAACGCCTGCAATTCCTGATACTGTGCCATTTCCAGTTTCAGCTGTCCCGCGACCGATTTGAGTGCCTTCATCTGCGCCGCCGAACCGACGCGCGAAACGGAAATGCCGACCGAAATCGCCGGCCGCAGTCCCTGATTGAATAAATCGGTTTCAAGGAACAGCTGTCCGTCGGTGATGGAGATGACGTTCGTCGGAATGTACGCCGAAACATCGCCCGCCTGGGTTTCGATAATCGGCAGTGCCGTCAACGAGCCGCCGCCGTAATCTTTATTAAGGCGCGCGGAACGTTCCAGCAAACGCGAATGCAGATAAAATACGTCGCCGGGATAGGCCTCGCGACCCGACGGGCGTTTTAACACCAGCGAAATCTGTCGGTACGCCACCGCGTGCTTGGATAAATCGTCATAAATGATGAGCGCGTCCATGCCGTTTTGCATGAAGTACTCACCCATCGCCGTTCCGGCGTAAGGCGCGATGTACTGATTGGCGGCGTTGTCGGAAGCGGGTGCCGAAACGACGATTGTGTATTCCAATGCACCGTGATCTTCGAGAACTTTTAAAGTGCGCGCGAGAGTGGCATTTTTTTGCCCGATACAGACATAGATCGAATAAACGGGTCTGAAATTCGGATCGTTTTCAGCCAACCCTTGGCGATTGAGCTCGGCCTGGTGTAAAATCGCATCCAATGCGAGAGTCGTTTTGCCCGTAGAACGGTCGCCGATGATCAGCTCGCGCTGACCGCGCCCGATCGGGAACATGGCATCCACCGACAAAATGCCCGTTTGGAGCGGCTGATCGACTGATTGGCGGGTAATAATCCCGGGCGCAATCTTTTCCACCGGATAATGATCCTCCGCAACAATATCACCTTTCCCGTCGATCGGTTGCCCGAGCGCATCGACCACGCGTCCCAATAAACCTTTCCCGACGGGCACCGAAAGCAACTTCCCCGTCGTTTTGCATTCGTCGCCGACCTTCAGTTGAGAGGTGTCACCCAACAGCACGACGCCGACTTCGTCCTCTTCCAGGTTGAGCGCAATTCCGAAGACCCCGTGCGTGAAGGAGACCGTTTCGTTATACATGACGTCCGAAAGCCCCTCGACCTTCGCAACGGAATCGGCAAGCGAAATAATCTTCCCGACGTTCGCCGTTAAAGGTTTTTTCTCGAACGTACGAATGGCATCTTTAATATCCGATAAAACGGTACTCATGGCGTGAATGTTTCTTTAAGCGCGTTCAGCTGCCCTTCCAGCGAACAATCCCAAACGGTGTCGCCGACGCGAATTTTAAATCCTCCCAACAACTCGGGACGTTCCTCTTTCTCAAGACGGCGTTCCGTAAGATGCTCGGCTCCCGAAAAATCCCGCAACCATTGTTCCCGAAAGATGCCCGCATACATTACGGTCGCATAACGTTCGGAAAAAACTTCCTTCAGGGAACGTCCATACTGCGCCAGAAACGCTTTCGCATTGCGCGGATACCGTTGTACCAAAAACTCCGCAATCGCATGAATGCGTTCCTTTAAATCTTCTTCGGTACCTTCGAACGTCAACCGCGCCAGATATTTCAGCAAAACCTTATGCTTGCGTTCCATGTTCATCCTTTGTTGCCAATAATGCCGCCGCCTGCTCGTTGAGTTTGGCGCGCATTTCATCCGTCAGAATGCCGCTCAAAAGGCGTTCCGTCGTTTCAACCGTCAGTGTTGCAATCTCGGTTTTGGCTTCCTTCATTATCGCCGAACGTTCGCCTTCCATCGCGTAACGCGCCTGTTCCGTCAGCTGCGAAACCTTCTCTTCCGCCGCTTTCTTTTGCTCTGCCAGGTAACGCTCACCCTCTGCTTTGGTGCTTGCCAGCAATGCCTGCGCATCCGCCTGTGCCTTCTTAAGAACTTCCAGACGTTCCCGTTCCGCCGAAGCCTGCTTGGCTTTCATCTCTTCGGCAAAACGCAAGCCTTCCTCGATTTTCTTTTGACGCTCTTCGACCGTTTTCAGCGTCGGCTTAACGGCGAAACGATACAGCAGGTACGTCACCAGGCAAAAATTGACGATTTGCGCAATCAGCAACTCCGTTTGTACGCCGAACCCCTCCGCCAGGCGTGCTACGGCACTACCGCTGTTGTTGCCGGAAATCTCAAGCAGGCATCCGATCATAACGCTTATCGGACGTTGCGACTAGCCTTGGTACAGGAAGAGCGAATAAAAGGCGATTGCTTCCGCCAACGCCATACCGAGGATGGATTGAACCAGCACTTTACCCGAAGCGCCGGGGTTGCGACCCACCATTTCCACCGCCTTCATCCCGATGATGCCCACACCGACCGCCGCGCCCAGACAACCGAGGGCAGCGGTTAAACCGCGCCCGATGTCTCCTGCCATACCCGTGATTTCCATGATCATAATTTTAAACCTTCAAGGTTCCTTCCGTTGTTTCCTCTTCGCCGTGATTGCAAATACTGCCGATGTAGACGGCGACCAACAGCGTAAATACCAGCGCCTGGACGACGCCGATGAGGATTTCGAGAAAGTAGAAAGGAACCGGCAACAAATATTTCGTCCACGGTGCCAACGCCATGATGTTGTTGATGAGATTTTCGCCGCCGAACACGTTACCGTAGAGACGAAACGACAGCGAAACCAGGCGGAACAAAATCGAAATACATTCGATAAAACCGACGCTCAAAAAGACGAAGAACAATAATGTGTAAATGCCGAATGAGAGTTCGCTCCGATCCGCTTTGTTGCCGAAGATGTGTTTTATCGCGCCGACAAAACCCTCGTTTTTGAGCACCAGCCACGCCCACGTTGCCATGGAAACGATCGCCAACGCCAGCGTGGCGTTCAAATCGGCATTGGACGGACGAAAGAAGTAGGTAAAATGTCCTTCCTTAAACGTACCGATCGTGCCGACACCCGGCAACAGACCGCTCCAGTTCTGCATTAAAATATACACGAAAAAGCCGATTAAAATCGGAAACGCCTGCTTTGCGACACGTTTGCCGACAATGGGTGTCAGTAAGTTATAAATGACCTCGATGACGGTTTCCGCCACCGCCTGCCCTTTGGTCGGAATAAGCCGAGGCTTTTGAACCAATGCCCGAACAATGAGAATAATCGCCAACGAAATTACCCATGTATAGACCATGCCGTTGGTAATCGGGAAACCGCCGACGGAACCCAGGACATAGGGTTTCGGGCTGACGGCGACGCCGGCGTGCGCGTTTGACGCGCATAAACAGAACGCAAGCACCGATAAAAAGCCTCTCACCACACTGCCATTATACGTTGTGCGTCGATACCTGCAACCTTTTTTCGTTTGAGGTCGGCTTCGAAAGACAGATTTGACGGGTGCGGTGAAGAAACGAAAGAGGTTTCGTATGCAACCTTCATGTATTATGATTAAACTTTGTTTTGCCTTTTGCATGGTCTGCCCGAGTAAAGAAAACCGATCTTCTTTCCCATGGCACCTGCCGGGCGAAAGTTACTTTGTTTTTGGAGACATGAGTGCCTGCTTTTTCGTTCGCCAAAACATCCAAACGCACAGACAACAAAGAATGATAACCACGAACCAAGAATCCGTTAATCGTCCAGTTCCCCAAAAGCGCGAAGTCGGAATTTCCGGATAACGGACGCATTTTCGAAGCACGAACAGCGTCGTAATCAGCCCCTGATGAAAACCGATGGAACCCCAAAGCGTTTGCATTCGAAGGCGCACCCTGCAAAGAAGCAGGCTCAACAGAAAAACGCACAAGAAAAATTCTAAAACAAAGCGTTGCGGAATATCGGTAATCGAATGCCATGCGCACTGAAAACTTTGAATAAATAAATTCGCATCGCTTCCGACATTACAATGCGAGAAATGCAAAAGCGCAAAAATAAGTGCCAACGGGAAAATGCCCTCGAACGTTTGCCGACCGTTGCGCACGAAATCCCATAAAAAGCCGCGGAAAATTACCTCTTCCGCTGTTGCGAGCAACAATCCCGCGATAAATGCCTGCAACAAAACGCCCGCATTCGGCATTGCGTTAATTTCAATGTCCGAAACGAAGCTTTTTATGACAAAAAACAACGTCATCCAGACGAAAATTCCAAAAAGAAACGTCTTGGCGTAACTCCAAAATCCGCAATGCAAATTCCAACGATATTTTTTCGGAGACCTGCGTACGGCAACGAGAACGACGATACATCCGACAATTACCCGCAGGCGGTCGACGTAACATTCGAGCGGTTTTTCGGTAAGATAACGAAGCCAATCGACCGAAAAAAACTTATCGCAAGCGGCGACCGAAAGATAAACAACGGGTGCCAAAACCGCCGCAACCGCCAAAATTACGACATAAGCCGACAGCAGGATTACCCAACGATAAAGGGTCATAAAAACCGAAACTCACGACGAAGCGTATACCGCAAACACACCGTCACAACAATCGCAATCTATTATACAAAATGCCGCCCCGTCGCAAAGTGGTGGGAAGTACCGGACTCGAACCGATGACCCCCAGCATGTCAAGCTGATGCTCTAACCAACTGAGCTAACTCCCCACGATCGGTTTTAGGGTGAAGGATGGAAGGGAGGGTTGGCAAGAGAAAAAAGGGGGATACGTTGGCTTTTCTGAGGCATGGAGACAGCTCGAAGATATTCCAAGTCTTCTCTTCTGATAGATACATTTTGTGACACTCCCGCGTTTTCATTAAAATTTCCCCCTCTCAAAACCTATTCTCCTCACCTTTCCACAACCTCACGAGGTTCTTGCGATGATGTACGAGTACCCAAATACACAGTACAAACAGCGGCAGTGCATGCGGTCGGGTTGCCGGGGTGCCATTCCAGAGGCAACAGAAAGGCAACAGGGAAAACACAAAGCAAATTGAGGCGCAGGAAACGTAGCGCGTGTATTTGAACACCGTCAGCCAAACAAGTAACCCCGATAAGAGGGGCAACGGCATGAGGAGAAACAACCCGCCGATGAGGGTAGCGACGCCTTTCCCGCCTTGGAAGCGGATAAAAAACGAAAAGCCGTGACCGACCAAGGCGCCAACAAGACCGACATAAGGATATTGCAGTTTTAATCCGATAAATGTTGCGAGCATGCCTTTAAAGGCATCCAGGAAGAAGACCGTGTATCCGGCTTTTTTGCCGACCGTACGCAGGACGTTGGTGGCGCCGGGATTACCGCTTCCGACGTCGAAAATACAAACACCGTGCGTTTTGGCGATCCAAAAACCGAACGGTAAAGCTCCCAGGAAATACCCGATGCACAACGCCGCGAACATATGTTTTCTTGTATGAAAAAATATTCTCTTTTGTCGATGTTAATCGCGACGGGTTCCGTGAAATTTCCTTAGGATGTTAATGCAGAACAGGACATCCTCCGTGAGTGTTTGAAGCGCTTCGGCGGTGCAGACAGGTACTGCGGTGAAAAAAATCGACTACCTTCGCGGTTTGCAATTTTCTTCCGTCGTACATGGAATTGAAAACTTTTGTGTTAAAAGCCCAGTGTTCCGTATGCACGAAGGCTTGTTTTATGCTTCTAAAAACGATCGATTCCCGCGCAAAAATTCTGCCGCGTTCATCGATTTCCCGCCGGCTTTTTGAATGCGATCGATGACAAGTAAGTCCTTCCCCGTCGTTACCGCCAAAACGGTGCGGTTTGAATCCGTGAGAAATTGTCCGTATGTTAGGTTCGTACCATCGTCATTTGCGGAAAGTTTGTCTTTTATTGAAGTCGATGCGGTCGGGAACAACAGATCTTTTTCTGCCGTACTGCCTGTCATGACGTACGCCCAATGCACCAAATAACGTTCGTTGTTTTTGAGAAAATATGCGCCCGGCCACGGTTGATACGCGCGGATACAACGTTCAAGAAAGATGGCGGGTTTCGAGAAATCCAGATAACCGTCGGCTTTGGAAAGCTTTTTGCAATACGTCGCATCGGCTTCGTTTTGCGGCGTGAGTACGTACTTTTCGGATAATAACATTGGCAATGACGTACGCAACAGTGTCGCACTCGCCTGCGCCAGCTTCTCCCGCAACGTAACCGCGGTATCCTCGGGAGCAATCGCCGTTTTTTGTTGCGCCAAATAAGCGCCTGCATCCATGGCTTCGACCATCGACATCAACGTTACGCCCGTTTCGGCGTCGCCGTTGAGCAACGCGGTCTGGACGGGCGAAGCGCCGCGGTATTTCGGCAACAGCGAAACGTGTAAATTCCACATACCGAGTTTCGGGAGTTCCAGAAAACATTTCTTTAAAATATGTCCGAACGCCATCACAAGCACAAGGTGCGGCTGCATTTGTTTCAACCAATCGAACGCCGCGTCATTCATGGTTTCGGCTTGGTAAAAAGGCAAATTATTTACCTGCGCCCACTCGGCAATGGGATTGAGGCTCAACGTTTGACCGCGCCCTTTGGCGCGTTGCGGTTGAGTAATAACGCCGCAGAAGTTAATCGATGGCTCTGCGCGCAGAAATTCCAGGCAGGGCTTTGAAATTTCATCCGCCGAAAAGAAAACAAGGCGCGGTTTCATGAAAAACTACACCCTGTATTATTGCTTACAACGGCATATTTTCAACACTGTAAGCGAAATGTTAACATTTAAGAAACGCGGAAGAGAACAACATCTACCGCTTCCATATATATATTTTCAGTCTTCCATCGCTCGTGCGCATTCCCAAATTTTCAGGCACTTTTCGATCGCCGTCGGCAGTTGTTCCAAAGGCAGTTGCGTGGCTTGATCCGACCATGCCGACTCGGGATGCGGATGCGTTTCGATAAACAGACCTTGCGCGCCACTTGCAAGCGCGGCTTGCGCGAGCGGTTGAAAAAAGCGCCGATCGCCGCCGGTTACCTTCGTGCCGTTGCCGATCATCTGCAGACTGTGTGTGGCGTCGAACAGCGTCGGGCAGTCTGTTTGGCGCATTATCGGGAACGAACGCATGTCGACGACCAAATTGCCGTAGCCGAAGGTCGTTCCGCGTTCGATGAGCCAGATCTCTTTTGCGCCGAAGTATTGCAGTTTTTCGACCACGAATTGCATGTCGAACGGCGAAAGAAATTGCCCTTTCTTAACGCTGACCGCGCGGTCGGTTTCGGCGGCGGCTTTCAGTAAATCCGTTTGCCGACACAAAAAGGCGGGAATTTGAATGACATCGCAGACGTCTGAAACCGCTTTTGCCTGTTGAGGTAAATGAATGTCGGTGGTGACGGGTAAGTTAAATTCTCGTCGAACGGCTGCCAAAACCTCCAATCCGCGTTCCAAACCGAGCCCGCGCGGGCTTTTTACGTCGGTACGGTTTGCCTTGTCGAACGAGCCTTTGAAAACAACGGTCAATTTATCGGCATGCTTCCGTTGCAGGTTCGCCAAAACATCCGCGACCGTTCGGCAGAGCTCGAGGCTTTCGATGCAACAGGGACCGGCAATAAGGAGAAGTTTATTCGGCGTAAAAAGGGCACCCATTCCGCCGCTATCGTAAAAAATATACCATCCGCTTCAAGTCGAAAGCGAATGTCCGCCATACACGAACTCCGAGGCGAATGTTTTTGCGATCCTATCCGCGAACGCCTGCGAGGCGATTGACGGTCGAGATAAGGATAAACGACGATTTTCAAACAACATGGGGCGTTCTGCGTAAAATCATACCGTCCGCCGAGTGCTTTGTTCGGAAGGCGGAAAAACAAAGACCTTCGTTTGTGTGTAAAATGCAACGCGAAGGTCTCGGTTTTTCGACAATTTGCCGTTAAATATCAATAACTGAAAGCGGCTTTGGTGCGCGCGGCATCTTCGTTCCACGGATTGTAAGCCTCCGGGAAACGATCGGCGCGATTATCCGCCGGCCTGCTTTCGAAAGCGCGGCTTCGAAAGTCGGAAAAAATAAATGAATCATCCCGAAACGCGTTGAACGGCGCTTTTGCGGGCGTCTTCGCCTTTTGAACCGCTTTCGGCTGTTCCAGCTTCGGGGTTGTGTTTTTCGCCGCATGCAACGTCGGCAGGATAGTTGATAGTACGGATACGGGAATAAGTGCGATTGCTTTCATAGGTACTTTCAAATGAAAGCATCAATCATGCCAACGGTATAAAACGGATGGAATACAGTTAAAATGAGAACCAAGCCGCGTTATACGCATGCTTTATTTTTAAGGAATAAGAAAAATTTTCGTTCTAGATGGGATTTGTTTCTGAATTTTCTTCAATTCTCTGAATGCGTTCGATGGATAATGCGTGGTGCTGTTCGAAGTCAAGGCGGATAAAGACGGCATTCAAAATCGCTGCGCCATTGGCGACTTCGAGGCGGTTCGGTTTGCCTTCGACAAAACGTTCGATGACGGGATCGATTTCGCAACCGATGACGCTGTCGTACGGACCGCACATGCCGATGTCGCTCACAAACGCCGTTCGATTGCGTAAGAGGCGTGTGTCGGCGGTCGGGACATGCGTATGGGTGCCCAAAACCGCGCAAACGCCCTCTTTTTTTGCCAAAAACCAACCGAGCGCGTACTTTTCGGCGGTAGTTTCGGCATGAAAATCCACTACAACGTTACGAACGCCGTCGCTTTGGAGATCTTCGATCAATTTTGCCGCCGTTTGGAACGGACAGTTCAACGCCGTGCGAATACCCGTGCGCCCCAATAAATTTATAACTGCCAATTTTTCGCCCTGATGTTCAAAGACAAGAAAATTTCTCCCCGGCGCTTTCGGGTAATTGGCGGGACGGCAAACGTACGGCAGGGTATCGATTTCGTTCCAAAACTCTTTTTGGTCCCAGGTGTGATTGCCGAGCGTCAGACCATCGATGCCGGCGTCGTGCAACTTTTGCGCCGTCGCAACATTTAAACCGAAGCCGTGCGTGGCGTTTTCGGCATTGGCAAAAACAAAATCCGGTTTGTACCGTTCACGCAACAACGGCAGTTGCGACAGCACAAAACGACGCCCCGGGCGCCCGACGACGTCCCCGAAAAATAAGATACGGCATTCGTGCATGCTTCAATTTCTACGGTACGAACAATCCTCAAAATGTGCAACGCTTATAAAGGAACAGCTTTACATAAAGAGAGCCATTGTCGGGAAATGCCACATACGCTGAGTTCCCGTCCAAAGCTCACCTTCATCCGCGTTCCATTGTGCAAAGGTCGAACTCAACGATACTCCGATGTAAGTTCCCGCGAATTTCCCATCCGAAGCCACCTGGTGGGCCCTGCAGGATTCGAACCTGCGACCAAGGGATTATGAGTCCCCTGCTCTAACCGCTGAGCTAAGAGCCCCGAAGTTGCCTTTTTATTGTTGTGTAACGATGCGTCGAATTCAAGTTTTTTGTGCGCGATGCAAGGAGGGGGGTAAACGGTTGTTATGCAAAGGAAGAAACGGTAAAACGCGGTTTGAAACGGAAGTCTTGAGAAGAGCATGTTTCCGAGATTTAAACGGATTGTTGCGGCTGTTTCGGCGACCTTCGGAGCAGTCGAACGCATCCTTCACAAAAACACTTGCATTCACTTATCAAACCTTCTCTACACTGAGGTATAAGACGGTATGGTTCCCAAAGCAACCGCTTCGCCGAAAACGCTTGTCATTGCGGAAAAGCCGAGCGTGGCGCGCGATTTGGCGAAAGCACTCGGCGGGTTTAAGGCGAATAAGTCGGGCTTTCTCGAACGCGAAGACATGCTGATTTCGTCGGCGGTCGGGCATCTGGCGGAATTGTTCATGCCGGGCGATTGGGATGCGAAGTATCGCTATTGGTCGCTGAAAAATCTGCCGATTTTGCCGGATAAATTTAAACTCAAACCCATCGAGAAGACCGCCGATCGCTTTGAATTTTTAAAAAAACTGATGGCACGCAACGACGTGGTCGGTTTGGTCAACGCCTGCGATGCCGGGCGCGAAGGGGAATTGATTTTCGCCTATTTGTGCGAATTGGCGGATTGCGATAAGCCGAAACAGCGCCTTTGGCTGTCGTCCATGACGGCGGATGCCATTCGCGAAGCTTTTCAGCAGTTGCGTCCTTCCGAAGAAATGCAGTCGCTGGAAGCCGCCGCACGATGCCGTTCCGAAGCCGATTGGTTGGTGGGAATTAACGGGACGCGCGCCGTAACGGGACGCATGATGGGAGCACGGCGCAAGGAAGTTGCCAGCGTCGGTCGTGTCCAAACACCCACGTTGGCACTCATTTGCGAGCGCGAACAAGCCATTCGAGACTTTAAACCGTTGCCGTTTTGGCGTTTAAAAGGCACGTTTCACATCCAAAACGGCGATTATGTCGGTTGGTTACAGCGGGAAGGTTTTAAAAAAGCGCACGACGAAGACCGCAGTGACCGTTTTTGGGATGAGGATGAGGTTGTCCATTTTTTGGAAACGTTGCAAACGTTGAAAAACCGCGACTGGGTCGTTGAGGAAACGACGAAAATCACCAAAACCGCGGCACCGCGATTGTTTGATTTGACGAGTTTGCAGCGGGAATGCAACCAACGGTTCGGTTTTTCGGCGAAAATGACGCTCGATATTGCCCAAAGACTGTACGAAACCCACAAAGCCCTGACCTACCCGCGAACCGATGCGCGCGCGTTGCCGGAAGATTACGGTGCGACCTGTATCGCGACTTTGGGAAAACTCGACGAAACCTATGCGCCGTTTGCGCAGAAAATCATCGAAAATCATTGGGTGAATCCGAAAAATAAGACGATCTTCAACAACAAAGCGATTTCGGATCACTTCGCCATCATTCCCACGGGTACTTTGCCGAAGGGCATGAAGGAAGCGGATGCGAAGGTCTATGATTGCGTGGTGCGGCGGTTTATGGCGGTTTTCTTCCCGTCGGCGGAATTTGCCGTGACAACGCGTCGGACGAAACAAGCGGCTTTTACGTTCAAAACCGAGGGTAAAGTGCTTGTCAAAGCGGGCTGGATGGAAGTGACGCGCAAATCCGCAGCCGCCAAAGAAGAACTGCCGGCGTTGGTTGCGGAGGACGAAAACCGCGCGACGGGACTTGAATTCCAATCGGAAGCGGACGAAACACGACCGCCGGCGCGCTTTACGGAAGCGACTTTGTTGGCGAGCATGGAGCACGCCGGGCAACGGGTGGAAGACGAAGCGTTGGCGGAAGCGATGAAGGAACGCGGTCTCGGAACGCCGGCGACGCGTGCGCAGATTATCGAGAATTTAATCGCAACCAAGTATTTGGATCGGCACGAAAAGGAATTGGTGCCGACGGCAAAAGCGGAACAGTTGCTGTCGTTTTTGAAGGCGGTGCATGCGGAGGAATTGGCAAGCCCCGCATTGACGGGCGAGTGGGAATATCGCCTCAACCGCATTCAGAATGGTGCGCTGAGCCGCACACAATTCATGGAAGATATTAAGACGATGACGTCGAAACTGGTGGATAAAATCGTAAATTTTCAAGAGGAGGCGGGCGGCGAACGAACAACGGTCGATTTGATTTCGCCGACCGACGGACAACCGATGACGGAAACATTTCGTGCATTTCAATCGCAGGACGGGAAACTCACTGTTTATAAAGTCATCGGCGGTCGAACCATGACGTTTGAAGAAGTATGCGAGTTGCTGGCGAATAAAAGAATCGGTCCGTTAAGCGGCTTCGTTTCAAAATTCGGCAAGCCTTATTCGGCGTCGTTGATTTTGGATGAAAATTGGAAAGTGAAATTCGATTTTAATGCCGTTGATGCGGCATCCGTCGAACCGATCGACGTCTCGAATGCGGTTGTTGTCGGCGTTTGCCCTCTCTGTAAAGGAAACGTGTATGCCGCCGAAAATCACTTTGTCTGCGAACATTCATCCTACGTAACCAAGAATACCGAACATCCCTGCGCATTCCACGTAGCGCGCCTGTTGTTGGGCTTTTTACTGTCGGATGACCACATGAAACAGCTGTTAAATAACGGTAAAACGGAGCTGATTGACGGTTTTACGTCCAAACGCACAGGGAAACGTTTTTCGGCATACCTGCTTTTGAAATCAAACGGCGGGATCGGTTTTGAATTTCCGCCGAGAGAAAAGGCGGAGAAGAAGGGGAAGTAAAAGGGTTACGATTATTTGCCCATGAGTAAAAAATGCAGGTATTTTTGGATAGATTTCATCTCGATTTTGTATTTGGGCGGTTTCTGGGTTCCGTCAATTTGCCGATCCTTCGGTCGACGGGTGACCAGTGTTATGAATTCGAAGTTGGATATTGCGAAGATTTTGGAAACAACAGGCACTCTGAGCATTCCGCTCGGACCTTCGGTTGCTGATTGGTTGCGGTAGCTAGGATGTTACCTTATTTTGTCCGTTTTGTGTGCGTGTATTTTTAAAAACAAACAGCTGGTACTTTTTTTCTCTCGGTGACAACGCTTTCCTATGGAGTTTTGTATGTTGCCGTTTGGACATTATCATTTCTAATTTTCCATGAGTGTTGCGGATTTGCTCCGGGCAACCTTGTCCGTTGGTTGTCTTCGTATGCTTCCGTTGCGTGTTTTCTTTCAGCCCTGTCGTTATCTGCCGTTTTCGCATACCGTTTGAGAAATAAAGCGGTTAAATTGTACACAATTAACAGCGTCTGCCCGTTGTTGGGTTGGTTGTTTTTAGGTTTCAAGTTTTGTTCCTGCATAAGTGTTTTTATGAAAAATGAGGTTTCCATCGGTGCCATACGGAGGTTTTTTTTACCATGACAAGGGAAACGGCGTTAAGATTTCTTAAAATCAGGAAATTAAAGGCTTTTTTGTTTGATTATACGGGAACTTGCTTATTCGCGGTCGGGTGCGTCTTCGGCATATTTTTTTCAGACTTTTGCATTCGTTTGGGAACAGAGGTTTGAGAGACCTGAGTATGTTTTTTACGGGGCAAATGGATGATGTTACGTTGCCGGTTCCTTTTGCCAAATCTGTCCGTTGGATTCTGATTATTTATATCGGTTTATCCCTTATGCGGTGTGTCTTGTAAAAAATAAGCAACGGATATTTTTTGTTCTCTATACGGGTTGGTTTCTTTTCGGATGTACGCATATAGCGGATTTCGGGGTGGTTTTTGGTCCTTTTGCGGCTTTTCTGCCGGCTTTCGTTGTTTCGATTTTTTTAAGAAAAAAGAAAAGATTTCTGTTGAAAATGAATACATTAACAGGGGCGGCGGTGCACTTATGCGGCTTGCTTGTGCTTATTTTTTTGTTTGCCGTGTTTTTCTTCTGTTGCGAAAACGATGTTGTTGTGTTTCCCGGGTGAATAACTTAATGCGAAACAAGTGGAGTCCCTTTTGATGGAAATTCCACGTCTGCTTCCTAATCACTCAAGTTGTTTTCCACCTTCCGAATTGCCAATTTTTCCGCCTTTCCTATAATAAAATCAACATGGGCGTGTCGAACGCGGAAGTCGGTTTGCTGTCGTTGTTGACGGAAAAAGTTGCAGACGATCCGTTTCGGTTGGTTACGTTGCTCATTTTTCTCGGAGCTCTCATTCACACATTTTTGGCGGGAAAATTTGCCCGCAAAGCCAAAACTTTGGAACAACATACGGGCGTTACCGTTCGTTCGCAGTGTTTGCATTGGCTCGGAGAGGTTGAGGTGATTTTCGGGCTGTGGTTGGTACCGCTGACGGTGTGTTTTATTTTGTTCAAAGGTTGGACGGAGACGGTGAACTACTTCACGACGCGACATTATTCGGAACCGATTTTTGTGTTTGTGATCATGATGACGGCGGCAACGCGTCCCGTGCTGTATTTGGCGGAAAGTGTAATTCGGTTTCTTGTCCGTCTGTGCGGCGGCGAAAAACCGTCGACCTGGTGGGTGTGTATTCTCATTATCGCGCCGCTGTTCGGTTCGCTCATTACGGAACCGGCGGCCATGACCATTGCGGCGTTATTGCTTTCGCAAAAGGTTTTCGCCCATAAACCGAACACGCTGTTTTCCTATGCAACGCTGGGGTTGTTGTTTGTGAATGTTTCCGTCGGGGGTTCACTAACACATTTTGCGGCACCGCCGATTTTAATGGTCGCGCGTCCGTGGCATTGGGATACGCCCTATGTTTTTTCCCACTTCGGCAAGGAAGCCGTTTGCGGGATTGTACTGTCGACGCTGTTGTACGGTCTGCTGTTCGCGAAACAACTTCACACCTTGAACGTTCGCGCTTCCGATGACGGCGGTCGGTCGGAAAAGAATGAAAAAATCCCGCTTTCGGTCATTGGGGTACATGTTTTCTTTCTGCTCTGGACGGTTCTCAATGCTCACCATACGGAACTGGTGGTGTTCGGCGGGTTGTTGTTTTTAATGGCGGTTAAAATTTTGAAACGCTGGCAGTCGCCGATTGCACTGAAAGAATCACTGTTGGTCGGCTGTTTCCTTGCGGGTTTGGTGACGCACGGCGGACTGCAGGAATGGTGGATTGAAGCCGTTCTTTCGCGCCTGAACAATACAATGTTGTTCTACGGTTCCGTCGTTTTGACATCCTTTAACGATAATGCCGCTTTGACGTACCTGGCGTCATTGGTACCGGAGTTTGCACAGAATTTTCAACTTCAGTCAGCGGTGGTTGGCGGTGCCATTGTCGGCGGCGGGTTAACGGTCATCGCCAATGCCCCGAACCCAGCCGGACAGTCGTTGCTTTCAAAGCATTTCGATCACGGAACCGTTAAACCGTTGCCGTTGCTTCTGGGAGCACTGCCGCCGACGCTTGTACTGATTGGGGTGTTTCGGGGGTTGTTTTGAAGAAGAAAGTACGGTTGGAAAATCTGTTTTTCATTGCAGTTCCTTGCCGCAAATCTAAAGGAAGAAGTTGATGATTTTTAAAAAGTACGAATGGGAAACAGGGACGGGCGTGTAAGTAATTTGATTTTTCCTTGCACGTTTTTAATTATTATTTTCCGTCGCGATTGCTTTCGTTTTTTCCTTTAATTTCCCAATCATCACCGCAAATATCCACAAACACAGCGCGAACACACCCGAAGATACGGGGATTTTAAAAATCGCCCCGGGAAGATTTTCAAGAACTTCGACGCTTTTCAATAATAACCAAAGACACAGACGCGAAAGCGGTTCCGTCAAAATTAACAGCGGAGGGCAAAAGAGAAGAATTCCCCAGGAAAGCATACCGAGAATGACGATAAAACTTGCGAACGGAATAAGAAGTAAATTCGCCACAAATGCCCACGGACTGAATAGATCCCAGTAACGCATTGAAAACAGACTGCTTATGACACTCGCGCAGAAGGAAACAATGACGGTGGCTTTCAGGGAAGAAAAACGTTGTCGCGGATCGACGTATCGCAACGACAGCGGTACGCCGACACACAAAATGCTCGCGACGGTTCCGTAGGACAGCTGGAAACCGACATCCCAAAGCCCGAACGGATTGAACAACAGCGTCAGACCGACGGTGTTAAAAAAGACGTTTTGACCGCTTACGGGGCGCGAAAACAGTTGTGCCAGCAACACGAATGTAATCATCAGGGTTGCGCGCAACGTCGACGGTCCGAAACCGACAACGGCGGCGTAGAGCCAAACCCCGCCGCCCGTCACCCCCAGGCGCAACAGCTTCGGCAGACATAAAAGTCGACCGAGGAAAAAGAAAAACGTCCCGATGACGCCGACGTGCAGACCGCTGACGGCGAACAGGTGCATGGTGCCCGTGTAAAAGAAGTGCTGAATTTGATCTTTCGAAAGCGCTTCCTTTTTGCCCATTAAAATCGCCTTCCAGACGCGCGACAGATGTTCGTCCTTCACGGTCAGCGCCGCAAAAAGGCTTTTTCGACAACGTTGCAAAAACGTCGGCGGTTGTTGCGCCAACGGCGTCAGACGCGCGTGCGTGCTGTGTTGACGCACCGAACGCGACCACAGGTAGAAGGAGAAATTTTGAGAACCGCGAAACGGATTCCGCAGCGGTTTTACATAGCCCGCGAAACGGTAACGTTCCGTGTCGTTGAGGGGAATGTCCTTTTTTGTCGATGCATGCAGGTACAGCGGGAAGGTTTCGCCGTTCGACAGCGTCAGTTGCCCGATGCCGCCGATGCGTTTCGGTTGCGTTCGGAACAACTTATCGAATTGGAATACCCCGCGTACGTAGCGACCGCGCGTCGGTTGACGGGTACAGGTGAACATCATATGCGCGGCAACGGCGATGCTGACGAGGAAGTTTAAAAGGAATTTCTTTGAAAAAATTCGCACGCGCGTGAAACGCAAAAACAAAAACCAGGCACCGAAATATATTAACCACTCGGTTATCGGCATCTTTGCTAAAATTCCGCGTGCACCGATCAGCGTAAAACCGCAAACGAAAGCGAAAAAACCGAGCGGATAACGCATTTAAAGGCTTTTTTCGAAAGAAAGTACGCCGCCGCGCCGCAAAACCAGCTGTATCGGCGACAAAAATCGTATCCATCCGCCTTCTAAACGTACATCAACTGTTTGTTGTCCGTATCGGTTGCGCAACGTACAGAAATAAGATCCTTCTTTGGGTTTCAGTTCGTTATGTGTGTGAAAGAAAAGCGTTTCCGAATTATTTTCTGCATTTTCGGTTGTTTCGTTTAAAGAAGAACAGGCTTCGTGCGGATGATTTTGCACCCAACCGATGCAATGGTAAGGCGCACCCAAAAGTTTGTTTGCTACGTCGATCGAACCTTCGCGCAGGGCTTTTCGGATGCGCGTACTGGAAATTTTCTCACCGTTATCCTTCAGGTTCGGACAAATATGAAATTCAATGCCGTGCCTTCGACACAACGCCTCCAATGTATGCGTATCCCCGGCGCAACAACTTCCGAAGCGATAATCTTCCCCCACATGTACGGCAACAAGCGTTGTGAATCGTCGCAACAAATGCTCGAAAAATGCTTCGGGTGTCAGAGCGGCGAATGCTTCGTCAAACGGTTGAACGCAAACCGCATCGCAACCCGATTCCCGTAGCAGATAACAACGATGGTGAATCGGATAAATCAGCTGCGGTGCGTTCGAAAATTTTAAAACGCGCTTCGGATGCGGATGAAATGTCAGCGCGACGGACATTTGCCGGCAAGTACGGGCGTTTTTGACCGTCTGTTTTAACAATGCCCGATGCCCGAGATGAACACCGTCAAAAATCCCGATGACCAAACGAACCGCCTGCATGCCTTGAAGCCGATGCTTCTATTCAGAGTGAGGAAAGGCACTGATTTCGGCAAGGCGGAAGGCGGTCGTGTATTTAACGGAAATAAAATGCCAATCGAAAATTTTTCCGCAACGGCAATGAAACGTATGTAAAAAGCGAAAACTTTTATAACTCTATCGCCGAATTTTCCCGATCGGGAAAATAAATACTTTGATAAACGCTTGAAACGCATCCGTTGGACATCAAAACCGGCTGTTTTGCTTTTATCGTCATTCGTGCCGTTTGAAACAAATGTTTCTCCGGGCTTAACATCGGAAATCCCGCCTTTTCCAATATCGAAAAAGATTAAAAAACTTTGAGTAATATACGACGGTACATCCGGCTTGGAGTACTCGTGTTTAATTGTTTTCGTACAAAAAAATCATTCGGAAGAGCATCGTTGCTTTACACCGCCGACAAGCACTCTTCCGAACGAATTTTGCCGTCCGTAATCTTCTGCCGGAAAACAGGTTGCATTCAACGGTGTCACGCGAGTATCGAAATTCCTCTTTTCCCGTGCGCCGTCCGAGGAAAGTTCGGATAATTTACCATTCTACCTTGGAAAAAAAATGTCCCACACGATTACAATATTTCACATGGCAACTGCTTAGGGATATATCGCCATTTTTTTCTTCTTTAAAATGGAATTCACCTTTCAAAAGCCTAGTGTTACCTTGAGCAATATTCATTACTATCACCCCGTTCCCTTCCGGACTGAAAAAATTCCCGAAGAAAGAACAGACACGAAATAAAATTTCAGTCTTGTAACGACCATATACGGCACGATCGCATACGGCGTCAACGGTTTGTTTATCCAAAATCATTTCAAGAAACTCCCGACTTCCCAATGTTTGCAATATCCTGCGCACCTTCGGCATCATATTTGCTTCGACTCTCCTTAATTCGGCAAAGGAAAGCACGACTCCTTGTACGTCAGAACCAGCCCAGGGATTCGGATACGGCGACATATACACTCGCAATTTCTTTAACTCGACCATGGTATTAAAATTGGCATCGTGACCCCACGGCGTACGAAGTTTATAGAGCGGTCTGTTCGCTATTCGAAATACCTCCGGTATACTCTCGCCCAGAAGGTGCAAATCGTCCGCTTTCGGTAAAAGTTCGTCAAACATTACCGGAATTAACCGATAATTTGCCCCCCAATAGGACTGTATAATCTGCGGTTCCGTATATCCCGCTTTCGCGTTTTGTGTCCATGCACCGGCAATCAACGCCACAATGCATCCCATGACATTGTATATTGTATTTTTACGCATAAAATATCCTTAACTTATCCTTAACCATATCCCCCCCCCGTCAAGTGTTTTTTTACAAAAAATTCAAGAAACGATAAAAAACAAGTGTAAACCGAGGGAAGGGCTATCCTCCGCTCAGAATATTAGAGAAATCTGTATGAACAAAACGAATTATTCTTCGCCCTTCGCCGTCACAAGGTACTGTTTTAATAACGCAGGCTTTTGAAGTAATGTATCGAGCGGTACCGCCTGTTCGACGGAGAAATTGCCACTGTGTGTGCGACGCAATAAAGACAAATGCCCGCCGCAGTTGAGCTTGAAACCAATGTCGTGCGCCAGAGAGCGGATATAGGTGCCCTTGGAACAACAGACGCGAAGGTGAAGATTCGGCGCGTCGTAGCTTAAAAGATCACATTCAAAAATCGTGATGAAATTGGGAGTTGGCTTCGGTTCCTGTCCCTTCCGCGCCAGTTTGTATAAAGGGATACCCAACAACTTTCGTGTACATCCCGATGCGCTAGCATCTTTCCCGCTTGGCCTTTTTCAGCGTCAGCATAAAAAACAAACCACCGAGGAAGGAAGCAACGAGAAATGTTAAATAAACCGACTGCCAACCGTAAGCATCGGAAAGTTTGACAAGACCGATGCCGCTGGCGGATGCCGCCAAGTATCCGAAGGTACCCGTCATCGCCGCACCCGTCGCCGCGGCTTTTTTGGAGCCGAATTCCGCACCCGATAACCCACCGAGTACCTGCGATCCGTAGACAAAGAAGCCGACGCAGAACCAAAAGAGGTAATCGACCCAACGGCATGTGATAAAAACTTGCCCGAGCGTTTCCCGCCAAACGGTGTTGCATGCCCAATAAAATCCCATCAAAATCCCCATCAGCATCATCATGAGGCAACCGCACAAACCGCGTCTCGTGTGCATAAATTTATCCGTGAACCAACCGATAAACAGACCGCCGAACAGACCGCCGATTTCGGTTCCGGCAAACTTGAAACCGGCTTCCATGACGGTACATTTTTGCGTCTGAACGATCAGTACCGGTCCCCAGCAAAGCAGTCCCGATCGCACAAAATAAACAAAAAAATTCGCGATACAGACGAGCCACAGGCGACCGTTGTATAAAATATGGTTTCGAAACATTTGCCCGAACGACTCGTCGGCATCGCCTGCATCGGTTGTTGTTTTGACGATCGGCAGATGTTCGAATTCCTCGACGGACGGCAGACCGATGGATTCCGGCGTATCGCGCAACAGTTCCCATACCCAGAAACTGAGGAAGAGGCTGAGAATTGCCGGCACAATGAGAAGCCATCGCCAGCTGCCGTATTCCAACAGCCACGCACCGCCAACAAGCACCATAATCGAACCGATTTGATGCGAACAGTTGATGATGCCCCAGCGCGTACCGATTTGTTGCGGTCCGAACCATTGCGTGAGGGTGCGCGAAACGGACGGCCATCCCATGGATTGGAAAACGGCATTCACGGCGTACAGGGTACCGAAAACGACGGACGATTCCCAACAGCCCGCCAACAGACTGCAACACGCCGCCAGAGCCAACCCGACGGGCATAAATAAGCGTGCATCGGAGCGGTCGCAAATCGACCCCGCCACCATTTTAAAAACGCCGTAGACGATAGAGAACGCCGAAAACGCCCAACCGATCGCCTCCATCGAGAAAGGGCACTTGTCGGACGTGCGCAACATTGTGAAATTCTGTCGCACCAGGTAGTACGCGGCATACCCGACAATCAGCGCGTACGTCAGTCTGAATCGCCAGTAACGGTATTGACGACGGATTTCGGCGGGATCGGAGACGTGGGGACGAGAGGGTGAGGTGTTCAAGATATTTCCTTTTGGGTTGTTTGGATTTTAAACGAACGACTGTCTGTTTCTATTAAAGCAAATTTTGTAATTTCGACAATAAGGAACAAAGGTTGCATTCTTTTGAAAGAGTATGTGTGTTTGATGGAAAAAATGGACGACAACATTGCGTTTGTACCGGATGCTTTTTCCGTTTCCTCCAAAATCAACGACACAAAAACACTTGCCAACCCCTCTCTCCTCCTTCATCCTAAGGCCAGTTTTTCTTTGGTAGGATATCCAAGCGGCTAAAGGGCGCAGACTGTAAATCTGTCAGGATTTTCCTTTCGGGGGTTCGAATCCCTCTCCTACCACCAGATTGGCGGGTGCACCGTTGGTGCGTCGTTTCGGAGCGGTTTGGTTGTTTTGCAGTTCCTTCGCGTTTTTTGTTTTTTCCGTTCTCGCGATGTTTTTTGGTTTTGTCTTGCACAGACGTCCTTTGGGGATTTGTTCATAAAAAAACACCCGCGATAAGCGGGTGTTTTTCGGATGAAAGTGCTCCGAATTATTGTGTAATCAAGTTTCGTATCTTTTTGCGCAATTCCTGCAAACAATCTTTTATCTTTCCCAAGGCATTTGCAACCGTTTCAAAATCGTTACGACTATCCGCCACTGCTATGGTTGGCATATAATGCCGCACTTCCCAATATTTGAAAAGCGTCTCACACCTTTTTAAAACCTTCCCGTACCAGGCTTGAGATTTTTTCAATTTTCCAGCTTTTATTGCCGAGAGTTCCGCAAGCGTATCCCTGTATATTCTGTACAGACGGCATGCGTCATTGACGCATTCCTGCAGAAGTACCGCGATCCTGCAATACGCTTTTACCAAATCATCATCTTTGAATAAATCATCAACGAGTCCTTCCCTACCATAATATTCACTCAAACAATACTCGGGGTACTGATAAGTGACACAAGAACCGTAACTGTGGAATGATGCCCAATAACCCTCTGGATTCCATTTGGACCATGTAACGTAACCTCGCTGAAACATCCAAAAGATTTCTTCTTGTGCCGTCTTCTCATCCGCCCAATTAAAAACGTACGGACTGTTCTCGAGCACGCCGTAAAAAAAACCACTCATTCTCTCAATCGAATAACGGGTTCTCCCATTGTACAGAGCAGGTCCTTTATTGCCAAAGTTATCTTTAAAATAATTGGTACCCGTAAGGTCATCGAAAAACTCATTTCTTGTTTTAACGGTAGCCTCCAGCTGCTCTCTTAATCCCGAAGGTTCTTGTGAAGCCGGATTCCAAGCAGCACAAGCTTCTTTGTACTTTGTTAATATCGGAGCCGCGGCAAGGATTTGCCATACTTCATCCGGAATATCATCCATGGATGTCCAATGTGGGTTATGAAACTTTTCACACAGCTTATTAAAAACAATTTTTTTCGCCGTAAATTTGTCGATCATATCACCCAGCTCCCTCAACGCGTGTATGCGGATTTGTTCGCCGTCAAATCGTTTTTTCAGAGATGCCGTATCACCTTCACGCAGATGCATTCTGCAATAATCAAAAAAGCGGATTTGGTGTTGCATGGACAGTTTCATCCAATCGATCGTTTTCTCGTACGAACGCATCACGACATCCTTCAATTCCTGTTCGGTGATGCGATATTCCGGTTTATGCAGGTTATAAGCATCCCACTCTCGGATACTCTTTTGAATTTCTTGCGAATGTTCCGCAAAATACGCATCCAGCTTCTCCCGAAACGTTTCTCCGTGCCCCGATAACGATCCGATGCAGGCAAACGCCCCGCCAATGAACAATGTTTTGATTGTATTTCTCATAATACCATCCTGATGACTGTTTTTTTGTCAAGTATTTTTTTAAAAAAAATTTAACGCAAATCGGATCGGGGTTGCGGCAAAAAAAGACAAAAACAAATACTGTCGAACGGGGCAACGGGTAACTTCCTAAAAACCTTCTTTTTAACGGCTTTACAGCAAATACAAAGGAAATGTATTATTTCTTTTCAACAACGCTACATCTGTTCGAAGTATTCTTTTCGAACGCAAACTCTTCAAAATCCGAAAAACCGTTTTACGTTTTCGGTGGTTGCGCGCACGCATTCGTCGAAGGAAATTCCTTTCAACTCCGCCAGTTTCTCGGCAACGTAATGTACGTAGGTTGGGAAGTTTTGCTGACCGCGAAACGGTGCCGGTGTCAGATACGGGCTGTCGGTTTCGACGACGATCTGCGATAAATCCGTTGCGATTGCCGTTTCGTGCGTGTAACCGAAGCGCTTGAAGGTCATGACGCCCGAGTAGGACAACAAACCGCCGTTCTCGGTCACCCATCGTGCGGCTTCGAGATCTTCGACGAAGCAGTGAAACATCACTTTTTTCAGGTCGAAGTGCGTATATTGCAGAATTTCCTTAATCGCAAAAAAGGCATCGCGGCAGTGGATGACGACCGGCAAGTCGTAAAGTTGCGCCAGGCGCAGTTGCCGCTCAAAGACCTTCATTTGCAGTTTCATTTGCGCAATGTGCGCGGTATCGAAAATGCCGTGAAAATCCAGACCGATTTCCCCAATGCCGACCGCCTGGGGAAGAAACGCGCGCATCCGTTCCAAATCCTGCTCCCAATGCTCTGAAAGTTCCAACGGATAGAGCCCGCAACAAAATTTCAATGTCGGAAATTGTTTCGCCAAATCGGCATAAAATGCCCAATCGTGCGCATTAAGCCCGCAGACGATGACGCCTTCAAGGTTGTTTTCGCTCAGATGCGACAAAAACTCACCCGCACCGGCAATTCCAAGGTGATCCAAATGACAGTGAGCATCGATGAGCATATGAAAAAAGCGCGCGTTCGGTATCCGATTCGCAACTTTTTCAGGATGATTAAAAGCGGTGCAAGAGACAAGCGCGAAATCACGGTGCAAGGTGTCAACGTCGAGATAAAAAAGCGATGCAATGTGCTCCGTCATTTTAAAAAACGGCAATTTTCGGTTAAGGCGAACGGTCAAAAGCATTGCCGTGATTTTTTTGATGAGAGGGCGATAATGAGCGTTGATGAATATACGAAAATCGTGCGTTCGGTATCCGAAATACGATCGATTTCATGAACGGTAGAAGGGCATACGGCAGACAAGCGCGAAATTACGGCGCAGGATTTCAACACCAGTATAAAAAACACAGCGCGACATGCTCCATCCATAAACGAACATCGAACTTTTGACTGCGACAAGTATGCAAAGGTCTTTCGGTGATTTTTTAAGTAAAAGTACATGACGGAAGCGACGCAAATGCCAGTAAAAACATCTTATTCCCTTGCGCTTTCAACCCTTGTGCTTTCGATGTGCAAAGTCTCCCGAAGGCGCGGTCGAATGTTTTTCTCTCATAATCTCACCGTTTTTATCCGTTTGCAGGCGACAATCTCCCAGAACAGGCTTGCGGAACGGGCATTGGAAATAAATAATAAAAGCGTGAATGTGCCGAATGCGATCACGCTGGCGCGTATCCCGCTGATTTTCGCAATCGGTTTTTTCTTTTATGCCTCTTTTGCGGGCTCAAAAACGCTGGCATTTATTTTGTACGTAGTGACGGGCGTGACCGACTGGTTGGACGGCTGGGCAGCGCGCAAGTATCATCAAATTTCCGACTTCGGAAAGCTGGCGGATGCGCTGATTGATAAAATTTTTATCATCGGCATGTTTCTTTTGCTGGCGGGGAAAGGATTGGTTCCGACATGGGGCATTTTCTGCATGTTGCTTATTGTGTGCCGCGAGTTTTTTATCACCGGATTGCGCGTGATGGTGGCGAAAAACGGAACCGTGCTTGCGGCGGAGAAATCGGGAAAATTAAAAACCATCCTCCAAATCGTCTTCACGGGTGCGTTTTTTCTCATCGAAATGCTGCGCATCGATGCCGCCGCGTGGTTTCCGAAAGAGGGCATCACTCTCCTGACAATCATCAACAATGTTTTGTTCGTGACGGCGACGTTTTTGACGGTTCATTCCGGTTGGCATTATTGGCAACGGTATCATCGTTCGCTGTCGTAGGCATTGCCTCCGTTTCGACGGCGTGTTAAAATAAGACATGTCGGTGTTTGAGGAATGGTTAAGGCAGTTGGATGAAGAGTTGAAGTTGTGGGCGGTCGGTTGGTTTTGGATGCGGATCAACGTTGTTTTTTAATGTTTGACGATAAACTGCTGATCGAGATCGGCTACGAACCGTCGGCGCACACATTTCATTTTCAGGGTGCTTTGGAGAGTAAAACCGTTCCGCAACAAGCCTTTTGTGATGCACTGTTGGAGCATAATCTCGGTTGGAAGGATACCGACGGCGCGGCTTTTGGACTGCAGCTCGGCAGCGAAAAAACACAGCTGGTGCAAAGTTTGCCGGTGGCTTCGTGCGATTACGCATTGTTTAATCGTTCTCTGGAGCACTTTGTAAATACCTTTGAATACTGGGTGGGACATATCGAAACCCTGAAATCCCCCGAAACGCACGAAAAAACGGCGGGCATTTTGGTATAAAAAAATCCGAAATCCGACCGATATATGAGGTATGGTTCCCTTTGCTTCGTTTCAAGGTATCTACACCGCTCTCGTCACGCCGTTTATTGACGGAAAAATCGATTATGGATCGCTGAAAAATTTGATCGAACGCCAAATCACCTCGGGCGTTCAGGGATTGGTGCTGGCGGAAATCACGGGCGAAAATCCGACATTGAGCGATGCGGAACGCAGGGAATTACTGTCGTTCGTCGTTCAAACGGTCGACGGTCGGTTGCAATTATTGATGACCGTCGATGCCAACGATACGCGGCGGGCATTGGAGCAAATAACCGCTTATGAAACACTCGGGGCGGACGGTTTCCTCGCCGTAACGCCGTTTTACAATCAGCCGACGCAAAACGGTTTATATTTGCACTTCGAAGCCCTGGCAAAGGCAATCGACAAACCGATTTGTCTGTACTCGTCGCCGTTTCGTTGCGGCGTGGAGATTGCGCCCGAAACCGTTCGACGTTTGCGGGAAAATCACAAAAACATCGTCGCGATTCAGGAAAACGGCAGTTCGTGCAATCGCGTTGCACAACTGGTCAAAGAGAACGATGCGGATTTTCGGGTGCTGACAGGCGAAGATGTCATGATGTTGCCGTTTTTCTCGCTCGGTGCCAAAGGGCTCGTCAGCGTTGCCACAAATTTAATTCCGAATGAAATT
The DNA here is from genome assembly GCA_946186275.1 of uncultured Verrucomicrobiota bacterium. Lineage (GTDB taxonomy): Bacteria > Verrucomicrobiota > Verrucomicrobiia > Opitutales > UBA9783 > UBA3222. The sequence continues at coordinate 66,931 of CAMHMO010000003.1, forward strand.
GTACAATTGTATCGTTTGGTATCCGAAAATAACTTTGAAGCGGCGGCGGATCTCCACCGACGCTATTATGCGCTGTTTCGCGCTTTGACGATCGAAACCAATCCCGTTCCGATCAAATATCTGCTTCAACGTAAAGGCTTGATTAAAAGTGCCGAAGTTCGCTTGCCGCTGTGCCCGTTGAGCGAAAAAAATGTTGCGGTGATGGAGAAAGCGGTTGAGGCGTTGAAGGGAGAGATTTGAGAGATAAGCTTTATGTTGCGACGGTACGAAATGCCTGCGTTTAAATAAAAAATCAGAATCAAAACAACGCTTCTTTACTTTTTAAACGATAAGTGCAACGGAAACGGCGGTTTGCACGATGTCGGGCGGCAACGCGAAACAATGCTTCCGAACAGCGTCAACAAATTCGTCAAAACTCCGAATAGCACCGAACGGTATTGCTCCCTGCAAGTTCATTTCCCATCCTTCGTTTCGGGTTCCTTTTCGTCTTCTTCATCCTCTTCTTCATCCCTGCTTTTCTCGTCTTCCGCTTCGTCTTCTTCTCCTGAAATGACAGCATCTTTTTCATCCTGCTTCGGAATAAAAAAAGACTCCTCTTCGTTTGCCGGAACTTCTTTTATGACGGACAGCACGGTGTTTTTCTTCGCCTTTTGTTCATCATATTCCAGGTGATGGAACGGATAATCCGGAATATCCAACCCCTTGCCGAACGGAAATTGTGAGATACTCGCGAAAAACAATCTGCTTTTACGGTTCGGTTGCAACGGCAATGCACACATTTCGCAGTGAATAACGGGAATTCCGTTTTTTGGAAACGTATTTTCGTTAAGTCGAATAAACATTCGCGCATCTTTGGCGATTTGATCATATGTCATGGATTTTAAATTTTTTTCCAGCACTTTTTGGGATGCATCGGTTGCGGGATTTTCGCAAAACAAACAACGCTTGTGCTCTTGCAACACATGCGTTGCGAATGCCCGTACGGCTTCGATTTTCGGATTTTTCTCTTCTTCCGAAAACTTTTCCCGTGTTTTACCGAAAAGTGCCTTTTGAAACGGAACGCAACATGCGTATCCGCAGATTGTTTTTTCCAAAAAAAACAATAAAAACGCATGTTGCAATTCGTGCAACCGTTTTTCCGCTTTGTAACGGAACGTATTCGGATGTCCGCAACGTGCGCACTCTGCTTTGATTTTCCCTTCCTTATGTCCGTCTTTGAGATGTTCATCATAATCTTTCCGGGTTTTAAAGGTGCGCATATTGCATTGCAGACAGACGAACTTTCCGTGATCTTTATGCATATGTTCCAAATATGGTTCTCTTCCTTTGAACCCCTTTGTTTTTTTCGTGCACGGCTTACCGTCACAAGTTGTCCGCATGCAATCCGGACAAGCGTATAGTTTGTGGCGAACGATTGCATGGATTGCGAACCGTTCGAACGTCGGGAACTTCTGTAAACAAGTTCCGCATTGAGTTCGATAATCGATATGTTGCCCGTCTTTATGCAGCTCGTAATCTTCCCTTTTTTCAAAAGTACGCCAACAGTACAGGCACGCTCTCTTTTTGTGTACCTCGAACATGTGTTTCCGATAGGTATCGAGATCCTTAAAATGTTGTCTGCAATCGCAACACAAGTACGTGCCGTGGTTTAGGAGAAGGTGTTTTGCCATGGTTTCGAGTTTATGGCAGGAAAACGGCGATTTCGTTCCGTCTTTTTTATGCGCTTCGGCACACTTTCGGCATTCCAAAGCCCCGTAAGAAATTGCGATCGGCAGACACGCCGTCCCGATGAGCAGTATGAATTTTTTCATAAGTTTTCAGATGCTTTTCCCGTTTCGTTACCCGTTAAAAGAACCGTATGAGCATCAACCTCCAGAACCTTTTTATGTTTTTTGTTGTCCGTGCTTGTAAGCTTCGTATCGACGGATTTGGTCGAAAACGACGGCGATTGAGGGACTTCTGTATTGTCTTTAATCGGTTCGTCGGAGTGATTACGGACACTTTTTTCGTCGCATTCCGACGCAATCTCATTTGCAATCTTCAAATCATCCGACGGATTTTTCCCGCTCTTGTCACCGCTTCCGTCAATAACGCAGTAAAACGGATGCGTGACCATATCCAATCCGGTTCCGAAAGGCAGGCGGTCGATTTTTAAGGCAAACAGGCGACTTTCGGCATTGCGTTGCGCTTTTTTGCCGCAAAAACAGGTAAGGTTTTCGTCTTTCGGCAAAGCCAATACGTGGCTTCCCGAACGCAGAAAAACATTCGTGCCGATGTGCGGTTGACTGTCGAAAATATCTTTGTCGATGCCTGATGTCAGCCTTCTTTCGCACAAAAAACATAAACCGTGTTTGTCATAAACGTGTTTCGAAAAATTCCTTATGCCTTTCAAAAATTTTTTCTTCATGTCATTCGCCCCGTCGCTTTTTAAATGATCCGAATAATCGGTCAAGATTGCTTCCCGAAACGGTTTGCAACAACGGTAAGGGAGACGTACCGTAACGAAAAAATCAAGCCAGGAACCGTGAAAATGAGCTCCGTGGAGCTGTTGTGACCAAACGCTGTTTCTTTTTGAAAGAGATAATTGCAGGCAACACGGCAAGTTGCACGGAGGTACGAAACAAACATCTTTTCCCCAGTGCTTTTCCAAGTGACGCGTCCACTCGATCCGGCTGCGGGAAACACGCAAATTGCATGCAAACCAGACGGCTTCCTTGTGCTCTTTTATTCGGTGCAACCGGTACGATTTTTTATCTTTGACTGGAAAAGTTTCGCGACAATTCGGGCACAGCCAAAGTGCGTGTTTTGAAACGGCATGTACCGCCAGATGCGTAAAATCGGAATACGATTGCCCGCACGACGGGCAGGTGTCGTCGGCAAATATCGCGATGTTTCCGAGAAACGCGAGCGGAAACGATAACAAGATGCAACGGAGAATATGCGAAACACTGTGACGCATACTTTCTTCAAAAAATCTGAAAATAAAACATGTTTCAAGTTATTTTTTTCCTTTTTTCAGAATTATTGAAATTTTTTCAAAAACGGTATCGATATTTGAATTTTACAAAATGCACGGTTCTTGTCGGTATGGGTGAGAATGGTTATCTTTCTGGAAGGCACGGTTGAATTTCTAACCGACAGCGGTGTCTGCCTCAACATTCACGGTGTCGGGTATGAAGTCTTTGTGCCGCAACCGCAGATGTTTGCGTTGCATCAGACGTATCGGTTGTTCACGTATGCGGTTTATCGCGAAGACAATCAGCAACTGTACGGATTTGCGACGTTGGAGGAACGCAACTGTTTTAAACTCCTGGTCGAGAAAGTGAACGGCGTCGGTCCGAAGCTGGCACTGACGCTGTTAACGGCTTTTAAAATGTCGGAACTGTGCGAACTCCTTGTCCGTCAGGATGTTGCGGCGTTGTCGAAATGTCCCGGGGTCGGGAAGAAAACCGCGCAACGTCTTGTGTTGGAACTGCAGGGCTGTTTGAAAAAGTTGCCAACGACGATTACGGTCGATGCGCCGAAAAAAGCCTCCGTCTACGACGATGCGGCGGCGGCGTTGACGGTGCTCGGTTACGCGCCCAAACAAGCCGAAGCGTTAACGGAGAAAGTGCGGGAAACATTCCCCGACGAAGTGACCGTCGAAGGCATTTTAAAGCGTGCGTTGCAGTCGGTGAAAAAGGGGAAGTAAAAAAAGGGGTGCGCTGCAATGACCTTCGGCGACAAAAGGCTACCCGCGGTTATTGGCGCATTGAGATATTTCATAGTGTCTACACCGCCTGTCAATGTTTGGCTCGTACGGCGGAATTCGCACCCGTTGCACAAAACCGCGTATGGCGTTTGCGGTTTGCTTTGAAGAAACCGAGACTATGAAATGACGAGATACTGTCGTCGTTTGGAAATCACACAAAGCGGTTTGTACGGATATTGTTTCGAAACGTAGATATGGCGGGATGTCGAAATCTTCGGCGTTTTTTGTATATTCGCGTTTCACTGTTCCGTGCCGTTATCCCGATGCACCAAAAACATGCCAAACGCGTCCGTACCGTCATCGTCCAAAGGGTATTGCGGTACTTTCTTTTCCCAGGCGTACACAATTGTTCGCAGTACAACGTTCCCTTCATAACGACCGGCACCGTAAAAAAGCACTTGCGGTTTTTGTGAAAAAACCTTCCAATGAATGCCGAATATGTTGGGAATTCTTTCGCCGCTTTTACTGAATACACCAGCGACACCCGGGGCACCGGGCGCATCGTCGTTCCTGATGATGCTGTTGTTTGCGCTGGCGTTTTGGTTTTTGATGGTTGCGCCGCAGCGGAAAAAACAGAAGCAGCAGGAGAAGATGATTGCGACATTAAAGGAAGGCGATGAAATTTTAACGACCTCGGGGCTTTTTGCGACGGTGATGCAGGTTAAGAGCGATCGGTTGCTCATCAAAACGGGCGATTCGAAGCTGGAACTGCACAAAAACTTTGTTCAGAGCAAAATCACCGATCCGAAAACAAAAACCGCGCCGAGGTCGGGTAAGAAATGAAGAAATTTAACACGCGTTTGTGGGTTACGGCGATTGCGCTGTTGGTCGGTCTTTCGCAGTTAACGCCGTGGCACGATAAGCCCTATGATGCGTATCTGCTGAGCGAGGTGAAGCAAAATCGGGATGCTTTCCGAGGTGTTTGGGAAGAAGCGCGAAAGCAGGTTGCCGAGAAAAAGGCACCGAATTTGATGCACGCGCTGTTGGCGTTGTGTCACGAGAAAAATTTGGATTTGAGTACGTGTTTTACGCAGTTCAACATCGCCGATATCAAGAATATCGATAAGCGCAATCGTATTTTGTTACAGCATCTGTTGCAACAGTCGCGGAGTGTTTTTAAGCAGGGGTTGGATTTGAAAGGCGGTGTGGCGTTTTCGCTGAACATTCGTCCGCAGTTGTTGGAAAAGAAAAGCGATGACGAATGTCGGCGAATGGTACAGAAAGCCATTGAGGTTATTTCGGGACGCATCGATGCGCTCGGGGTAGCGGAACCGCTGGTGCGTCCGCGCGGTCGCGGCGGGATTGAGGTGCAGTTGCCGGGAATTTCGTTGGAAACCAATTCCGATATCGTCGGTGCGCTGAAAAAACCGGCGAAGTTGGAATTTCGCCTGGTTAATGAGGATGTGCGCGAAGGCGATCCGATTCCGACGGGGTATGAAAAGTTATTCCTGGAGCGCGAAGACGACAAAGGCGAGGCGGTTTTGGTGCCGCTGATTGTGAAGAAAATTCCCGAAATGACGGGAAAATCGGTGAAGGAAGCGCATCCCGTTGTTGATCAATACGGTAAGTACGAAGTCAGCCTTCAAATGACGCCGACCGGGAAGGAGCGTTTTGCGGCGGTGACGCGTCAGAATTTACACAAGTCGCTGGCGATTGTGTTGGACGGGAAGGTGTGTTCGGCACCGGTGATTCAGTCGGAGATCACCGGCGGACAGGCGAGCATTTCGGGGCATTTTACGCAACGGGAAGCGATTGAACTTTCCAATGTCTTGAATAATCCGCTGGAATTCGAGCTTGATTTGGCGGAAATTTACGAAATCGGACCGTCTTTGGCAGCGGGAGCCCGTAGTGTTGCCGTGAATGCCTCAATCATCGGTGTCGGTTTGCTGATGGCGGTGATGATTGGTTATTACCGTCTGCCCGGTGCTGTTTGCGGATTGGCGCTGGTGTTGAATTTTATTTTTATCCTGGTGTCCTGGGTGGTTCTAAATGCGACGATTACGCTTCCGGGTATCACCGCTCTGGCCTTGACGCTTGGGATGGCGACGGATGCCAATGTTTTAATCTTTGAGCGCGTGCGCGAAGAAATAAGGAACGGTCGGGATACGGAAACGGCGCTGGAGGTCGGGCATAAGAAAGCACTTTGGACGATTTTAGATTCCAACATTACCACCTTTTTAACGGCGGCGTTGCTGGTGTTTTTCGGCGTCGGTTCCGTCAAAGGTTTCGGCATCACGTTGGCGGTCGGTGTGTTGACGACGTTATTTACGGTTTTATGCTTCAATCGCGCGCTTTTGGAGCCTTTGGCGCAAAGAGGAAAATTTAAGCTTTCGTCGCGCGCGTGGCTTGGGGAAGCGAATTTTGATTTTTTGTCCCGTCAAAAAGCGGCGGCAACGGTTTCGGTCGTTTTGTTTCTTGTCGGTTGTGTTGCGTTGGGTGTTCGCGGGAAGAGTGTGCTGAGTATTGACTTTGTCGGCGGCGAGGAATTGCTGGTGCGCGGCGACAAGGCGATTGATTGTCAAAAGGTGCGGCAGATGGCACAGGAGCAGCACTTGGGAGAAGTGAATGCCGTATATCAAAAGACGGTCGGCGAGGCGATGCCGCTGTTGAAGATACAGACCGAAAAAAATCGTGGAACCGCCGTATTCGAGGCTCTGAAAGAAACCAATCCCGATGGGCATTTTAAGTGTCTGGCGCACAATCGCATGGGGGCTTCGGTCAGTTCGGACGTCCAAAAGAATGCGCTTTTGTCGATTACGTTTGCTCTTATCGGAATTCTTATCTACATTGCGTTGCGTTTTGAAGTCAGCTACGGCGTTGGTTCCGTTTTGGCACTGTTGCATGATACACTCATTACGATTGGTTTATATATTGCCTTCGGGCATCAATTTACCGCACCGATGGTGGCGGCGGTTTTACTGGTCATCGGTTATTCGATTAACGATAAGATTATTATTTTCGATCGCGTGCGCGAAGAATTAAAGATCAATGCGTTCGCGCCGTTGCCGCAGCTCGTCAATTTATCGATCAACAAGACTCTGTCTCGTACCTTGATGACCGGGATGACGACCTTTATACCCGCGTTGTTGTTATACCTGTGTTGTTCGGGCATCGTCCGCGATTACGCGTTGGTGTTCATGCTGGGTATTCTCATCGGTACGTTTTCGTCGATTTTTGTCGCCGTTCCGATTTTCTGCAAATACAACCGCAACGATCGGAGGCGTTTGGAGGCAAAGTCGGTCGAGTCTGCTCCCCACGAGAGTTTGAATTCCTAGATGCATTGGGTTTTTGCGCCGCCGCCGAAACCGTCCGAGTGGCTGAGGGCGTGCGTTGAAAAGGGCGGTTTTCGCCCCGAAATTCAACAATTGCTGTTGCAAAAAAGCTTTCGGAATGAAGCGGAATACGAAGCCTTTCTTTCGCCGTCGCTGAAAAATATCGAACCGCCCGAAGCGATTGAGAACATTTCGGAAGTTGTTTGTCGCCTGCACGATGCCTGTGTGAAAAAACGGCGCATCGCGGTTGTGAGCGATTATGATGTGGACGGTGTAACGTCGATGGCGCTGTTGCATCGTTTTTTTCACCGCTTCGGATACGAGTTTATACACGTTTTTCCGAACCGCGAGAAGGAGGGGTACGGATTGACGGAAGCGGTAACGGATCGGGTTTTAAAAGATTATGCACCTTTTGACCTGTTGGCGGCAACGGACTGCGGTACCAATTCGATCGAGGCGGTGCAACGGTTGCGCGATGTCGGCGTTGAGGTTCTGATTGTCGATCACCATCAACGTTCCCGCGATACATTACCAAATGCCGTGATCGTCAATCCGCACCTGAACGAAGCCTCACATTCGCAATCGGCATTGGGTTTATGTACGGCGGGTTTGATTTTCAAGTGCCTGCATGCGTGGCTGAAAATTCTGCGTTCGGAGAATGTTCGCGGCGCGCAAGAACTGCGTTTGAGTTCGTTTTTGGATTTGGTTGCTCTTGCGACCGTTGCGGACTTGGTTCCGTTGCAACACGATAATCGACTTTTCGCGGCTTTCGGTTTGCGCGAACTGCAACGAACCGCATCCGTCGGTTTGCGGGCGTTGTCGGAAGTCTGCGGTGGCGATCCTTCTTATCCGCTGACAACGGAGGATATAGCGTTCAAATTGGCACCGCACATCAATGTTGGCGGACGTTTGGAATCGGCGGAAGTGCCGTTTGAGTTATTGACGAGCGACGATGAAGCTCGTTGTTGTTTGTTGGCGCGGCAACTGGCGCTGAAAAATGCGGAACGGCAAGAAACGGAACGTCGCATCGCCGCGGAGGCGGAAATTCTCATCCGCGAACGACCTCATCAACGGGCGTATGTATTGTACCAACCGCATTGGCATGTTGGTGTTGTGGGGATTGTTGCGGGGCGTTTAACGCGCAAATATCACTGCCCGATTTTTGTTTTGGGCGAACACAACGGATTTGCGAAAGGTTCCGGGCGCAGTATCGAGGAAGTAAATTTAACGGAACTTTTTTCGGAGGCACAACCGTTGTTGCGTCATTGGGGCGGGCATCCGGCGGCGGCGGGATTGGAAGTTGAAATTGAAAACATTTTGCCGTTGGAAGCGCGTTTGAATGAAATTTTACATCAAAGATTTCAAAACGATTGGCCGCAACCGATGTTGTCGATTGCCTCGGTTTTGTCCGAAACTTCACTGACGGAGGATTTTTGGGCTGAACTGGAACACCTGGCGCCGTTCGGTCATGGAAACGAAATGCCGATTTTTGCGCTGAAAGACGTTGTTTTAACGGAACCCGCCGAATGTTTCGGGAAGCACAACGCACATTTGCGCCTGACGTTGAACGGACACCGCGCCGTCGCTTGGGGCATGGGCGATGCGCGCATTCCGCAAAACAAACTGCTCGATTTCGCCGTTCAACTCGGTTGGTCGTGTTGGAACGGGCAGCGAACGTTGCAGGTGCAGGCGGTTGATTGGCGGGTGAGTGAGGTAGTGAAGGTAGAGGAGTACTCCAAAAATGTATTTTTTCGATAAAGATTTGCCGAAAAATACAAAGATCGTTTAGGGATGGAGTGTGAAAGATAAAAAAATGTTTATTCATCGTTTAACAAAATGCCTCAGTAGTTCCAGTTCAGTTTTTTAAATTTTTTCCAAAATTTTCTTTGAAAAACCCTTGTTTACAATGTGGAAGGAGATATTTTGGAATTTTCTTTACTTTTTTCGTTTCTTCTCCTTCTTCCTCCCCCACTAAATCCTCGTGTAAGCAAATGCATTCGGCATAGGAGCTGCCCCCTCTTCACTCCCTCCCGATGATGCGGAAACGCGGCAAAGGTTTTCGTATTTTCCCATCCAATTTTCCACCATCGTGACAAAATTTCCGAGGACGGTTTTGAACAGTTCGAACGAAAACGTGCTGGCGATAAAGGTGTAGCTGAGCACCACGCGTTCCTCTTCCTCTTCGATGCCGAGGACGGCGCCGCCGTTTTCAATGCCGAACGCGTTGGAAACCAACAACTGTCGGTAAAATTCTTCGCGACCGTCGGCGGGAACGGCACCGATCGGAGAGGCGAAAAAGCACTGGTCGTTGTCCTTGTTGTACACAATATCGACGTTGATTTTGCCGTCGAAATTGAGCGAACAGACACCGTTTTCGTTGAGTTTCAGGTTCGGCAGCCCGACCTCGCGCCCGTAATTCGTAATGTAGCTTGAGAAGTCAATCATAAATTTACCTCATTTGAGCAATTTTTTCACGGCGACGTTCCTCTTCGTTCAGTTCTTGCGTCATTTCCTGCTGGCGCGTAGCATCCGGCGTTTGCCAGCGTCCTTCGTCGCGTAATTGTTTTACCTGCGGATTAAATTCGGCCCTTTCCTGCAATTTTGCATCCGCTTCCGAGTTGAGTTTAAATTCAAGGAAACTGTTTTTCTCCTGCATGACTTTCAGCGCAACGTTGTTTTTGAGAAGTTCGTTCACGGCGGCTGCGTGTTTCGAAATCGCTTTATTTGTTTCGGCATCCTCCATGATCTTTCTTTGAACCTCCGGAAGGGCAACGGCATCCAGTTGCGTTTGAAAATTTTCTTTGGAAATTTGTTTCGAAATGTCCGTTTGCAGGAGTTGCTGTCTGAACGTCGCATACTGCTCATCGCTGACATACATGTTCCATTTTGCCTCTTCCAGCGATTTTAAACAGGCGATGCGATCCGTTATCGACATGGTCGAACCGTCCGTTGTGCCGTTAATAAGCGCACTCAGTTGTGTTTTAAGTTCGGTAATTTCGCTTTGCAGTTTTTCAACGACCGACGCGTCCGCGCCTTCTGCAATCGCTTTTTGCAAAGTGATGATTTTTGCATTGAAAGCGGTAAATTTTGCTTCAATCGCCTGTGTGAATTCCGATCCGAGCAGTGTTTTGTCAGTGTCCGGCAACCCTTCCCAAATTTTTCTTAATGCCGAGATATCCGCGGCGTTGGCCACCGTCGTCGGTACCGTCGCGATATAAGCAGTTACATTGCTTACGGATGCTTTACATACATCGGCCATTGTTTTCAAAGTCTCTTCCGATGAGCCCGATGCGTTGATGGCAACTTGAAAAGCATCCAGTTTTTTCCTTGCCTCATCCAGTTGTTTGTCGATGGCGAGACAAATCGAGTCGCCGATGCGCGTTTTGGTTTCTGACGCAATACGGCTCCAGGCGACGGAAGCGTCTTGGTATTGTGAAAGTAACTGCTGATACTGCTCCCGATATTGTTTGAGCAGTTCTTCGTTCTTGGTTCCGTCTGTCGGATTAACGCTCGGTACATCGCCGTTGTTGACGTTTGAAACGCTCATAGGTACTTTTTTTACACAGCTTAAATCGTGCCAACTTTGGATGGCGTCCGATATTTAAGTTGAAATAACGCGTCCTTGCTTTAGAATTTCGACAATGAGTGCCTTCCCGAAACTGACGGCGGAAGAAGTGGCGGAGTACATTCCGAACGGTGCGCTTGTGGCGTGCGGCGGATTTACGGCGGCGGGTTGCCCGAAAGTCATCCCTTTGGCATTGGCGAAGCGCGCGGAACGTTTGCATGCCGACGGAAAGCCGTTTCGAATCAAGCTCTTAACGGGTGCTTCAACCAACGATGCGGTTGACGGTGCGCTCGGTCGAGCGCGGGCAATTGCGTTTCGTGCGCCGTATCAGGCGGATAGGGATTTGAGAAAATGTATCAACGACGATGATGTTGATTATGTCGATGATCATTTATCCCGTTACGCACGTTTGTTACGGCAGGTTTTTTTCGGCGACATTGACGTCGCGATTATAGAGGTTTCGCATTACACGGATGACGGCGAATTAGCTTTAACGACCGCGGTCGGTTCCGCGCCCGTGTTTTGCCAAAGCGCAAAGCATATCTTGTTGGAACACAATGCATATCATGAAAGAATTTCCGGTTTCCATGATCTGTACGATGTTGAAGAAAACAGCGTACCTGTTCCGTTAAGGGCACTGTCGGATCACATCGGTACGAAAACCTTGCGCGTAGATCCAAAAAAAATTCTCGGTGTGGTCGAAACGCATCTCCCGGACGGCATTGAAGCTTTCAAACCCTGTACGTCGGTACACGAAGCTATTGCAGGGCATGTGGTCGATTTTCTTTTGAGAGAAATTCGGCGCGGTGTGCTTTCGTCGGCATCCTTAACGATGGAGCTTGGAACGGGTAATATGACAAACGCGGTTTTAAGGCACATCGGAGCCTGTGAGGAGATGCTGAATTTTTCGGTGCATGGCGAGGTTTTGCAGGACGGCATTTTGGAATTATTGACACAGGGGCGCATTGAATTTGCCGTCGGAAGCAGTCTGACGGTGACCGATCCGTGGTTGCAAACGATTTACGGGCGTGCGGATTTTTACAAAGAACGTCTTTTGTTGCGCCCGTCGGAAATTACCAATCACCCCGAGGTTATTCAACGACTGAACCTTGCGGCACTGAATGCCGCGTTGGAAGCGGATATTTTCGGGAATGTCAACAGCACGCACGTCGCGGGGACGTCGGTGATGAACGGCATCGGCGGCGCAAGCGACTTTGCGCATAATGCGGCACTGTCGGTGTTTATGTTGCCGTCGACGGCGAAGGACGGAAAAATTTCGTCGATGGTTCCCTTTTGTTCGCACATCGATCTGACGGATCACGATGTGGATGTCATCGTTACCGAACAGGGCTTGGCGGATTTGCGCGGAAAATCTCCCGAGCAACGCGCATTGTGTGTGATTGAAAATTGCGCGCATCCTGATTACCAACCGTTGCTTCATGCTTATTTACAACGTGCGAAAAGCGGTCATATTCGCCACGATTTAACGGCGGCGTTTGCTTTTTACGATGCGTACGCAAAAACGGGCGACATGCGAAACGCGCGGTTGTAAAAACACGAGGGGGAGTGTCGTTGAGCGTTCCGATGTTGATTGAAGCGTGCGTTGTTTGGTATCGTGCCGGGAACGATACAGGGGGGCTTCGTTTTTCCGTGTCCCAAAATGACGCGTTTCTCATAACCTTCTTGTTTAAAAAAACGGGATTTTCATTGCCCGCAGTACGTTGACCGTCTACCATTATGAAGATATTTACAGAGAGTACTTTTGAGTTGTATGCATACGGTTTATATTTCCTTCGGATCCAATCTCGGGCATCGATTGGGGTATCTGCAACGGGCATTTGAAGCTCTGAACGGGTGCGCGCTGACGCAAATTGAAGCATCGGTTATTTTGGAAACCCCAGCGTTGTTGCTTCCGAATGCGCCGCGGGATTGGGATAAGCCGTACCTGAATATGGCGGTGCGCGCGAAAACTTCTCTGCAACCCGAGTCTTTATTGTCGGCATTGAAGTCGGTTGAGGAAGCATGCGGTCGCGATTTGAACGCACCGCGTTGGAGCCCGAGGGAAATCGACTTGGATTTGCTGTTGTACGATGATGTTTGCCTGCAAAGTGAACGTTTAATCCTTCCGCATCCGGAGCTTAAAAACCGCGGGTTTTTGTTGCATCTTCTGGCGATGCTGAACCCCGAATTGAAATATCCCGGAACCGACGAAACGTTTGATGCGTTGGCGCGCGAAGCTTTGAAAACTGAAAAACCGTGGACGCGAACGATGGTTTTATATCCGCGTTTTATGGGAATTGTGAACGTAACGCCCGATTCGTTTTCCGACGGAGGCAAATACCTTGATCCCGATATCGCGATTGCGCATTGCCGGCAACTGATATCGGACGGTGCAAGTATTTTGGACATCGGTGCGGAATCGACGCGTCCGCATTCGGAGCAGTTAAGAACCGCGGAGGATGAATGGGAGCGGTTACAACCGGTGTTGGAGCGGCTGGACTTGACGCAAATTCCCGTCAGTATCGATACGTACCGCGAAGAAGTCATTGAAAAGCTGTTGTCGCGGTATAAAATTGCCTGGATCAATGATGTATCTGGGCGATTGTCGGAAAAAACACTTCATTTTATTGCCGAAAAAGGTTGTAAAATTTGCACAATGCACAGTCTGTCCGTTCCGCCGCGAAAAGATGAGATAACGGAGCCGCCGTTGGAACAAACAATGTATTCCTGGTGTCAACAACAAGTCGAACGTCTGACGCATTGCGGCTTTGAATTGAAGGATGTTATTTTGGATCCCGGCATCGGTTTCGGAAACACACCGTACCAAGCGGGTTTGCTGTTTAAGACGATTGCGCAGATGAAACATTGGGGTTGCGAGGTATTATTGGGGCATTCGCGAAAATCCTGTTACAACGCCTTGGGTACATACGAGCCGCAGGAACGGGACTTGGAAACCGTTTCGATTTCGTTGCTTCTAAAAAACAAAGTCGATTACTTCCGCGTTCACAACGTCGCCAAACATCAGCGTGCCTTTGCGGCGCAACAATGGGTAGAAAGTTGTTGCGAGTGTTGAAATAACGCATCGAGAGGGTATCGTTTTAATGCTTGAATGTCGGAAGCCGTTTGAGACGTTAGGTCGTCTTCGCGATGTTGTAAGTCTCCGATTTAAGCTGTTCATGCGTGGTGTTTCCGATCCATGTTGAAACCGTCTCTCTTCGTCCCATACAATCTTTCTCAAAAGCGAATGTTGAAAAAGTATTGTTTTTTACTTCCGGAGCACGTTGCCATTAGGAATGGCAATTTTTTAAGATTAATGTATGAATGGAACGGGTTTTCTCGGAAAAGTTTGTCGTGCAGAGTAATTTCAATTAGCATTTTTTGAGGGCATGTAATGTACATTCGAGCCGTTAAAACCGATCGTGTCGAACAACCGCAGGATTTATGTGCGTTTGTTGATGAATTTTTGCCGCCGTTGGAAGAGCGAACGATTGTAGCGATTACGTCCAAAGTCGTGAGCATCTGCGAAGGGCGTACGGTTCCGAAAACGTCCGTATCCAAGGAGGAATTGATAAAGCAAGAGGCGGATTTGATTATCCCGAACCCGGAGGCGACCGATGACCGTATTATTCTGACCTACAAAAATCATCTCTTGATACCGTCGGCGGGGATCGACGAATCGAACGGAAACGGACGGTATATCTTGTATCCGAAGGATCCGTTTCAATCGGTGCGGAAGATTTGGGAACATTTACGTCAAAAGCACAATCTCAAGGAGGTTGGCGTTCTGATGACCGACAGCCGAACAACGCCGTTGCGTTGGGGCGTGACCGGCGTCGCACTGGCGTGGCAGGGCTTCGCATCGACGGCAAGTTACATCGGAAAACCCGATTTGTTCGGTCAACCGTTGCGTGTGACCAAGATCAATGTTGCGGATGCCTTGGCGGTTGGTGCGGTGTTTTCAATGGGTGAAAGCTCCGAATGCACGCCGTTGGCATTGATTACCGATGCACCGCATGTAACGTTTGATGTAAAAGAGCATGGTGCTGAAGAACTTTGCATCGATCCGAAGGAGGATCTTTATCGATCGTTGTTGAGAGGTGTAATTGAGGTATGCAAATGGAAGAAAATAAGGTGAAAACGAGAGTTTTTATTATCTACTGTAACCATATTGCATGTAAATTTTGTGAAATATGTCGTTGCTGTTTCCGAAAGTGGACTTCACAGACGAACCCTGACCTATCAAAATAAGCAAAGCCCGCGCATATAAGATTGATTTTACAACAATTTTATCTTTTCTTCGCTTATTTTCTCCGCCTTCGGCAACGCCTTTGTGTACAACCGTGTCTCTAATCCCGGTACAAAATCCGAAAACGTCTGCGTCGGAACGGCTTTTTTCAGTTGTTGATGCACCATGCCCATGCGGGCGTCGGCGTTATCCGCAAGGCTGACGAGAACGGCTTCCGCGGTTGCGGGATATACGGCGGCACCCCATTCGGGTTCGCTCTGGTGGGATAAAACGATGTGTTCCAACTGTTCCAGCCAGGTTGGATGCAGATGATTTTTTAAAGCCGCGCTTCGGGTGAGGCGATAACCGAGAACAACGTGCCCCTGCAAGCGTCCGATGTCGGTGCGGTCGATGCCGTCGGTTGCGGTGTAATGATATTCCAAAACCTTCCCGACATCGTGCAAAAGCGCGCCCGCGATTGCCAAATCCGTATTGACCTCTTTATACAGCGGCAACAGTGCCTGCACCACGCGCGTGACGTGCACCGTATGTTCCAATAAGCCGTGAATGTAGGCGTGGTGCATCGAAACCGCAGCGACGCTGTTGATAAATTGCTCGCCGAGTTCCTCAAAAACCTGCTGAATGGTTGCACGCAGAGCAGGGTATTGAATGCTTTCGACAAGTTCCGTCAGTGAAGTCTGCAGTTCCTCCAAAGGTTCTTCCGGTGTTTCGATGACCTTCGGCAAATATCCTTCGTACTGTTCTTCGGGAATGTCTTGAATGCTTTTGATGCGCGGGCTCAATTTGTCGGCAAAAAACTCGATAAAGCCCTCGATAATGATAATTTGCGGGCATTTGGAGGCGGTTTTTTGGAAAAAAAGGAACGGCGCGGTTCCGTCAAAGCAGTTAAACGTGAAGGTATCGATCGCATCGCCGACCTCGATTTGCAGGAACGGATTGCCGGTTTTCCCGACTTTTTTGTGAATGCGGCGGACGGCGGCGACGGTTTTGAACGGTGTACCGTTTTCCAGTTGTTTGACGGTTTGAACGGTTTGAAAAGAAGGTTCGTTAGTCATGAACAATGACGAATGTATTCTTTATCTTAAGTGTCTTTTGTGAAAAAAGAAGCGTTTTTTATGCCTTTTAAGGAAACGGAACGCCCAAGGGCGCTGTAACGATTGTATGCCGTTAGCCGCGAAGGAAATACAATTTCATTGATGCAACAGCAGACAGGTGCCGAGTTTCAGGAAAATAAACAGTCCGGCGATGTCGGTGAAAGCGGTGAGAAAAATATAGGAACTTTGGGCGGGATCACACTTGAAATGTTTCAGGACGATAGGGATGAAGGCGGCAAAAAATCCCGAAAGAACCATGGTTAAAACCGTTGCCAAAAACACCGTCAGTCCCATCATGCCGTTATTCATCATGCAGGTTGCGATGAGACCGCCGGGGAAACCGATGAAAAGTCCGTTCACGAGCCCTTTTAACAATTCTTTTCCGCAAATGCCAAAACCGTCGCCTTTCTGAAATTCCCCGAGTGCCAATCCGCGAATGGCAACCGCCAGCGTTTGTGCGCCGGTATTACCGCCCAGGTTGGCGATGACGGTCATAAACGCCGCCATCCAACTCATTTGTTCGATCACGGATCCAAAGCGGGAAATAATATAGGCGGACAGGAAGGCAAGGATGAGATTGATAAACAGCCACGGATTGCGTTTTTTGACACTGCGCCAAACGCCGTCATGGATGCTTTCGTCGGCACCGGCACCGTGCAACTGTTGCAAATCCGCCGTTGCCGCTTCCTGGATGATATCCAGCACGTCATCGTGCGTAACGCAACCCAAAAGGCGGTTTTGTTCGTCCACAATCGGAATGTCCATGACGTTGTACTCCGCCATGGTGTTGGCAACCGCGTTTTTGTCCGTTTCGGGCAGGCAGGCGATGGATTGAATTTGCGTGTTCATGATGTCGCAAACACGCTTGGTCGGTTCGGAAAAAACAAGATTGCGCAGTGTCGTCAGCCCCAAAAGCCGATTATCTTCGTCCGTAACGTACAAATTATAGACGTTTTCGATTTTTTTCGGAATTTTCCGAATATGCTCCAAGGCTTCGCCGATGTTCCAGGTCTCGCGCAACGTCACGACCTCGGGCGTCATCACGCCGCCGGCGGTATTCGGATCGTAACGCAACAGTTTGCGCAACACAAACGCGCGGTCGGGTTTGATGCGGGACAGCAGACGGATGCGATCGCTTTCTTCCAGCTTGCTGACCAAATCGGCGGCATCGTCGGGATCCAGCAGTTCGATAATGCGTGCCGCCCGAAATTCCCGCATGGCACTCAATACTTCGGCGGAATTTTCCGCATCCATCTCCGCCAAAACGTTGGAAGCGTTTTTCTCCGATAAACGCTGTAGAAATTTTCGCTGTTCCTCAACCGTTAAGCGTTCCAGGAATAAGCCGATTTCGTGCGGCGACGTTCGCGCCAACTTTTCCGCATCCAGCGAGAGATAATCATTCTCCGCAAGATGATTTAAATCCTCGAAGGTATATTGATCCAACTTGCTCGCAATCGGATGTTCCTGGATAAGATCGGGCATGGCGGTTTATTGCATTTTTGTTCCTTTATTGTAACGAATTTTTGTCCGTTCGGAAAAGACCTTCTTTTGCTGTTTTGGCAAGGCGCGTTCCCTTAAAAGATTCGCACGGATAAACGACGGCGTTCGGGAATAAACAAGATCCCGGTTGCAGTACCGAATTGCATCCCGCCTGTGCTCCGTCGCCAAAAATACCGCCGAGTTTTCGCAATTTCGTTTGAATTTTTTCTCCCGTCGGCATCTGCATGCAAACGGGTTTTTGATCCAGCCGCAGATTTGATAAAATGCATCCTGCGCCGAGATGCGCGCCGTTACCCAAAATCGAATCGCCGACGTAGTTGAAATGCGGTACCTGAACATGTTCCAGGAGGAGGGAGTTTTTAAATTCGCAGGAATTGCCCAAAACACATCCGCGACCGACGATAACGTTTCCGCGAACATACACGCTCGGGCGCAGGATACACTCATCATCAATGTAGGCGGGACCTTCGATCGTTCCGAACGGCGGAAGGGAAACGTTCCGACCGATATAAACATCGCCCGTGACCGACAGCTGCGGCGGAAGTTCGCTGTGAATACGTTGCGACGGTTCGCATTTTTCAAAAAATTGCCGCAAAGCCTCCGCAATCAGCGGGATCCAGGTGTGTATCGGCTGTTCCAAGGAGAAAACTTCCTTAAACGCCCAATGCTCAGGAAGCTTCCGAAATAATTGCGACGCTCGAATACCGTCGGTCATAAGAACAACGAATAAAACACAAAAAACGTACGATATACGAGAGAAACAGTCAAATTCAAAACCTATGTCTATCTCATCCGTCAACAACTGTTATGTGCCGTCGGCCATGCCCGCCTTGGAACCCGAAGTCCCAGTTTCAGGAAATGTTTCCGAACCGAACGCATTGGCGCAGACCGACGTAAAGCCGTTAACGCCCGAGGAACGTCAACAAAAAATGAAAGAGTCCAATATGCACTACATGTTCGACCAAATGATTGCCTCACAACGCCGTTATACGCAGGATATGCAGAAGCTGATCCGTGAACAGCAGGAAGAAGATGCCCGAAACGGCTACAGTGCCTTCTAGTTTGCGGAGCTCAAGACGTTTGGGGAGTTTTCGGATTGTTCCGTAAAAGTGCCGTTTTTCACCGTTCGGGAACGGGTGCGGTATTTTTATCTTGAAACAAAGATAAAAACGCGCTCTTTATAAAGCATGCCCAGGGAAACCGTGATTATTGAGTGCACCGAAGCGCGCAAAGAGGGGAAGTCGCCTTCGCGCTACATGACGACACGCAACAAGAAACTGCAGACGGAAAAAGTCGAAAAGATGAAATATAATCCGTTTTTGCGCCGTCGCACCCTGCATAAAGAGATTAAGGGGTAGGGGGCGATTGTTGCGGAGAAGGTTTTTATACGACTGCACTGCCGTGTGGCAGGAGGTGGTTTATGTTTATTGAATTTGCTTCCCAATAAGAGCGGGAAGTTTTTCGTTTTAGGGATTTAGGCAGTTTGGGCGTGTCGGATTTGTGGTTCCGACGGATGACGGAAACATTTTAAGAGGCAAAAAGAATTGTCCCTTTGTTGGCGACGGTGCTTACAAATGGCTCTCAAAAACACACAAACCGCCTCACGAAGGAGGCGGCTTGAAGAGAGCTTGCTTTTTTACTTGACCGAAAACGCGGCCATCGCTCCTGCGAAGGAGGCTAGCCATTCAGATGCTTCCTGAATAATAATCGGTTGCGATTGCGGTGCGACAACAACTTTTTCGGCAAAAGTTACTTTTCCGTCCGATTCGGATGAAAGGGTTGCCGAGCAGCTGTTTTGCGCATACTGTGCAATTTTCGCATCAAAAGCATAATTGGCATTTCCGATATTTTTACTCATTTTAAAACGTCCTTTTCGCATGCCATCGGTAATGTTTTTGATGCTTCCGCTGATGGCACGATTGGCGTCTTTCCAGCAAATCGTACCGCTGTTTTGGATGTCCGAACGAAGCAAAAACAGATTGCATGAAGAGAGCTGGCCTTTGTTTTCGACCGTTTTGCAGTTTTCAAAATAACTGATGAAGGCTTCGACGGTACCTTCGTTTGTGAACGCCGTTGCTTCAAAACCTTGTGCAATCAGCGTGTTCAGTGTCAGAGACGTTCCGTTTTCGATCGAAACGGGATACCGAAGTTGGTAAAGAACGAGCGAATCGTTTGGAGAGCCGCCTCTGAGTTTCAGACGGCGATTAACGGTATCGTAGGAAACGGCAAACGATCCGATTTCAAACGCCACATTATCCGTATCGACTTCCAACTCCGAAACGATGTCGTTCGACATATTCCCTTCAAGATAGTTGCAGGCAACGTCGGTTTTTTGAATGCCGAATGTATCTGCTGTCCCATTATTGAGATTGCCGGCGGAAAAGTTCACAACGCCGTTCCCTCCGTCCGAGATCCTCAATCGATACACATCCGCGCTTGCCGATGTCCCGATGAAAGCCGCCGAAAAGGCGCACGATTTTAACAATGATGATATTGTATTTTTCATAACATCATCATGAGAACAATTTTTTTTTTTTTGTCAAGTGTTTTTTGAGAAAAAATTTCGGGAATTTTTTAGGAAAGCGGGTAAAATGTGCCGGGAAGCTGTGCTAAAATAATTTTTGTATGTCCGAAAGGAAGATAGAATTATTCTCTCGGCACGAAAGAGGCTCTCGTTTTGTGTTAAAAAACGATCAAGAGTTCTTCATTGCATGTGTTTGCACACCAAATCTTCACACCAAACCTTCAAAACCGTCAATAAACTCACTACGGCGGTTTCGGTTCTTAAAACGCAGGTCGGCAAATAAATGCCGCGGGAGATTTTTGACAAAAATGCTTCTTCAGTGTCCGAAAAACCGCCTTCGGGGCCGATAAGGCATGAAAAGAGTGTTTCCGAAGGGGTAGGGGAGAAGTTTTTTAAAAGTGATACATTTTGTGCGCGCGATGGTAGCGACGAAGCGGCATCGAGCGTGCCATGAATGCAATATCCTGTGGGTAATGTTTGCAATTCCCTCAGTGGAACGGGCGGGTTTAATTGCGGCAGGAAGGGATTTTTTGCCTGTTTGCAGGCTTCGATGAGGATGCGCTTCCAACGTTCCGAACGCTGTTCCCAAATATCGGGTGACCAATGAAGACGTTCCGTGCGTTCCGAAAACAGCGGTTGAATGCTTTGAATGCCGAGTTCGCACGTTTTGCGCAAAATTTCCTCAAACGTTGCAATGTGATTGGGGAGGCACAATAACAGTTGGAATTGTCGCGTCGGTTGGGGAGTTAGTTGCAACGGTTCCGTAAAATGCAGGGAGCAATTTTTCTTTACGATTTCCAAACGCCCGTCGCGCGTGTGACCGAAACCGTCGAAAGCGGTGATCTTGTCTCCCGAGCGGCAACGCAACACCCGAACGACATGTTGCGCTTCGTCGGTCGGTAACGGCAGAACGGAGGCAACACTTCGCAGTTCCTCAACGTACACCCACGGTTGTTGCCGTGCGTGCTTCACGATAAAAGCGGAGCCGTATGTTTCAAAACCGTTTCCTCGGTAATGCGTACCGTGCGAAGGGTTTTGTTTTCGGAAACCGCAAAAAAGGCATCCAGCATCAGGCGCTCAATGATGGAACGCAACGCGCGGGCACCCGTTTTGAGCTCCAATGCCTGTTGCACAATCGCCTTTACCGCGGCTTCTTCGACGATGAGTTGAACATTTTCCATCGCAAACAGCTTTTCGTACTGCAACAGAAGCGCATTTTTCGTCTGTTTCAAAATAAAGGTCAAATCTGCCGCCGTCAGTTCGCGCAACACCGAAATCACCGGCAGGCGTCCGACGAACTCGGGGATCATGCCGAATTGTATTAAATCTTCCGCCTGTACATTTTGTTCGATGAATGCCGCTTCCGCTTCGTCGATTTTGGTGTCATTATGTTCGAATCCGACGATGTTGCGACCCATGCGTTCGGCGATAATTTTGTTGAGACCGACAAAGGCACCACCGCAAATAAAAAGAATATTGGAGGTATTGACGCGAACGTATTCCTGCTCGGGATGTTTGCGACCGCCTCGGCGCGGAACATTACACTCGGTGCCTTCCAGGATTTTCAGCAGTGCCTGCTGTACGCCTTCGCCGGAAACATCGCGACTGATGGAAACGTTGTTGGTTTTGCGACCGATTTTATCGATTTCATCCACGTAGATGATGCCCGTTTCGGCGCGCTCCACGTTATAATCCGCTGCCTGCAACAACCGCAGAACAATGTTTTCGACGTCCTCACCCACATAACCGGCTTCGGTGAGTGTCGTCGCGTCGGCAATCGCGAACGGTACGTTCAGCGTGCGTGCCAGCGTGCGCGCCAAAAGCGTTTTTCCGCTTCCGGTCGGTCCCACAAACAGAATGTTGCTTTTCTCGATCTCAACATTTTTCAGAGCTTCGGGAACCGCATCCGTCAGTTGTAAACCGTCTTCGATTTCAAAGGTCGTCAGCCCCTTTTGCGTCACCAAACGCTTGTAATGATTATAGACCGCTACCGCCAGGGTCTTTTTGGCGTGCTCCTGTCCGATAATATAATCGTCCAAAACGCCTTTGACGGTTTTGGGCGATAAAATTTTCAGCTTCGGAAGCGGCTTTTTCGGTTTTTGGGACTTCGAAAACGACGGTTCCTCCTCTTCGCCCTCGTAATAAACTCCCTCCGCTTCATCTTCCTCTTTGTCGAGCATGTCGCAACAAACGTCGATGCATTCGTCGCAGATGCCCGTTTTACCGTCGGGCGAAGAAATCAAATGCCCGACCTGGTCTGCCGAACGACCGCAAAAGGAACAATGCGAAGCGTCTTTTGCCATCAGGAATTCGGAGTTTCCGCTTTTTGCGGATTATTAACAATCACACGATCAATAAGACCGTAAGCGCGCGCTTCCTCGGCGGTGAGGAAGAAATCGCGGTCGGAATCCTTTTCAATGCGCTCGATCGGTTGCCTGCTGTGTTTGGCAAGAACGCCGTTGAGGGTGGCGCGCCAGCGAAGAATTTCTTTCGCGGCAATCGAAATGTCCGACGCCTGCCCCGTTGCGCCTCCCGACGGCTGATGGATCATCACACGACTGTTCGGGAGTGCGTAACGTTTTCCGGGTGTTCCCGCCGCAAGCAATACCGTCGCCATGCTCGCCGCCTGCCCGATGCAGTAGGTGACAATGTCGCAGTGGAGGAAGTTCATGGTGTCGTAAATCGCCATGCCCGCCGTAACGCTTCCTCCCGGGCAGTTGATGTACAAATGAACATCTTTCTTGCCGTCCTCCATTTGCAGAAACAACAACTGGGCAATGACGGAATTGGCGACAAAATCATCGATGGGGGTGCCGATGAAAACGATGCGATCTTTTAACAGCCGACTGTAAATATCCCACGAACGCTCGCCGCGACCGTCGCGTTCGTAGACATAAGGCAAAGGAAGGTAGGGCATAATGATTACAAAGTAGAAATCTCAGTATCGCCCGATGAAGCCTCTGTTGAAGCCTCGGTGTCCGATGCAGCGACAGTTTCGGTGTTCGGGTGTGCTTTTTGGAACAATAAGACGAAAAGCCAGTTAATCATTTTCGCCTGAAACGCCTTCATGCGGATATCTTCGCGCAGGGCTTCGTCCTGTTGGATCTTTTGCACCAGCTGCTTCGGCGGAATACGCAAACTGCGGGATTCCTGCAGAATAATCGGATCAAAATCGTGACTTTCCAACTTTAATTTTTCTTCTTCGAAAATTTTCTCGAAGCAAAGGTTCAGCTTTACGCGATCAACGGCAATCGTTCGCGCTTTTTCGTGCAAATCTTCCTTCTGTGCCTCCATCTCTTCGCTTTTAACGCCGTGCGCCGAAAACAAATTCACCATTTCCCGCAACACCTTGTCGGTCGTGTTTTTAATCCACGTCGGCGGCAAGTCGCTTGTTACCGACTGAATGAGAAAATCCGCAATGCGCTGTTTTTGTTTGGAAGCATATTCGTATTCTTTCTGTCGGCGAATGCTTGCTTCGGCAAAAGACGCCAGCTGTTCTGCATCTTTAACCTGCAGTTTCTTAAATAACTCTTCATCCAACGGCGGCAGTTTGACTTCTCGCACCTCCAGAACGGATACGTGATAGGTACCTTCCTTTTTTCGCAACGCTTCAACGGCGAAATCTTCGGGGAAATGCACCGCAATATCCTTTTCGTCACCGGCTTTCAGCCCGATCAACCCCGAAACAATTTCGGGAATGCCGAATCCGTCCTTCGCTTCCGCCTCCTCCCAGGTTCCCGTCTGCTTTCCCCACAACGACGGTACGTTTCCGTAACTTTGAACGGGTTTGCCATCGACGGTGCCTTCGTAGGAAAGCTTTACGTAATCACCCGCTTGCACTGCGCGTTCAACCGTCTCGTACGTCGCGTGTTGCTTCCGCAGGCGATCGATGAAGGCGGTTTTTTCTTCCTCCGAAACAACGATGTTCATCGGTTCCAGCGGAAAGTTTTTGTAATCGGGCAACGTCAGTTGCGGTGCGACTTCAAATTCCGTTTCCAACATCCGTCCTTTATCCTTGTCGGAAAGATCCGCCTTTGTGACGGATACAATTTTCAACGACGGTTGTTCATCTCTGATTTGTCGCAACGCCCGTTGCAACAGTTCCTGACGTATTTCCGCTTCCAGACCATCGCCGAGACGTTGTTTCAGAAGCTCGAAGGGTACTTTCCCTTTTCGAAATCCCGGCAGGGTTGCCGTTGCCTGCAACCGCTTTAACACCGACAATTGTGCCCCTTCGCACTCCTTCGCATCAAACGTAACGCTCGCTTTTTGCACTACCGAACTGACGGGTTCAATATGAATTTTCACAAAATCATCCTTTCTTACTTATTTTTTTACACCGAAACGCCCCGGTCCGATGAACAAAAACGTCAGACCGAGAAACATCATTAACGCCGAAGGTGCGTATGGCGAGATAAAAAAGAATGCGAGCGACATCCGTTGCCACGCGCCGAGCAGTCCCATGACCGAAACGGTTGCCATGGCGCATCGAAAATAAAAGCCCAGGATGGTAAAAATTCCGCAGGTAATCAGCAAAAGCGCAACGATGATGCCCCAGAAAATACTTGAAAACGGCAAGCCGACAGCGGTTGCCGCTTCGCCGAGATGTTTTAACGCCGCCCCGCTACGTAACGAACAGACGCCGTGCACCGTCAGGCAGATCCCGAAAAGCACGCGAAACAGTAACAGACCGAAGTCCTGCTTCTCGAAAAACTGAGCCATCTTGGGTGCCGCTATTTGTCTGTCCTCCACGCTTTAAGCCGCCATCATAAAACTGCCATCTGTTCCCGCAAACACCCGACGACATACATCTTTATCCGATTGTCGCCACCGCTTTAAACCACCGTTACCAAGTTTGTCACCCGTCTTAACGCGCATACCCGACGGTACCCGAAAAATCATTCCGAAGCAACCGAAAAATACCGCTTTGTTATTTATGAACGGTACAAAACCACCCCCGCCTACGACTGTATCGTGTCGGCAATATACACCGTTCGGTCAAGCCCGGGTGTCCTAATCGTCGGCTTTACTTTTGTCGGACGGTTTGTTTTTCTCGATTTTTTCGAGATAAAACTTTTGGCTTTTTTCATCGTAGCTGACGATGTAAGCATCCTTCCCCTTTGACGCATCTCCCCAAAAGACCGTCTGTTGTCCCGTCCGCGGATGAACGATTTGCTCCGCAACATAGTCCGCGAAACAAGCCGACTTTCCGACCGTTGCTACCACAACCCCCAACATGAAACATTTACCTTTCATGGCATCTCCTCCTTTAAAGAATTAGAAAAAAAATGATGTGATGCGTCAATACAAATGAAGACGAAATGCTATGAATTTGATGTTAAACGGCATTGTGAATTTAAAAATGTGCTCCGCAGGTGTTTCAACGAGAGGTGGTTGAAGGGCTTCGACGGTTTTGTGTACAAATTCGTACGGAGATGTGCTCCGTTTAACATGAAATGACATGTTTAAGAGGTGCACAGTCCGTTCCGCGAATGTAGGTTGCTTGGTGATTTTCGAAAGATTTGTGAAATCGGATATCGAAATTTCGGCTACAAAGACCGTTTTTTGGTTTTTTTTAATAAAACAAAAAAAAGCGCGTTTTTCCGCTTTTTGACAGCTGCCATTGTTGCCTCATCGATACGTCAACGCCAGTGCTTCGACGATTTTGTCCCAGCCGTTGACCAGCACAAACAGCATCAGTTTGAACGGCAACGAAATGGTCATCGGCGAAACCATCATCATGCCCATGGCGAGCAGAATGTTCGAAACCACCAAATCGATGACGATAAACGGCAAATAAATCAGAAAGCCGATTTCGAATGCCGCGGTCAGTTCGGACAAAACGAACGACGGAACGATAAGCAATAAACTTGAATCGTCCAAGTCCTCCAAATAGGCTTTCGGCCACAATTTCCTGGCGATGGATTTGAAAAATGCGCTGTGTTTCGGGGTTGAATGTTTGGTCAAGAAGTCCGTCAGCGGTTGTTTGACGTAATTAAAAATTGCCCCCAATTCGTCCGCTTTGTTGCGAACGGTTTGTGCGGCAGGGAATAAATTCGCAAGCCAATCGGAACTTTGCTTTTTTGCGAACGGTTGCATAGACTGCGGCAGTTTGAAGGTATCGGGATGCGCTTTGCGATCTTCCAGTGTCGTATTGGCTTCGGTCACGCGTTGAATGCTTTCCTGCAACGTCGGTGCCATGATGTAAATCGTCAGCACAATCGCCAAGCCGTTAAGCACCATGTTCGGCGGAACCTGTTGCAATCCCATTGCCTGACGCAACAAATTCATCACCACCACCAGTTTGATGAAGGACGTGACCATCATCGCAACGAACGGCACAAGTGCCAACGTTACGAGCAGGATCATGATCCCGGCGGAATCGTAGATGAAAGGGCTTGTGTCCGGCATAGGAAGCGGCTTTTCGGGTTTAAGGCTTCATTATTTAAGCGATAAATGCGTGATGCGTACGCCAAGGTGGTCGTTGATTTGAACCCATTCGCCCTGCCCGATGCAATGTCCGTTCGCCAGAATTTGCACCTGTTCGTCGGGCTTTTGGTCCAATTCAAACGTGTAACCTTCGTGCAACTGCTGCAATTGTTCGAAGGTGAGCTCTTTTTTGCCCGCTTCGAAGGCAATCACCACTGGCAGTCGTTCCATCGGAAACGCGGCTTTTTCGGGTTCCGCCGATCCGTCGGCAATCGCATTATCTCCTTCGAGTTCGGATAATTCGGCATCGTCGTCGGGCATGACTCCGACGGGTAAATCATGATTTTCTTCTTCCATAAGCAAACCGGTAACGCAAAATTGTTGTTCCTTTTTTTCGGCAAAAAACGCGGCTTTCCCGCAGTAAAATTTGACGCGATCGCGCGGCGTCTGCGACAGGATGATGTCCCCGACGCGCAACGATTTGAGTTCTTCAACCGTCAAACGCGCCTGTCCCGTCAATAAGCGGAATGGGAAAATGCACGCATTGCCGCTCAAGCCTTCGGTCGAACTGTTCTTTTGGTAAATTTTCTCCATCAGTTGCGGAGCGGCATTATCGCCGTCTTCGATAATGTAGAGGCGGTAAAGGTTCTTTTCGGCATTGCTCCAATCAAAGTAGAGCGTATTCGGAATGGTTTGAATGCTCCAATGGCTTTCGCGAATTTTTAAAGTTTCGTGAAATTGCAGAAAAATTTCGCAAATATCCTCGCGCAACGTTTCCAGGAACAAATTTAAAAAATCCTTTCCGAGCGCATTGATGTCCAACCCTGCCAATTCGGGTTCCAAAAATTCGCACAAACCCTGTTCGGGCGCGAAGAAGTAGACGGTTTTCCCTTTCCAAATGTAACTTAATACCGCACCGCGCGTGAACGTCTGACAGCCGCCGATTTTGAAAAAACATTCGTTTTCCCGATACTTAAACGGCAACGGTTCGCGCCAGACGTTTCCCAGGCGTACGTACGCCGGCGGCAACGAAATCCTCGGTTTAAAGCGTTCCGTCATGTCGTTTCCTCCTCATCTGCCGATTGATAATCGAAACGGTTGCGCGAACGTCCGTCCTGCGGTTGCGAAAGTTCCGATGAAGCCTGCGATGACGGAACCCGCACTGAAATCGCGCGGTACGTTTTCAATTCTCCCTGTAAGTATGTCTGCAAATCCGATTGGTGTTGTTGCAGAAATTGAACGCTGTCCTTGTTTTGTGACACCAGCCGTATATCCAGCGAAGTGCCGTTTTGTGTAAATTGCACCTCCGTGTCCTGCAACAGCTGCGGTGACAGCTGAACCGTCACGGTACGATTGTCGTTCAGAGCGCTCGAAGAAACCAAAATCCGATCGATAATGTGGTCGCGTATTTGTTGCGCAATGAGCATTGCCTGCGACTTTTGTGTTTGTTGCGTGGCGGTTGACTCTTGTACGGGAGTGGTATTGTCGTTCGGTGTTCGCAAAAACGGAATGGTATCGACAACGGCGGTTCTGTGTGTATCGGAAGGATTGTCGGAAGAACGCGGACGTTCGCGGGTTTCCGTCGGTTTGGTTACGGACGTATTTGCCGAAACCGCATCGTTTGTATCGAACGACCGTGCCGATGTGCCAAAAGCAAACGTTCCGTCTTTCGCGACTGCCACCGAAGTCTTTGCGAATATCGAAGTATTCGTAGCGGCTGAAGTTCCCGAAGTACGTGTTCCCGTCGACACCGTCGGATTTTGAAGTTCGCGAAGAAGCGTTGCGGGACTTTTGAGCGTCGGCGACGGTTGCGGAAGATTGGAGCGGTATCGTGAAACGCTTTCGGAAAAATTCGTCTTATTCTCGCCTGACAAAGTCCGCAACGGCGTGTCCGTCGGCAGTGTCTCGGTATTTGTAAAAGTTTCGCGAAAATCTTTTGTGTTATTTAAGGATATTTTCGACGGGTCGGGTACTTCGAAAAACGGTGACTTATACAGAACATGTTCTTCGTTCGTTACGTTGTTCGTCGGTGTCCTGCCGGAAGCTTTAAGTGCGGAACTTTGGGAAGGTATATCGAATTTCATCGATTTTTCATGAAAGTCTTTGCGGGAACCGTCGGTACTTTGGTTTTGGGACGAACGGGGTGATTTGCCGGAAACGAAAGGCGGCGTATGTCCGTCATTGTTCCCGAAAAGTATCCGTTCGTTCGGTGCCGAATGCTTTAAAACGGGACTTTCGGATGCATCGCGTCTTGTTTCGCTTTCGGCGGTCGAGGTGCTTTCCGTTTCTTTTGATTGAGACTTGCAATGTAACTGTTCCCGAAATTGAGCAACATTTTCGGGATCGACCAATAAATGTTTGATGTCAACGGGAACACTTTCACCCGCATCGGTCGGGGCGGTTAACGCAACCTCGGGCTCGCGGGCGATGTCCGTTCCAATCGAAAGTTCTTCATTCATGGCGCGCCTTGGTTTTAAAATCTTCCAATTCCTTATCCTGCGTAAATTCGTCCAGACGCCGCATGTCCTCCTTCCAAATTTTTTTATGCTCTTCGATCTTGTCCATTTCCTTCCGTGCCTGCGTCAATGCCTGCGCGCATTCCCGAACCTTCTCGTGCGCCTCGTCGCGTTTATTATGAGCTTTTTCGACCTCAACGGCAAGTTTCATTTGATGTTCGTCCAGCTTTCCGAGCTTGAAAGCAATAATGTCCATGTAGTTGCGCCTGAACTTAACCTTTTCAAGTGCCAGTTCGTAAATTCTTTGGATAAACTTCGGCTTTTTTTGAATAAAATCCGCCTCTTTGTCCTGCTGTTCCTTTAAAAATTGCTCCGCCTCGCGCAACGCCTGTTTGGCTTTAAGCAGTGCCGTTTCGGCGGCATCCTTGCGACGATCGCGAATGCGCAAAATATCCCGGAGTTCGTATTTGGCACTCATGCATTGACGATTTGGATCATGCGTTCGATCGTTTCTTTAAAGGAAGTTTTCTCCGACAAACCCTGTCGCAGGAATTCGTTCAGCTGCGGCATTTTATCGATGGCTTCGTCCGTTTCGGCGTCGCTGCCCTTTTTGTATTCGCCGATGCGCAACAGCAATTCCACCTCTTGATATTTGGCAAGCAGACTGCGAAATTTTCCCGCTGCCGCTTTGTGTTCCTTGTCGATAATGGCGTTCATGCAACGGCTGATGCTCGCCAAAATATCAATCGCAGGGTAATGATTGGCGGACGCCAGTTTGCGCGACAGAATAATATGCCCGTCCAGGATGGAGCGCGTTTCGTCGGCAATCGGTTCCGTCATGTCGTCGCCTTCCACCAGGATGGTGTAAAGCGCGGTAATGGAGCCTTTCTCCGATTGTCCGGCGCGTTCCATCAGTTTCGGCAATGTTGCAAACACCGACGGCGGAAAACCGCGCCGTGTCGGAGGTTCGCCCGCCGCCAGTCCGATTTCACGTTGCGCGCGTCCGAAACGCGTTACGCTGTCCATCAAGAGAAGGACTTTCTTCCCTTTGTCCCGAAAATATTCGGCGACACTGGTGGCGACATAGGCGGCTTTTAAACGTTCCGTGGAGGAACGATCGGAAGTGGCGATGACCAACACCGAATGTTTGAGTCCTTCTTCGCCCAAATCTTTTTCGACGAACTCGCGCACTTCGCGTCCGCGTTCGCCGATGAGGGCTAAGATCGTGACTTCCGCTTCCGTATTGCGGATGATTTGTGCCAACAGCGTACTTTTGCCGCCGCCAGCCGCCGCAAAAATTCCCAGACGTTGCCCTTCGCCGCAAGTGAGAAGACCGTCAAGCGCGCGCAAACCGAGCGAAATCGGTGTATCAATCGGCTTTCGGGTCATGGGAGGCGGCGGATCGGCATAAACGGGATAGTAGGTTTCGGGTTCGAACGGTCCTTTGGTGTCCGCATCACTGACGTTGCCCAATCCGTCTAACACCCGCCCGAGCAATCCCATGCCCACGGGGACGCTGTGGGTGCGTCCCGACGGAATGACCTGCGTGGAGGAAGAGATGCCGTTGACTTCGCCCAAAGGCGTCAACAGAGCCGCATCCTGTTCAAATCCGACCACCTCCGCCAATGCGTCGCTTTGGTCGTTCGGATTATGCAACGTACACAGTTCGCCGATTTTAACGCCCGGCACATAGGCTTTAATCATACTTCCGACCACCTGCAACACCTTCCCTTTGGTGACCAGGGAAGACGTTGCCTGGATGGTGCGCGTAAAGAAGCCGTTCGGGAAAAGCGTGTCCATGGGATTACTTCAAACTTGCCCGGACGGCTTTGATGAGGGTTTCCAGTTGCAACGGGATACTTGCATCCAAAATACCCGTTTCGGTTTCGAGAAGGCAGGAATCGATCGGAAGTTCTTTGTCGGCAACGACTTCGATGTGTTTCAGCGACGGATGCTGCGCAATCAATTCGTCCGTTTTGCTTTTGAGCAATACAAGCTGATCGGGATGCACCGAAATATGAAGGGTTTTCTCCTCCGACAAGGTTTTAATCGATTGCTTTACCAGCTGATACATGCGTTCTTCCGGCGGAATTTCGCCGAGAATTTTCAGAAACAGATCCTTCAACGTTTGAACGAAGGTTTGTTCGAGCAACGAAAAGTAGCGGATGCCGTTTCCCGTCATCGAAAAAATCATTTCGAGCATCTTTTGTTGACACTGCTTCTCGCTCTCCGCTTGTGCATTTTTAAATAATTCGTCGCATTCGGACTGCGCGTTTTCCTTCATGAGTTTGATTTGAACATCGGCGTGTTCGAGGAGTTTTTGCTTCTTTTTTTGCGCAATTTTCAAAATCTCTTCCGCCTTTGCGTGCAGCATGTATTCGTCGCAACGGACGATGCGATCGGCGGGACAAAATTGTTTCGAACTCTTTAAAATCAGCATATTTTAAAAAACCTCCGTTTCTTTTAGAAGATGTTGGCAGATGTTAAACAGCTGCTGTTGAAGGTGCGGATCGATGACGTGTTGAAAATTCCACGTCGAGTTGTTGTGGAACTTTAAAACAAAACGTTGGAGCAGCGGTTCCGGTTGTTGCGTCCACAGGTATTCCGTCAAAAATTTTCCGACGGTGTGAATTCTTTGTGCCGTTTCGCCGTTGCTCGGCGGAACCGCGATGCTTTTCAGCATCGGCGCATACAAACTGCCGCGATGCAAAGCAAAATCGTAACCTTTTTCGGAAATCAGTTCCAGCAGAAGCTTTTTCTTAAAGTAACCGATGGTCGTTTTGACTTCGTCCAAAAAATACAACGCGCCGAGCAAATTCTTAAATGTGCTCCATTGTTGCGACGATAAGTCTAAAAAATCGCAATACGGGTGTTGCGACAGTTCCTCCGAAAGGGGTTTTAACTTCAGATGACGGAAAAGATGCGTGAAGACCTTGAATTTCAGCCGCGGATGTTTCAGTGCCGTGAAGTTGTGCAGTGCTTTCGGCAGGAATGGTTCCAAAAAAGACGGATGAACGGATAACCGAAAATTGCGGTCAACCGTTTGCCGTATCCGTTCCGATCGTGTGGCTTCCGTTGTCACTGTGATTCACCGTCGTCCTTTGTTTCGGTTGAGGGTTGGTCTTCGGTCGGTTGCCCTTTGAAATGTTTCAGCAAAAACAGCACACCGACACCGCTTAAAATCCCCAGCACGAAACAGACGCCCAAAAGCGTGAAGAACGGAGCGACCGAAGCGATGTTGACCTTGACTCCGAGAATGTCCTTCGTGTTCGGCTTTTTCGCGTTTGCGAACGGCAGGCGATCGTTCGGATTGGAAGCCGGAAACATCGACAGATTAACCTTGTCGTAGGAAAGCCCTTCGATGCTGTTGGTCACCAGCTGCCGGATTTCGCGCGAGCAATCGTCCAGATTAATTTGCGGCAGGTAAGAAATGAAGACGGACGCCGATGAAGGCGTAAATTTTTCCGTGTACGGATCGTTATCGGGCAACACGATGTGAACGCGGGCGGTAACAACGCCGTGAATGTGCGTCAACGTTTCCGCGAGTTCGTCCGAAAGCGCATGCATAAAGCGAATGCGCTCCTCCGTCGGCGACGAAACCAATCCCGATTTTTTAAACGCTTCGCCCAACGACGAGAACGTGTCCTTTGGGTAGCCGGCTTCGTTGAGAAGTTGAACGCCCTGCGAAAATTGCGCCGTATCGACGGTTAAATCCCAGGTGTTCTCCGCACCGGCAATTTTGGTGCAGGCAATGTCGTTCGACAATAAAATCGCCGCCATGTCGTTGACTTCTTTTTCCGGCAAACCTTTATACAAGATTTGTTGTCCGCATCCCGCCAACGACAGCAGGCTCAAAGAAATCAACGCACGCTTCTTCATCACTGATTTCGCATTAAGGTTTGAACGCCGTTGGAAACCGAACCGGCAACTTTGCTCGTCAGCTCGTTTTGCAACTGCCATTTCATCACGCCGAGTTGCATTTTGGCGGCATCCGCCATGGTGAACGTGTCTTTATCGTTCAAACCCTTTGTGACTTCCTGCAACGCATGCATCGCGTTGGCGTGCGCATCCGACACCTTTTGGATGGTGTTCAAAATCGCTTCGCCCGGCGTGGTTGCTCCATCATGCACCGCGGACGGTACGCGCGAAGCGACCCGTTCGTTCGCCGTCAATGGTTCGTCGGGGATTAGATTCGGCAAATCCGCTTTGATGTCATCAAGAGTACTGCCAGATTGTTGATACGCCTGCTGTGCATTGGAATTGCCGAACGCGTTGGTTAAAATATCACCTTCAATGGACATAAGCTTCCTTTCTTAATTAGCGACCCGTTGGCACTGTTGCGCCTGCAATTTATGCGGCGACAGCGCATTTTTGCAGGTTTCCAAAATTTCCTGCGCAATGGAGCGTGTGTCGTCGTCCTTGCAGTTTTTCAGAATATGCTTGGATAAACTGACGGCCTGGTCGTCCGCTTTGCCCATCTTGAGCGCAATCGCCAGAAAACCTTTGACCGTTTCGTTGTTCGGATCTTCTTTGAGACACGACATCAGCATTTTATTGGCGTCCGTTACGTTGCACATCATCAGTTCTCCCATCGCCTGCGCGATTTTGGAATTAATGTTGTGCGGGCGGGCTTCGACCAGTGCGGCAAAAATTTCCTGCGCCTCTTTGAAACAACCGCGTTCGATGCCGACGAATGCGACATTGGCGAGCAACTCCAGCAATTCGCCCGGGAATACCTTTTTAAGTTCTTCGTCCATGATTTAATTACCTTCCGACGTTTTGAATGGTATTTTTCAGTCCGGAAGCAATACCGGATGCAAAATTGGACAGCAGTTGTGATGCCAGTTGCCAGCGCGACAGGTTCACCTGTGCCTGTAACAGACGGCTCTGATCCAACTGACCGGGGTCGATTTTCGACAAATCGGTCAATTCCTTGTTAATCGCCGCTTCGCCTTTCGACAATAAGCCTCCGATGTTGTTGAAGACCTTGTCGAGGTTTGCGACATCGCTCAGTTGCCATGCGCCTTCGTAAAACAGGTAGTTATTCCCGGCTTGTTCGGGCGCGATATCCGGCATGGGTACGTCAGCCATATTATGCTTCCTCCGTTGTTAAAATGGTTTGCGCGTTTGTAACGGCTTTCAGGATGTGCGAAAGCACAGTTTTCAGATTTCCAGGAACCGTCGCACTTGTGAGTTGCCGCTGATAACGCGCCAGTGTATCCGACAACTGCCGACGATAACGACCGCCGTGGTCGCCTTTTAGTTCGCGCGACATATCGGTCAGGTGAAGATTAGGTGTGTTCATAAAGTTCTACAGTTCCGATAAGGTGAAAATGACTTTGTCCTCATTCTTTTGAAGTTGAATTTCCTTCTTGGTAACGGATTTTATTTTGTACCCGGACGGCAACAGCGCGCCTTCGTAATACCGATCGCCGTTTTGCAAATCGATCCACGGCAGTTCGTGTTTCGGGATGGAAACCGTCGTGATGGTTGACGGAAAGAACATTTGCTTGACGGCGTTCGGCGCAACGGTTGCCACGTAGGACAAAACCCTGCAAACGCCGCGGAAATTTTTCTTCAACGCCTTTTGTGCTTCCTTCCAACGCGGTTCGTCGGACGCCTGAATGTTTCCCATGACCATCAGTCCCGTGCGTACAGTCTGTATTTTCAGCAATCCCATCAACTTATATTGTGTAAGCAGATTTGATGCCAACTCATAAACTTCGTCGGGACTGAACAGGGCGGTTTCGATGGAATTTAACCCTGGGACATCGGTCAAAAGGCGGCTTTTAATCGCCGGAAGCTGTTCGATCAGCTGCAGGTATCCTTTAATAAGAATACCGTCCAATTTGGCGGCGGCAACGGCGGTCAGCGTTTGGCGGGCATTAAGCAGTTCCTGCACCTGTTCGATGATTTTTTCCTGAACGTAAATGTGAAGCGACTGAAAGTTAACCTTCGGCAATTGATGCAGATCTTTTTCGAGCTCCTGCTTTTCTTGAGATGTTGCGACGTAGCACGAAAGTACGAAACGTTTTCCGCTGAGTGAAATTTTTACCAACTCCGCATCGACTTTATGTTTATCCAACACTTCTTCGATGGATTCTTTTAGCGCGACAATCGGAAAGGATGATTCTTCAATCGCCAACCGTCGGGCTTCTTTTTTGTGAGATACGTGCGTTAAAGTGCCGACGGAGCCCAAAATCACCAACGCAATCCCTGTGCCGAGCAACAGAAGATATAACAATTTTTTCTTATATTTCCGTTCGGCTTCGGCTCTGTCTTTTGCCTCCTCAGCTTCTTCCGCTTCGGCTTCGGATTGGAGCTTCGGGACGGTGACGGTCGGCCAAATTTGATCCTTCGGACCGAGTGCCAACAGGGTAGTCCCGCACACGATCGGCTGAAAGGCATTCACTTCGCGCTCTTCGTGCGTTTCGATGCCGCCGACAAAAACCGCGGCTTCCTCCTGCGGCGTACAGATGATTTTATCGTCTTTGACGGAAAATTTTACGTGCTGATCCTGCAACGCATCGTCGATGAGCACAATATCGCAGGTATCGGCTTTGCCTAACAGGGACGGTTGAGCTCCGATATCGACTTCCGCTCCGGCGTGCGGTCCCGATAAAACGCGCAGGACGAATTTTTTAGCCCCGTCGGTGTTTTCGGGCTTATCGCGTATAATGGTCAATGTATCGGGCGTTTTGCTTTTCCCGTCTTTTGCGGGTTCCGCCGTCTCCGTATCTTCCGGCTTTATTTCTTTGTTGTCGGCATTTTCGGATGTCTCCAAACCGTCCGTCGTCGGTTTCGGCTCGGACGCGGGATCCTCATCCACCGCTTTCACGGGTGGCACGTTGTCCTTCTGATCAACCTCCGACATTAGACTTAGTTTAACGGTTTTTGTGGAGGTTGTAAATAAAAAGAGATTGATGTAAGGTTTTTAAAGTGATAGAAGATATACTCGAATTTTTAAGAAACGAAGGAGGAAGAGAAGATTTTTCCAAAAGCGACGATAAGAATATGCGATAAATGTAATATCTTTTGAGGTGTTTGGGAAAGTGAATATAAGTTGAGTATGTGAATATACAGGTGGAGAAAGGTTTTGCCACCATGTAGTTGTTCCTTCGACAAAGCTAATCGGATTTTATGTAAATTGGCGAAAATTTTATTTATTCTTTATGTGTTTTTTAAACACTGATTCTATTTTTAAAAAACTAAGTACCCCGCCACTTTCCCCAAAACCGTCCGATATACAAAAGTACTATGTCAGGTCCTATCAGTATTGTCAGTCAAGTGACTCCGAATTATGCCGATGCGGTTGTGCGTGAGGCGCAAAATACCGCGCAGGTTGAAAACAAAACCAATCGGGAAACGCCGACGGCTCCCGAGGTCGGTGCGACAAAAATTGCGCAGACAACAACCGATGCCGCAATTTCAAGCGGTAAAACCATCCCGCAGGTAGTTATGGAAAACAGCGACCAAAGCGTTACCAAGATGGAACGTATGGATATGCTGAACCGCGATTTGGGTGTTTCGCCCGTTAAAAGCGACATCGGCACGGTTGCCGACGAGAACGCCCTTCCATCTGAGATCAACAGTCGAGAATCACTTTAGGTGACTTGTTTCGAAGCCTGGTGGACGATGCAGGACTCGAACCTGCGACCCCATGCGTGTGATGCATGTGCTCTAACCGGCTGAGCTAATCGTCCGTTCAACCGTCTCTGTTCTCATTGGAGGCGGTTGAAATGCCGACGGCAAGCTTTCTTTTCTCATCCGCGTCATTGTTAAAATTGCTATTTTTTGGAAAATAATGGCGTGCCAGGATCATGAAAAGGCTGACTACCGTTCCAAAAGTTGAGGAGAGCAATGTAATCAGAACGCTGTTGGCAACGGATATTTCCTTGTTACAAGATTGGAGAAGAACCCGGAAACAAATGTATGAACAAACTGTAACATAGACGAGAATATATACAAAAACTGTATTTTTCGGTATTATCAACCAACTTAATGATCCGGACAAGAGATTTGAGAGATTCGATCCTTTTCGGTGGAAACCTGTTTTTTCTTCCTTGATTGATTGACTGGATTTCAGTTTAGTTTGTAAGTCTTTCGTGTCTTGTGGAGCCATGGTACCCTACAATCCCAAAAATTCTCGTCGGGCTTGCATTGCCTGAATTGAGACAGAAAACAATTCGGCTAATTTTATGTTATCGATCATACCAAGTCTGGCATCCAATACAGCGCATAAAAACTTTCTTGGGATGAGTAAATTAGCTGCAAAGAAATTTGCCTCTCGTTCAATCGTTTCATTTGTTCTTTCGACCTTTGAACGATTTCGGCAAAGCTGAACATATTCTTCACCGTCTGTATGACCGAGCAGCCAATGCCCAAACTCGTGTGCAACCGTAAATCTTTTTCGTTGAAAACTTTCCTCCCGATTGACATATATTGTTTTTTTATCTTCGTTTTTGACGACGAAGCCTGAAAGGTTGGGATTGGGTAAATCCGAAAAATCCGCCTCCATTACGCTGAACCCTTCTTTTTTTACGATATCAATGATGGGGACAGGCGGCGTATTGATTTCATATGTATCCAAAACGCTTAATGCCATTCTCCACGCCTTTTCATAATCCGGTTGTTGCTGTTCCATCTCAGTCCTTCTCTTTCTATATCCAAACTTCCGCGTTTTTTTAGGCAGGAGCCGGGATGAGCGTTGATTACAACGCTCATCCCGGCTCCTGCCTAATTCCGTAGCGATCGCCACACCTCGTCAATGAATATCAACGGATATTTTCCCTATTTTATACTCTTTTCAGGTCATGAAAATACTTTTTTTGCAAGTGGCGTTGCGTGAAAAATACTTTAAGGTTGCAATTGCAACGCTCTGAAGCAAAAGAACCTCAGCTGGGAAACATAACACCGCCAAACGGATGCCCGCACGGAACGTTCCTAAAATCTTCCTCTGGTGGACGATGCAGGACTCGAACCTGCGACCTGCCGGATGTAAACCGGACGCTCTAACCAGCTGAGCTAATCGTCCTTCTAACTGCCGTTACCGCCAACAAAGGACGGAAAAAACAAAAAATCTCTTAAAATGCGCAAAACGCGGCACCTGCACTGCATCAAGCCTGATCGCCGTCGTTTCCGATGGCATTGACGGGGCAATAATCCATTTCCTCCGTGCAGGTTTGAATTTCCTGCTCGGTGGTCGGTTGCTTTTTCACGTAGGAAAGTCCATCGTCGCGGGCACCGAAAAATTCCGGCGCATCGTATTGACAGCGCGCGCATCCGATGCACTGATTGTCGATATAAAACCTGCCGCGAACGTTCTCCGGGAACTTATTTGCCTTATCCGCCATATGAACTCATTGTCAAAAAACCGCGCTGAAGGTCAAGCTTTTTGAACGCGACAACGGGAGCGGATGAGCGGCTCTTTCCTTTGCACAGAGGGCAACAAAACACGAAAAGCCCTTCCCGTTTGGTCGGTTGTCGCTTACAATAAATACACCCATGGCACAACTTCGACAGCTCCAGACGCAGGCGCAGATTTTGGCGCCGCAGCTGCGGCAGTCGTTGAAGATTTTGCAGGTGTCCGCGTTGGATTTGCGCGAGATGATCCGCGAAGAAATGTCGACCAATCCCGCTTTGGAGGAAGTGCCGACGATGCCGGAGGTTGCCGGGAAACAGGGTGATGTATTTGAGACGTACGGCGGCGGTTTCGAGCACAACGCCGACCGTTCCGAAGCCGTGAAACATCATGAGTTCATGATGGCGTCGCTGACGTCGGAGGAGACGCTGCAGGAGCATTTGTCGGAACAGGTCGGCTGTATGGATCTGCCGAAGAAACTGCGCGAAGTCGTTGAGTTTGTTATCGGCAGTCTGAACGAAAAAGGATTTTTGGAGCTGTCCGACGAGGAATTGGCGCGGCAGACCGCGTCCGACGTTGGACAGATTACGAAGGCATTGGCGATCGTGCAATCGCTGGATCCGATCGGCGTCGGGTGTAAAGATACGGTGTCGAGCTTATTGGTGCAATTGAAGCATCAAAATAAGGAACAGTCGTTGGCGTTTAAGATTTTATCGGAACATTACGATGAACTGATACATAATAAGTGGGTTGAAATTGCGGAAGCATGTTCAGTGACGGTTAAAGATATCCAAAGTGCCGTTCGCAACGATATTGCAACGCTCAATCCCGCGCCCGGCAGTGCGTTTGCGTCTAAACCGACGCATACCGTTATTCCCGACGTAAAAATTTATAAAAATCAATTCAACGAATGGGTGGTGGAACTCAACCATCAATACATCCCGAATTTGCGCATCGGGAGCGATTGCAAACTGTTGCTGGCGAAAAACCTGAAGTCTTCCGAACGTTCGTACCTGCGCCTCAAAATGCGTGCCGGGCAGTTTTTTATTCGCGCAATTTTTCAACGGCAAAAAACGATAGAGGATATTGTGCGCACACTGTTACGACGGCAGATGGGTTTTTTTGAGCGCGGCGCGGCGCATTTGAAGCCTTTAACCATGCAGATGCTGGCGGACGATTTGGGCATCCACGAAACCACCGTCAGCCGCGCAACCGCCAACAAGTATATCGATACGCCGTTCGGCGTGTTCGGCTTTAAGTACTTTTTTACAAAAGGCTTGCGGAATGCTTCCGGGAGCCGTATTTCTAACAGTGTTGTCAGGCAACGCATTAAGCGGATTGTGGAAGACGAAGATCGACGCAGTCCGTTGAGCGATCAACAAATCGCGACGTTGCTGGCGAAGGAGCAGGTGAACGTTGCCCGACGGACGGTAACCAAATATCGCGAAAGTCTGGGTATCTTATCCGCGAGCCTGCGCCGACAATACGATTAGGATGAACGTACACGAGTATCGGGCAAAAGAGCTCTTAAAATCCTTTCATATATCCGTTCCGTTCGGAGTTTGTATCGAAGAAAATACGTCCTCTGCGATTGCGGCGGCTTTGCGGGCGTTCGAAAACCATTCAAAAGTTGTCGTAAAAGCTCAAATTCATGCCGGCGGTCGCGGAAAAGGACATTTTAAGGAGAACGGTACATCGGGCGTGCGGTTGGTTGAAACGGAGCATGCGTCGGAAGCGGCGGTGGGTATGTTCGGCAAGACGCTGATGACGAACCAGACAGGTACCGACGGAAAGATTGTTCATAAGGTTTATGTAACGGAAACCGTTGCCGTTGCGCGCGAATTTTATCTTTCCCTTCTCATCGACCGCGATCGGCAATGTCCCGTGTTGATGGCGTCCGACAGCGGCGGTTGCGACGTCGAAACGGTCGCGCAAACGCATCCCGAGAAGGTTTTAATGTTTCCCGTTGATCCGCTTTTGGGCTTGCAGGCATTTCAGGCGCGGCGGGTGGCGTGTTTGTTTCAACTGAGCGGCGGGGCGTTTAACGAATGCGTCGAGTTATTGCTGAACCTTTACCGTGCGTTTGCTGCCTCCGATGCGTATCTCATTGAAATCAATCCTTTGGTTTTGACGCAGGACGGGCATTTGTCGGCGTTGGACTGTAAAATGCAGTTGGACGACAATGCGCGCTTTCGGCATGAGAATTTTGCCTCTTTCGACGATCCGAACGAAGCCGAGCCGACGGAAGCCGAAGCGAAATCCGTCGGTATTCACAACTACGTGGCATTGGACGGTGATATTGCCTGCCTGGCGAACGGAGCCGGATTGGGAATGGCGACCCTCGATTTATTGGATGCCTTGGGCGGGAAGGCAGCGAATTTTCTGGATATCGGCGATACGGCTTCCGCGGAACAAATCGAGGCAGGGTTCCGTATTCTGCTGAAACATCCGAAAACCCGCGGTGTGTTTGTTAACATTTTCGGCGGTACGTTGCCGTGCGACCGCGTGGTGCAGGGGCTGATTTCGGTGACGGAAACGGTTGCGCTTCGCGTGCCGTGCGTAATGCGTCTCATGGGAAACCATAAAAACGAAGGTTTAACGTTACTGAAACGAAGCGGTTTATCGGCTATTGCGACGGAAGATTTAACGACGGCGGCGAAAGCCATCCTTCGGGAAACGAAAGCAGCCTTATGAGTATTTGGATCGATCAAACGTCGCGCGTGCTTGTGCAGGGGATTACGGGGCATGCCGGGATGATGCATTCGGCGAGTTGCCTGGCGTACGGAACGCAAATTGTCGGCGGAGTCACGCCCGGCAAGGGCGGCGAAGTTGTTCACGGCAACATTCCCGTCTTTAATACGGTCGCCGAAGCGTGTAAGGCGGTTCAGCCGAATGTTTCGTTTATCGCGGTGCCGGCACCGCACGCAACGGATGCGATTTTGGAGGCGATCGATGCGGAAATCCGGCTCATTGTTTGCCTCACTGAGGGACTGCCCGTTCACGATATGTTGCGCATTCGCCGTTATTTGGTCGGAAGCAAAACGCGTCTTATCGGTCCCAACGGTCCCGGGTTAATTGCGCCCGGCAAGTGTAAAGTCGGGATTATTCCGAACGAAATTTGCAAAGAAGGTTCCGTCGGCATTGTTTCGCGCTCGGGAACGTTGCTGTTTGAAGCGATTTATCAACTGACGTCCCTCGGTTACGGGCAGTCGACGTGTGTCGGTATCGGCGGCGATCCTGTCGTCGGAACATCTTTTATTGATGTTTTAAAGGCTTTCGATGACGATCCGCAGACAGAGGTGATTGTTTTAATCGGGGAAATCGGCGGCAACGCGGAGGAAGTTGCTGCGGAATTTATTCGGCAAAACGTACGGAAGCCTGTGGTCGGTTATATTGCCGGTCGTCGTACACCCGAAGGTAAGCGTATGGGACATGCCGGCGCGATGGTTGCGGGCAATACCGGTACGGCACTTTCGAAGATTAACGCCTTACAGACGGCAGGAGTTGAAATTGCGCAAAACGTGATGGACATCGGAAGAATTGTAGCGAAGGTGCCGGGGTAGGGTTTGATTTTTATCCGAGAAGGTCGGCGTTGCTTCCCGATTGTCAAAAGTATGTGGTTTTCGTTTGGCCTTTTGTCGTCTTTGTTGCCGTTCGAGGGTTCGGTGCCGTTTGTTTTTCGTTTAAAGTAAAGGGTTAGTATTCGTTTCTTGAGATTAGCGGTATGCATTTTGATATAGCTTAATCGTCTGTCGTCCGAAAAGGTCGTTTTTTTTAATCCGAAGGCGGTAATGTATGAAGTTTTTACGGTTGCTTTTATGTTGTTCCGAAAAATCGGTGTTTTTCAAAAATAAACGCAGTATGTCGTCGGTAGAATACGGCGAATTTTGTGTAAAAGGTGTTATTTTTGAAGCAAAATAGTCTGTCTTCTTACAAAAAGCTAAACACCCGCAACACTTTATCTTGCTTTCTTAATATAATACGGAGGCGGTTTTCGACAAAAAAGGCGTGAATGTTCCGCAATGAAAATCATATAATAAAACCGTGGAAACCAATAAGCCGCCGTATGTGTATTTATTGGGTGTCGGCGGGATGGGAATGGCTCCGCTGGCGCGCTTCCTCGTCGATAAAGGCTATGCGGTCTTCGGGTGGGATGATTTCGCGACGGAGGAGCGGAGAAAACAATTATCCTTTGT
Organism: uncultured Verrucomicrobiota bacterium; assembly: GCA_946186275.1. GTDB lineage: Bacteria > Verrucomicrobiota > Verrucomicrobiia > Opitutales > UBA9783 > UBA3222. The sequence continues at coordinate 109,325 of CAMHMO010000003.1, forward strand.
ACGTTGGCAGAAAACGGTTCCCGTCGGTTGCGATGTGTGTATTTATTCGTCCGCTGTTGACGAAGGTAATGCGTTGCGGAGAGCGGCACAAAGCGTTTGCTCCTGTATGCCGCGCGGTACATTTATCGCGCAAGTCTTAAAAAACGAACGTTTGTGTGCGATCTGCGGCAGTCACGGAAAATCGACAACGATCGCGTATTTAATTCACTTTTTTAGACAACACGATATCCCTGTTAATTACCTTGGTGGTGCGGAATTTCAGGGCAATGCGTATGAAGTCGGTTGCGGGAAGTATGAAAACGTTTGGACGCTCTTAGAGCTGGACGAAAGCGACGGCACGATTGAGGATTTTTCGCCCGACGTAACCGTTATTCTCAATACCGATTGGGATCATCCGCGCCGTTATCAAACTGCGGAAGCGTACCGAAAGGTATTTGAAAATTTGGCATTGCGAACAAAAAAATGCGTGATTTCCAACGAAAATTTCCCGTTGTTCCATGCCGAACGGCTTCAAATCCCGTCCGCGTCGACATTTTTGGAGTTTGATGCGACGGCGGCGGGCGTTGCGTTTTGTTATCTGACGGGACAAACGGCGACCGCATCGGATATTGCTTCCTTCCAAGGCGTTAAACGGCGACAGGAGGTTTTATTACAGACTTCGCACTTGAAGGTTCTGTCGGATTACGCCCATCATCCGAGCGAGTTGAAGGAACTGTTGTGGGTGTTGGAGGAAGAAAAAACAGATTTGGTTGTGGCGTTTGAGCCGCATCGCGCATCCCGTCTGAAATGCTACTTTGACGGTTTTGTGCGCGAACTGAAACGTTGCCCGAAGGTGTATATTCATCCGCTGTACGAAGCGTTTGAGGCGGTGGATTGCAATGAAAAAACGCTTTTGGATGCGCTTCCGAATGCGCAACCGTCGGAACAACTGAAACCCGAAGATTACGTGATATGCGAACATCCGACGACGATTGCGTTTGTCGGAGCCGGGAAAATTGATCGATATGCTCGTCGGTGGGTTGAACAATGGACGCAGGCGGTTGCGGAATTTTTCGCAACACGCGGTGTGGTTTTGGAAACGAACGTATCGCTTCGGAATGCTTCCCTCATGGGCATCGGCGGTTCGGCATTGTTTGTTTGCGAACCGCGAAGCCTGCACGAATTGCAAACCTTATTGCGCGAGTGTCGTCGGATCGGCTTGGTCATTTTCCCGTTGGGCGGCGGTTCGAACGTTCTTATTCCCGAAAATTGCATCGACGGTGTGGTAGTGCGAATGAATGAAGAGTGTTGGAATTTTTGCACGTTCGGATCGGAGGCAGTGCTCCCGAACGCCTCCGAGGAAGAGATTATAAATTTTTTGGAAGTTCCTATTTCAAGAACGGACAATGAAACTTCGGAAGTCCTTTACGTACATGTCGGTTGCGGGACAGGTATGCAGGCGTTTTTGGATGCGACGGAAGCGCGCGGTGTCGGTGGTTTCGAGTTTTTGGACGGCATCCCAGGGACCGTCGGCGGGGCGTTGGCGGTGAATGCCGGGACGGGCGGACAGGGGATTTTGGATGTCGCCGAGCAGGTTGTTTGGATCGATGAAAACAGCGAGGTTCGCGTCAGCGCGCATTCGGAGTTAAATTACGGTTATCGCTGTTGCGAAACCTTCCAAAACGGCGTGATTGTGTCGGCACTTTTGAAAGGATACTCTTCAACGGCAGAGGTTATTCGGCAACGGCGTGCGGAATTGCGGAAGAAGCGCGAACAATCCCAGCCGAAAGGCAAAACGCTCGGTTGTTTTTTCAAGAACCCTCCATCTTGTTCGGCAGGACAACTGTTGGATCAATGCGGAGTAAAAGGAAAAAGAGTAGGGGAGATTTTTGTTTCCTCACAACATGCGAATTTTATCATCAATAACGGCAACGGTCGGTTTGAAGATGTCATTCGTTTGGTAAAATCCCTGCGAACGATGGTGCACGAACGAAGCGGCGTTTGGTTGGAGCCCGAAGTTCGTATTTTAGGAAAAAGTTGGGACGAATTTTTGTGAGTTTTTATGAAGCATTTTGAGAAAATTGTTATTTTGTGTGGCGGTCAGAGCGGTGAGCGCGATGTTTCATTGCATTCGGCGGAACCCGTGTTTGAAGCGTTAAAAAAGATGTATCCGACGCGATTGTTGCGATTGGATGAAAACACATTGCCGCAGGAGTTAAATCCCGAAACGGATTTGATTTTTCCGCTGATACACGGGGATTTCGGCGAAGACGGCCGATTGCAGGCGTTGTTGGAGGAAAGAAATTTTACGTACATCGGCAGTGATGCGAAGGCGAGTGCGTTGTGCATGGATAAAATTCGGAGCAAACATTTAGCCGCCGGGAAGGGCTTGTCGGTGTTGCCGGCGGTTGAGTTAACGATCAGGCAGGCTTTAAACAGAGAAATGCTCGAAAAAACGCTTAAAACTACGGCGTTTGTCCTGAAACCGACCGATAAAGGCAGCAGTATCGGCGTGCATCTTTGTGAAAATTTCGATGCTTTATGTACGGCTTGGGCGGATGTAAAAGAGGGGCATTGGATGATTGAGCCGTATGTGCGCGGTCGTGAACTGACGGTCGGGCTGTTGCACGGAAAAGCGCTCGGCGTCGGTGAAATTTGCCCGAAAGAGGGGTTCTACGATTATCACAACAAATACACGGAGGGTGCCTGCGAATATATTTTCCCGGCGTTGCTCGAAGATACGGTTGCGGAACGGTTGCGACGGTTTTCGGAGATTTTTTTCAAAGTAGCCGGTTGTCGGGATTTCGGTCGCGTGGATTTTATTATGGATACCAACGGGGATGTTTGGTTTTTGGAGATAAATACCATCCCTGGTATGACAGATCAGAGTCTGTTACCGAAAAGTGCCGCGTGTGTCGGAATTACGTTTGAAGCCTTACTTAAACGATTGGTCGACGGTGCCTGTGAACGAAGCGGCAAGTCTTTTTCGTGAAAATCGGGCATTTTTTGTTACGTGCGATGGGATGTGACGTATCTTTTCTTTAAAAAAGCTCTTGTTTTGGGTTAAATTCTAAAAGGCACGGGACGAACATTCTTGAAGAAAAAGCACGATCCTTCCTGGAAATCTCTGCAGCAAAAGCCGCGTTGGACACGGCAGCGCGTGCGAAAGGTGCTGTTGCGCGCGGGAATTCTTCTGGGTCTTATTGTGGTCATCTGCTTCGGTCTGTGGCGGACGATTGAAAAAACAGACATTATTCAGCCTTTGGAGCAGGTTTTTTTCTCTACCGACGGCGTTTTGCAGAAAAATTGGTTTCTTGCGAACGTTAAAGTGCCGTTCGGCGAGGGGTTAATGGCGGTCGATTTAAAAGCTCTGCAACGGCGTTGTTTGCAACAAAGGCAGGTTAAATCGGTTCACATCGCGCGCGAATTTCCGAATGCTCTGCGTATTCAAGTGAAAGAGCATCAACCGTGCGCGAAGGTGCTTTTGTCCAAAAACGGAAAACGAAGCGTCGGGCTGGTTTCGGAGGAGGGCGTGATTTTTGAACCGCTTCAATACGGCAGACAACAACTCGCAGGGTATCCGACAGTGGCGGATGTCCCGAAAACACTGATGAAGGATGGGAAAATTGTCGGTTTTCGGAGCGTTTTTCGGCTGTTGCAATTTTTGAATTCAAATGCGCCCGATGTTTTTCAGGCGATAAAAAAACTTTCGTTAAGGCACTTTGACCCGTTTTTGAAAAAAAAGTGGCAAAGCATTGAATTCGACATCGGCGGCACTTGGACGCTTATTTTCCCGATCGAACAACCGGAGGCGGCGTTGGCGAAACTGCGTTCGATTTTACGCTCTTTGTCGCCTCAACAGCGGAAAAATCTGCGTCGGCTGAACGTTGCCGCGACCCGTCCGACGGTCGAGTTTTTATAAAAGTTAAATTTTTTTAATTTTTTTTAAAAAAAGCACTTGACGCAATCATGGTAATGTTTTCACATAAAAGTGTTGTTACTTTGAAAGTTTTTCGGAGTTAAGGGTTGAAAGAAATCGCTTGACGGATGAAAAGAAAAACGGTCAGATAACAATGTCGTTCTTTGAAATTTACTTTGTGCATTGTTCGGGAAAACCGAATAAACTTTTAAGGAAGTTCTTTTTTTGAAAAGGACAACCCTCAGAAAAAACTGAGTAATTAAATAACGTAAACAAGAGCAGGGAAAGCTCTGTACGATGTTAGCGATAATTTTGTACGGAGAGTTTGATCCTGGCTCAGAGTGAACGCTGGCGACGTGGCTAAGACATGCAAGTCGAGCGAGAAGGTGCCTTCGGGTACCGGAAAGCGGCAAACGGGTGCGTAACACGTAAGTAACCTGCCCTTAAGACGGGAATAGCTTGATGAAAATTGAGATAATGCCCGATATCAAATTCTTCCGCATGGAAGAGGTTTGAAAGGTTTGTGATGGCGCTTAAGGAGGGGCTTGCGGCCTATCAGCTTGTTGGTGGTGTGAAAGACCACCAAGGCTAAGACGGGTAGCCGGTCTGAGAGGATGGACGGCCACATTGGAACTGAGATACGGTCCAAACACCTACGGGTGGCAGCAGTTTCGAATCATTCACAATGGGCGAAAGCCTGATGGTGCGACGTCGCGTGGAGGATGAAGGTCTTCGGATTGTAAACTCCTGTCATTGGTGAGCAAAAGGTCGGTGAAGAATCGATTTTGAGTTAAGCCGAAGAGGAAGCAGTGGCAAACTCCGTGCCAGCAGCCGCGGTAATACGGAGACTGCGAGCGTTACTCGGAATTACTGGGCGTAAAGGGTGCGCAGGCGGTTATGTGTGTCGAGTTTGGAAGTCGGTGACTTAGTCATCGTGAGGACTCGAAACTGCATGACTTGAGTATCGGATGGGTAAGCGGAATTCCGTGAGTAGCAGTGAAATGCGTAGATATACGGAAGAACACCAAAGGCGAAGGCAGCTTACTGGACGAATACTGACGCTCAGGCACGAAAGCGTGGGGAGCGAAAAGGATTAGATACCCTTGTAGTCCACGCCGTCAACATTGTACACTAGGTTTCGGTATGTCGATCGTATCGGGATCCAAGCTAACGTGATAAGTGTACCGCCTGAGGACTACGGCCGCAAGGCTAAAACTTAAAGGAATTGACGGGGACCCGCACAAGCGGTGGAGCATGTGGCTTAATTCGATGCAACGCGAAGAACCTTACCAAGACTTGACATGTAGAGGACAGGGTATGAAAGTGCCTCTTCCTTCGGGACCTTTACACAGGTGCTGCATGGCTGTCGTCAGCTCGTGTCGTGAGATGTTCGGTTAAGTCCGGCAACGAGCGCAACCCTTGTCCTTATTTGCCAGCGCGTAACGGCGGGAACTATAAGGAGACAAACTTTCAAAGTGGGAAGGTGGGGATGACGTCAAGTCAGTATGGCCCTTACGTCTTGGGCTGCACACGTGCTACAATGCTCGGTACAAAGGGATGCGATGTCGCGAGACGGAGCAAATCCTCAAAGCCGGGCTCAGTTCGGATTGAAGTCTGCAATTCGACTTCATGAAGTCGGAATCGCTAGTAATGGTATATCAGCTACGGTACCGTGAATACGTTCCCGGGTCTTGTACACACCGCCCGTCAAGTCATGAAAGCCTGTTTTGCCCAAAGTACGCTCAGCCAACCGCAAGGGGGCGGCGTCCTAAGGTAAGGCGGGTGATTGGGACTAAGTCGTAACAAGGTAGCCGTAGGGGAACCTGCGGCTGGATCACCTCCTTTCTATGGAGTACTTCGGAGGCAGAAATGTCGGCCGAATCAGATCGACGGTTTTTCCTGAATAATGCGCAAAGTAATTTCCCGGAACGATGGTGCTTGACAACGGGGCGAAAAAAAGCGATGTTGAGAGCGGCTTTGGGGTCGTAGCTCAACTGGTAGAGCGCCTGCTTTGCATGCAGGAGGTCGTCGGTTCGAAACCGATCGACTCCACCAGATGGTGAGGGCTCGTAGCTCAGTCGGTTAGAGCACGCGCTTGATAAGCGCGGGGTCGATGGTTCAAGTCCATCCGGGCCCACCAGGACACTTTTTGATCTTTGACAGTTTAATGAATATTGTGGAAAACTACAATAGCTAGAGAATATTTAAGAACATAAATAAGGAAAGGGCAATCGGCGGATGCCTTGGTGACAGAAGGCGATGAAGGACGTGACTACCTGCGAAAAGTCTCGGGGAGCCGGAAGTAGGCTGTGATCCGGGAATATCCGAATGGGGAAACCCGCTCGGTGTAATGACCGAGCAGTTTGGCATGAATTCATAGTGTCAAACGGTGAACCTGCTGAAACGAAACATCCAAGTAAGCAGAGGAGAAGAAAGCGAATGCGATTCTCTGAGTAGCGGCGAGCGAAAGGGGAGAAGCCTAAACCGCGGGATTTATCCCGACGGGGTTGTAGGACCTGCGATAACGAGGGAAGCGAATAGCTTAATACTTTTGGAAAGTTGAGCCAAAGAGGGTGACAGCCCCGTGAGCGAAATTCGCAACCCGAGGAGCGGGTATCCTGAGTAGCACGAGATAAGTGGAACCTTGTGTGAATCTGCGCAAACTACTGCGTAAGGCTAAATACTACCTGTCGACCGATAGTGAACAAGTACTGTGAGGGAAAGGTGAAAAGAACCCCTGTTAGGGGAGTGAAACAGAAACTGAAACCAATTGCCTATAAGCGGTCGGAGCCTCTTTATGGGGTGACGGCGTACCTTTTGCATTATGGGTCCGGGAGTTATTGTCTACGGCAAGCTTAAGGATTTACGGTCCGGAGGCGAAGCGAAAGCGAGTCTGAACAGGGCGTCCAGTCGTAGGCAACAGACCCGAAGCGGAGATGATCTACCCATGGCCAGGCTGAAACTTTGGTAAAACAAAGCGGAGGGCCGAACTAACTTGTCTTGAGAAACATCTGGATGAGCTGTGGGTCGGAGCGAAAGACTAATCAAATTCCGTGATAGCTGGTTCTCTTCGAAATATATTGAGGTATAGCCTTGTACGTTAAACATCGGGGGTAGAGCACTGAAAAGCCGAGGGCCCACACCAGGGTACCAACTCTTATCAAACTCCGAATACCGATGTGTACTGTACAGGAGTCAGGCAGTGGGGGATAAGCTTCATTGCCGAAAGGGGAAGAGCCCATGATTGTCGATTAAGGTCCCTAAATATGACTAAGTGGTTTTAAGGAGGTGAATTTACACAGACAATAGGGATGTTGGCTTAGAGGCAGCCATCATTTAAACAGTGCGTAACAGCTGACCTATCAAGTGAATTTGCGCCGAAGAAGATCGGGACTAAGTCATATACCGAAGTCGCAGGTTCGCGTAAGCGAGCGGTAGAAGAGCGTTCCAACGTAGGATGAAGTTCGAGCGGAAGCGAGGATGGACGATTTGGAAGTGAGAATCCGGACATGAGTAACGATAAACGGGGTGGAAATCCCCGTCGCCGAAAGGACAAGGTTTCCCGGGGAAGGTTCGTCCCCCCGGGGTTAGTCGGGAGCTAAGGTGAGGCCGTAAGGCGTAATCGATGCACAACTGATTAATATTTCAGTACTTATTTATAAGCGTTATCATTCAGGGAATGACGAAAGCGGCTACTTCAGCGTACGATCGAAAGTGTACGTCCAAGTAACGGACTGCGGGGCAGGTAAATCCGTTCCGCATTAAGGTTGGGTTACGACGGGTCGTTGCGGCTTCGGCCAAGGCGGAGTGAGGGATGTCATATTTCCGAGAAAAGTTTCATGAAGAGTTTATAGGTAACCCGTACCGGAAACCGACACAGGTGTTCGAGATGAATATTCTAAGGCGCGTGAGCTAAATCTCCCTAAGGAACTCGGCAAATTAGTCCTGTATCTTAGGTAGAAAGGATACTCCTTTACGGAGTCAGAGTGAAGAGGCCCTACCGACTGTTTAGCAAAAACACAGCTCTCTGCCAAGTCGTAAGACGATGTATAGGGAGTGACATGTGACCAATGCGGAAAGGTGAAACCCGAAGGTGCAAGCTTTCGGACTAAGCCCCCGTGAATGTCGGCCGTAACTATAACGGTCCTAAGGTAGCGAAATTCCT